>NZ_CP022315.1:626340-939510 GCF_002216775.1 Virgibacillus phasianinus
ATCAAATTTTTTCAAATATCCAAGTACAATTTTCTCAGATCCGGCGTAATCATTTTTAGGAGCTGTTGGATACATCACGCTGACCGTGTGGACCCTTCCTGTTTCATCAACAACAGCAAGCTTACATCCTGTCCGAAACGCCGGATCAACTCCTAATACTGTCTTCCCTTTTAGGGGCGGCTGTAATAACAGGTTTTTCAAGTTTTCGGAAAAGATTTTGATTGCTTGTTGTTCCGCTTTTTCTGTTAGTGAATTACGTATCTCCCGTGCGATAGATGGCTGAATTAACCTTTTATAACTATCGTCAACGACCTCCTGCAAAAATGCAACAACATCATTTTGACTTGCAGACTTAATTGTTTTCTTTCGTAAATATTCCAAAATACGCTCTGTTGGTGGTTCCACCGTAACCTTTAACACCTCATCTTTTTCCCCGCGGTTTAATGCAAGTATTCGGTGCGATACCAAAGAACGTACTGCCTCATCATAGTCATAGTACATCTCGTAAACACCTTTTTCATCTTTAGAACGATCCTTCACTGAGGATTCAATTAAACCTTTTTTAAAGGTTTCCTCGCGAATAAAATCACGGTGCTCGGGATCGTCAGATATCCATTCTGCAATTATATTATTGGCTCCAGCTAGGGCATCTTCAATCGTATGTATTTCGTTTTCTTCAGACAGATATTTTTCAGCTTCTGCCTCTAGAATAATTTTATCCTGCTCCCAGATTAACGCAGCAAGTGGCTCCAGCCCTTTTTCTTTAGCGATTGTTGCTTTTGTGCGGCGCTTTTGCTTGTATGGCCGGTATAAGTCCTCTACGCGCTGTAGTTGAGTAGCATTTGCTATTTCCTTTTCAAGTTCATCCGTTAATTTACCTTGCTCATCAATTAATCGAATTACTTCTTCTTTTCTGCTGGACAGGTTAACAGCGTACTGCCATTTATCTTGAACCGACTTTATTTGAACCTCATCAAGACCACCAGTCACTTCCTTACGATAACGTGCGATAAATGGCACAGTATTGCCCTCTTCCATCAATGCAATAACCGTGTTTACCACGTTAGTCTTCACAGTAGTTTCTTTCGCAACCCACTGAATAATTTCCTGATCAATTTCTACTGACATCCTTACAACCTCCCATAGTTACAAAACAATTTTACCAAAAAAGAATAAGAAAAGCGAAGGCGATTGGGTAGAAACAGACGCATAAGCAAGGGACCGTAGAACGCAGGGGTTTAAGCGTTCGAAGTGTCCATTGCTTATATCGGCAGTTTCTAGGAGCCGTAGCTGGACAATGAAAAGCGAAGGCGATTGGGTGCATACAAAAAGACCAGCATATTTATGCTGATCCTGCCTCTACCCTGTATATCGCATGGCAATTAATGTTGTGTCATCATCTTTTGCCTGGCCGTTTTTAAATTCATACGTTGCGATTGTCTCATTCACATTTTTATTCAAAAAGTATTTTTGTGCAAGCTCTGCATCTGATACTCCATCCGAGAACATAATAAAGTTCATGACAGAATCCACTTTACCATTTTCAATTTTGAACGGCCGGTGATATCCTGCGAGATAGCCACCATTCGGTATATTGCGTTTTTTCTTTCCGTCCTGCGATATTGTGATCACACCAATATTACCTATCGATGAAAAGGAATAGCGTTTGCTGGTAAAGTCAATTTTTAAAATACCAATCACAACGCCACGTTTTCCGGTAAGGTTTTCGTTGCACCTTTTAATAATCTGTTCAATTGATGCATGAATGTTATCTTTTATAATGTCAACGACTACCTGTGACGATTCCCTTGCAAATTCTCCACTTCCCAAACCATCTGCCAATGCACATACGAACTCATTCTCTGTCTCGGTATAAAAGTAGCTGTCACCACAATAATAATTTCCTTTTTTTGCTTTTTGGTAAACACCTACTTCTACCCTTTTTCCAGTTACACTCAATCAAAGACCTCCGAGCTTTCGGAATGAATGGCCTCACGTAATTTAAGAAGTGCCCTCCGTTGTAATCTTGACACATGCATTTGGGAAATTCCAAGCAGTTCACCGGTTTCTTTTTGACTTAAGTTATCAAAGTAAGTGCAGCGTAATATTTCCTGTTCTCTTTCAGTCAGGATCGGCAAAATCTTCTCGAGTAACAGTTTCTGGTCTACATTCTCATAACCATTCTCATCATTACCCACTAAGTCAAGAATTGCTACCGTACTCCCATCAGAATCTGCTTCAACTTTTCGGTCGACGGACAGGGCTTTATAGCTTTTTCCCATTTCCATCGTCTCTAAAATATCTTCCTCGGATACGTCAAGATGTGCAGCAATTTCACGTACTGTAGGTGACTTTTGATCTGAAATGGTTAATTCATCAATAGCTTTTTTAATTTTTGGCCCAAGCTCCTTAATTCGTCTTGGAACGTGAACACTCCATGTTTTATCTCGAATAAATCGTTTGATTTCCCCGATTATCGTTGGTATTGCAAATGATTCAAATGATTTACCATAGCTAGCATCAAACCTTCTAATAGCTGCCAATAATCCAATCATTCCAACCTGTGCAAGATCCTCATGTATACTGCTGTTTTTCGAATACTTACGTGCAATAGATTCTACAAGATCTTTATAGGTCAGAACAACCTTTTCTTTGACCTCATCATCATCAGGATTCTGTTGTAAATGCTCAATCCATTGGTAAACCTCATCTCTATTGTGTGGACGAGATTTGGTCGCCATCATAATCCACCTCTGTTTCCTGAAGATACTTAGTCATTAGAACAATAACACCGAAATTATTATTTATTTCTACCTTGTCCATTAACGCATTAATTAAAAAGAGTCCGAACCCTCCTTCACGCAGGGTTTCTACAGATTCCGTATGGTTATATGGCCCAATGCCTCCCTTTATTTCCTTCAAATCAAAGCTGCCTCCATGATCGGCCACCATCACCTCCAAACGGTCTTCGTAAACACCAAAACCAACTGTAACTTCACCATCATCATCTGTTTCATAAGCATGGGTAACCGCATTGGTTATAGCCTCGGAGATAGATACCTTTAAGTCTTCGATATCCTCATAGGTAAAGCCCATACGATTGGCAATACCAGAAATACTCAGGCGAACAACACCAACATATTCAGCTTTAGCGGGAACTTTCATCTCAATAAAGTCAAACTTTTCCATTATTTCTGTCCACCTCTAATTCCACTATTAATATCCATGATTTCATCTAATCCAGTGATTTTAAATAAACGCAAAACACGCTCCTGTAAATTTACTAGAACTAAATGACTGTCAAATTCCTTTGTTGACTTTAACGCACTGATAAAAACACCAAGACCAGTACTGTCCATGTAACCCACTTCATCCAAATTAACCTCAACCGTGTTCCCGCTAACCTTTGTTAAAGGCAACAATGCTTCCTTTAATTTCGGCGCAGTATATGCATCAATTTCACCAGAGACATTAAGTTTAGATTTACTGTTTTCCTCTACGACATCAATCTCTAAGTTCATTTCCATCCTCCTATAATGAAAGCACCCCTGAACAGTTTCTTATTACATGGGTGCTAATTTACACTATCAATATGATTTTATTACCCTGTTAGATAAATTTATAAACTCACTTTTTTAGAATAATCAGGGTGAAATCATCACGAAGGTGGAAACCCTGAAGCCGTTCAAAGTATTTGTATACAAGTTCTACCATTTCCTGTGCTGGTAAATGGACATGCTGTCTGATTACATCCAGGACTTCTTCACTTTCGATAAAACGGTCGCCCTGCCGGCATTCTGTGACCCCGTCAGTCAACAAAATAATCATATCGCCATCTTGCATCGTACGTTCATATTGTTTATATTTCACTTCTTTTGATACACCTAATACAAGACCCTTTGCTTCAATTTCTTTAAACGTATCTGTTTCGGCACAATAAAAGAACCCAGGCTCGTGACCTGCAGTAGAATATAAAAACTTACAATCCTTAGGTTTATATTGCGCATAAAACATGGTAATAAACATACTCGGGTCAACATTACGTTCAACAACACGATTTAAATTACCAAGAATAGTCCGCGGACTCATTGTTTCTTCTGGAAAGCTATCCATGGAGTATTTAATCATCGACATACAAAGGGCAGCAGGAATTCCTTTTCCGATAACATCAGCAACTGCAATCCCAAGTGACCCATCCTCACCTTTAATGAAGTGGTAATAATCACCATTCAACTGATGAGCCGGGACACTAATAACACCAATATCCAAGCCATTTATTTCGGGTTTTGAAGTTGCAAGTAATGTTTCCTGCATTCCCGCTGCAACAGATATTTCAGATTTCAATTCGATTTGTTGTTCGCGCAGATTCTGAAATTCCTGATGCGCGAGACCGTACGATATCATTAATTCCATTAGAAAATCCATGGAACGCTGAAAGTCCTCAAATAAGTCGGGGTATATATCCGCCAATGCCTGATTGTGCAAACTTACAATTTCTTCTGGCAAAATGTTGTTTTTAATAAATGATTTACTGATTTGTTCCGCACCATATAATGATTGTTCATCTTGTGTCTCAATGTAGTGCCTTAATAAATCTTTATAGTTTGCAGCGTCTAACTTCATTGTATCCACACTGTACCCCCTCTTCTACTGCTTGCTTAGCGTGTCCATTTCACGGCATATATTTCTGTGCCTTTTCCTATTTCAGATTTTATATCGAATTCATCCATTAACCTTCTTACCCCTGGGAGTCCCGCTCCAAGTCCACCTGACGTGGTATAGCCATCTTCCATTACCTGACTGATATCTTCTATCCCCGGTCCAGCATCAACAGCCACCATACGAATTCCTTTTTGATTCACGGTTTCAATTACTTCAAAACAGATTTTTCCTTCGCTAGCATACAAATATATATTTCGGGCCAATTCGGATATAGCGGTGGCAATACGAGCCTGGTCTACTGTTCCGAAGCCAGTTTTCTTGGCGATATCCCGGCCAACTTGTCTGGCTCCAACAATATCCCACTCCTTTTTAATATTTACACAGGATTGAAGGTTCATTCCTATACCCCCAATTCCTTATGGAGTTTAATTAACCCCTGTTCAATATCTAAGGCTGTAGGTACATCCTTCATGTGAATTCCAAGATCAATTAATGTCACTGCCACGGCTGGCTGAATACCGGTTAAAACTACTCTCGCCCCCATTAGATCCGACATCGTAACAACATCGCCTAACACTTTCGCAATGAACGAATCAATGATTTCAACAGAAGTTAAATCAATAACTATACCGGTTGCACCACTTTTATGAATTTTATTTAATAAATCCTCCTGGAACTGGATAGCTGTATTATCATCAAGCTCCGTTTGAATGGAGATTAACAAATAGTTATGTAGTTTCAGAATAGGTATACGCATAAGCGATCACTCCCCAGTTAATGAATTTAAAATCGTTTCTATTTCTGCATCTTTCGTATTTATATCCTCTATTTTGCGATCAGTCATTTCCAATGCTTTTTTGAAACCTTTTTTGAGAGAGCTTTTCGTTGGAAATTTACCAAGGTCAATGCCTAGATTGACAATCGTTTGAGCAATCTCTGGCCTAATCCCCACAAGAATACATGTTGATCCTATTAACCGAACCGCTTCCGCTGCCTGAATGATATGGTGCGCGACCATTGTATCGACAACAGGTACACCGGTAATGTCAATTAGAACGACATCTGCATTATGCTTAATAACCCCTTCAAGTAAATTTTCCATAATCAATTTCGCACGTTCCGTGTCAATGGTTCCTATTAAAGGCATAACCGTAATATTATCCATCACTGGTATAAGTGGTGCAGACAGCTCCTGTAGTGCAACACGCTGCAGCGATACGATATGCTCCCAGCTTCCTGAATATTCGTTGACTAGCTGACGAATGATTGGCTCCACCCACATATCAACACTTTGTAAGACCCTTGAAATATAATCGGAATCGACCTGTTCAGATTGACTAAGGATATACTCAACCGTTACCCGTCTAAAAACCTGCAGACCGTCGGTAATATAACTTAGCGGCCATCCGAGATTGATCAGCTTCTCTGAAAAGTTTTCCAATGTATTTGTCGATCCCTGTCCCTGAATACTTGCGAATATAACATTTACAAATTCCCTGTTTGTACTTTCAAATAATTCATCTGAGATTGTTGCAGTATAGTTGCCCTCTTTTAATGAGTCAACTTCCTTAAGCCACATATGGACAATTGTATCGCTGTTTTTTAATGCGATTTCTTTAAACTTTTTATCCACTGGTATGCCCCCTTGTTGGTTAATTTGCTATTATATTTTTATTCCATTATGTAATCCTTAGTTGCACTATTTTACATGATTCATCAAAAACTGCAGGAAACACAAAATTCTTCACTGAATACACCCATTGTACCATAAGATAGTTGATGTTTATAAAAATTAAAAAACCCCCTGCTAATATACGTTAACAAGGGTTTTCAAAAACATAATCTACATATCCTTAAGTCCAAGACTTATTTCCAATGCCTGATCTATTTTTTTCATCATTTCACTATCCAGTTTTGTAATTTTATCTGTTAATCTTTGTTTATCTAACGTACGAATTTGCTCGAGTAATATAACAGAATTACGGTCAAAACCATAGCGCTTCGCATTAATCTCAACATGTGTTGGTAGCTTTGCCTTCTGGATTTGAGCAGTAATTGCTGCAACAATTACAGTAGGGCTAAACCTATTACCGATATCGTTTTGTAAAATTAATACTGGACGTATACCTCCCTGTTCTGATCCTACCACAGGGGATAAGTCAGCGAAATATACTTCTCCTCGTTGAACGATCAAATTATTACACCCCGATCACAGAACGCTCAAGGGTGTTTTCAGCCTCCTCTTCAGCTTGAAAAGCCTCCGACGCAATTGTTAGATTAATTCGAGCCATTTCCTCATAGCCTTTTTGCATGGATTCCCGAAATTGTTGAATATGGTCATATTTCTTCTGTTCTAAATAATTCCTTGTTGCTTGACAGATAAAATCGCTAAGATCTCTATTATCATACTTCATTAGTCCATCCACCTCATTTAATAGGTTTTTTGGTAATCGTACTAAAATCTCCTGTAAGCTCTCTGACAAAACCATACACCTCCGCCAACTGTTGAACGATCAATATCAAATTTACTACAATAATATCATTCTACAGACGGCAATGCAAAGGATTTCAGAGATATTTGTCTAAAAAATGTATGAATCCTGTTTAAAAATTAAACGGCTGTGGTATATATACTTATTTACACATCATGAATTTATGACATGTTTATCCGTTGTTTTTTACATAGATTCTTGGAACCCTTTCACTAATCATACAGGGAATTTCATAGTTAATGGTCTCCAGGAAATTTGCTATTTCATCCATTTCAATTTCATCGCCATTGTTCTTTCCAATTAGTGTAACCTTAGTTCCAACAGGATATTCCTTATCAAGGCGAATCATTGTCTGGTCCATGCATACCCTTCCAACGATAGGCATCCTTTTTCCCTCAATGAGAACTTCCATTCCCTGCAATTTCCGTGGCCAGCCATCCGCATAACCTATTGGTATTGTGCCAATCCATTCCGCATGATCTGTTATATAGGTTGCGCCATAACTAATCGACTCATGGCGAGCAACATTTTTCACATGTACCAGCCTGCTATGCATCGAAAAAGCGGGTTTCAAATTAATTAGCTGTTTGTTCCGCACATCTTGAGATGGATATAATCCATACATCGCTATGCCGAATCGTATAAAATCATGCATTTTTTCCGGAAAACGAATAGAGGCAGCACTATTCCCAATGTGAATATCGACAGGCTCACCCCATATTCTGTTAAACACGCTCAGAAGGTGATAAAAACGTTTCTTTTGTTCAATAAAATAAGTCAAGTCATCTTCGTCAGCAGTAGCAAAATGGGTGTAAATCCCTGTTAAATTAATATGATCAGCTGTTTGGAGCGCTTCGACCAATGACTTAAGTTCATTTTCTGTGCGAATCCCCAATCGTCCCATACCGGTATCCCACTTCATATGAAGCTTCAATTCTTTTGAATTTAAATGTGCTTCTACCTCTCGAAGCCATTCTGCTTGAAAAAATGTAAGCGTAATATCATGTTCGCTAGCAATCCGTGCATCCCGAGGCGCAACCCAGCCAAAGACCAAGATTGGTGCTTTGATTCCAGCATGACGCAACTCCAGTGCTTCTTCAAGGAGCGCCACAGCAAGAGCATTAGCACCTGCTTGCAGGGCGGCTTCAGCTACTTTAACTGCACCATGGCCATATCCATCTGCCTTCACAACGGCAAATATAGAACTGTCTGATGGCAGCTTTTGTTTCATTTGTGCAATATTGTAAGCAACGGCATCCAGGTTAACCTCCACCCAGGTTGGCCGGTAAAATACGTCAGACACAAGCACCATATCTCCTTTGACTTCTAAATTCATATATCCTTCTATTATTATTTCGCTTTTACCCGATAACTGTCAATCAAATATGGTTTGTCCATGGTGAAAATATGGCTTTTTTTGCTAATAGCAACTAAGTCATTCGCCCAAAGGCTTGGCGAACGCCAAGTTTTCTAATACTTTACACCGATAAGGATTTCTTTCTTAAAGTGCAAAAGTAAAAAGCAGACCCCCCTTTCTCTTGTGAGTCTGCTTGCACCATTATTTTATTTCTTTTCCCTGCACTGATTTTGCAACATTAATCAATTCTTCTTTTGTTAAATCATCGCTTGCTAAATAAAAATTCATGCCATTATTATGCCATTCAATGGAGTTTTCCGAAACTGCACCAATTGCGAATCCCAAGTTAACAATTTCACCTGAAACCGGTTTTGGCGAAGTCATGGCCTGCTCAACATTGACTTTTTCCTCAACTAACGTGAAGTTTTTCTCCCCTTTAAATGTCATGATGACACGTTTTCCATTTTCAAGCTCCGTTTCTTCCTGTTTATATAGTTCAGAACCCGCTGTTTCTAATGGGAACATTAATGTGAACGTAGACGATGCTGGATCAGCAGATACTGGCACTTCCCCTGACGCACTGCTTGTCATGTTCTTCTCCATTTCAAAGTCGTCCTTTTTAAATTTCGGATCCGTTTTGAAGCTAGTGAATTTCACTTCCACTACAGGATTTTTGTCCTTATCCATTACCTTCACCAATACAGGTGCATAGGTCTTTTTATCAAAGTGAATTTCTTGATAAGGAAGATTATTATTACTTTGATAGTTTGTTTTTGTTTGGAATACATAGGCTGAATCTGTTGTGCTGAAAGTTGCTTCACTATCCTTTTTAATATCATTTACCAGTGATTGATATAAATATGGCTGGCTTCCATTATCCGGCCATTTTGATTGAAATTTAAAGCTTTTGTTCAAGGATGGCGTTAGTACAAATACACCTTTTTCATTCTTTAAAATTACTTGACTTCCTTTTTCATCCTGATCATTTGTCAGTTTAACACGGTATAAATCATCTTTCTTGTGCCAGATATCGATGTTGAACATTTGACTTTCCTGACCGGTATCCATCTTCATTTGCGCTGTTGCTTTATAACCATCCATATCTGTCAGTTTTTCATCTAATTTCTCAAGAACTCCTTCTTGTGATTCTTCTCCACAAGCAGAGAGTATTAATAAAGCCAAACCTAAGGCAAGTGCTAACCAAATGCTATTTTTTTTCATGGACATATCTCCCTTGTCTCGATTCCAAGGACAAAAGGAATGTAGTCACCGCGTGCTCATGTACGAAAAACAAGTGGAAAACCTTTGATAACATCTGTAGCTAATAAGTCATAATAGGAATGCCCTTCACTTACACTCAAATCAGCTGCTTTACCATGAAGGTAGCAGGCATTGCATAATCCCTCTTCAATGGTTCCTTTCTGCATTACCATTGACAGAATTACACCTGAAAGAACGTCACCACTCCCACCTTTGGCAAGGCCAGGATTCCCTGTTTGATTAACGGTTTGCTTTCCATCTGGTGTTGTTATAATGGTATACTTCCCCTTTAGAATAACGTAAACACCATATTCTTTGCTTAGCCTTTTCGCGTAATCAAACGGTGCATGTACAATTTCTTCTATTGGGCAATCCATTAACATAGCCATTTCACCGGGGTGGGGGGTAAGAATTGTTGGTGCAGATCGATTTCCAAGCAAACTCAAATTCTTTTTTATATGAAAAAGTCCATCTGCATCAATAATTATTGGGCAATCGGCACTTTTTACAACCCCAGCGACAATCCCACCTGCCTGTTTTCCACGTCCGAGTCCCATTCCAATTGCAATAGCGTGATACGGCTCTAACTGGGATGACGATATGGGTCCATTTTCAGGAATTGGTAGAAATGTCGCTTCTAAACAAGCTGGAGCAATCGAACCGATTATTCCTTCTTGTGTACCAATCGTGACTAGCCCCGCTCCGGCCCGCAACGCAGCCTTCGCTGTCATCGCAATGGATCCGGGCATTTCCTTACTACCACCAACAACTAATCCTTTTCCATGCTCCCCTTTGTGTGAGAATGCTTCGCGCTTTGGTAGACTCTGTTTAAAATTATCTTCTTCCCACGTACTCTTCGCAGTTACATTTGAAAAAGCCTGCGATGGAATGCCAATCGAAGTCGTTTCCCATGTTCCATAATAAGGGGCGGTATGCTGCACAAAAACACTTTCCTTTGGTGCTTCGATAATAAATGTGCGATCAGCCTGGATGGCATAGAAGTCAGTTATCCCTTCGTCACTGGGCAACCCTGTGGGGATATCGATTGCAATTACCTTTTTACCCGATTGATTAACCAGTGACACGACCTTTTTCAAAGGTTCTCTCAGCATTCCTTTCATGCCAATTCCTAGCATAGCATCAACCACAACATTTACATGATGTAAGTGTATTTCCAGCTCATCAGCAGACTGTGCAACATGTACGGCGCCACCACAATTCTTATAAATTTCTTTGTGGTAACGTGCATCCCCTTTTATTTTTTCATCCGGAACAATTTGTATGGCAAGAACGTTATACCCATCGTTCAGCAATGTTCTAGAAATTACATAGCCATCGCCCCCATTGTTTCCTGATCCGATCAGGATACCAACTTGATCATGCTTAGAAAGGATCGATTTCATTTTCTCGCATACAGCCCTACCAGCATTCTCCATCAATAGTTTTCCGTCATACCCTACTCTATCCATGGTATGACTGTCTACATCGTACATTTCCTTCGCGGTGACAATAAACATTACCATTTCCTCCTACCCGCACTAAAATATATGAGACAAACTTTCCGAATATGCAAGAAAAGCGTAAGCGCCTTGGTCAGGGGTGACTCGCATAAGCAATAGACGCTATTCTTCTATAATTACTTGAGCAACAGCATAGTCCTTGCTATGAGTAATAGAGATAAAGATGGAATATGGTTCATAGCCTCGTGCCGTTATACGTGGTGCTCCTAGTTCGTTCGTTTTTATTTCTATGTCCTTGAAACTCAACTTTCCAATACCTTGTCCAGTAGCTTTTGCAAAAGCCTCCTTCGCAGTAAATCTTCCAGCTAGAAATTCCGTGCGGCGTGATGCACTGCTTAATTTTTCATACATTATTTGCTCAGTTGTTGTTAAAATCCTGCTTACTAATTGATTACTTTTCGCCAAACTGTTTCTAATTCGTTCCAATTCTATAATATCAATTCCAATCCCTTTAATCATTTGATAAACGATCCTTTCTCTTACTAAACTGCAATAAATTGTTCATTTGATTGTTTTTAATGGTCATACTGTGAATGAAGCGTTATTATACTAATAATACCCGAAAATCCAATTAATCAAAAATTCATTCCGGCGGGGGATTCCAATGTTTATACGATCAGAAAGAAGTATTAAAGAATTTATTCGGTCTTATCCCATTGTGTCAACGATTGTTATCATTCATCTAGTCTTGCTGGTCATTGTTAGAATACTTTCGTTACCAATCGGGGAGCAACTCTATCAGTGGGGGGCCGGGAGCAACATTCTCATACATGAGGGAGAATACTGGCGGCTCTTAACCTCTATCTTCTTCCATGCGGGATTGAGTCATGCTCTTTTCAATTCCTTTGCACTTGTTCTATTTGGTCCAGCCCTTGAACAAATGCTTGGAAAATTCACCTTTATTTGTACGTACCTATTGGCCGGATTAGCAGGTAATCTTGGTACATATGTTATCGAACCAACAGCATTTTACACATATATCGGCGCATCTGGTGCCATTTATGGTTTATTTGGCATTTACATTTTCATGGTTGTTTTTCGTAAACACCTGATTGACAGTCAAAGCGCACGTATCGTGGTAACTATTCTCGTTATTGGACTGATTTTGACTTTCATACGCCCCGGCATTAATGTATATGCACATGTATTTGGTTTCCTTGGCGGACTTGCTCTTGGTCCATTGGTACTTGCAAATGCCAAGCCGTTTAACACTTGGAAAAGCCAAGGCGCAAGCCACACCGGTTCTGTGCAATTCAACCCAAGCCGGTGGGAACGAAAACAAAAGAACAAGCAAATTTTTAAAATCATTCTGTGGACTGTACTTGGCATATTAGTTGTTCTTGGCATCTTCGGCAGGTTCTTTTAGATTGAAACACCGGTTAGTACCAAAAAGAATGACGAGTTCAGCCTTGGCAGTTGAACTCGGGCGAGGGAGTGCGGAACTTGGGTGAGTACAAGGCCAACTCGGGCCACGGTGCTTCAAATCCGGTAGAGAAATAACTGTCTCCCGAGTTGAGGGTGCCGTGGCCCAAGTTTAGCTTGTTTTCTTCCGACTTGGCTTGATTCTCGCCTGTATTGTTTTTGTCAGCCTGTTTTTCGGTCATCTAACTACTTTACCCAGCATCGAACCATTCGTGGATAAAAAAGTTAATAATCGCGAAAGGAGTACCAATCGGCGATTTCCATGGCATCATCCACTGACAGATCTTTTATTTTATAATGCGTACCAGCGCCAAATGATGAAACAATTGATGCCTTCAGCGTTGCTACTGATGCCCGTTTTTGCAGCCAGTATTGTTTACTTTCAAAGGACTGAATGCGTTTATGAAAAAGGATTATTGTTTTACGGTTAATTACCCTGGATCGTAATGTAAGCCGTTCACCATCAATCCGAAACCCGGCGTCCTTATAACGTAACAAGCCAATATACATACACAGAAGTAATACGATGATTGGCGCCCATATAAACTGTGGAAAGAGAAACAGCATAGCGATAGCTACTAACATCAACAGCATAGATGACCGTACTAAATAAAAGGTTTTTGCCTGTGCGGGGAGCCCCTTAAGTTTGTTTCTTTCAGATACATATTCTGGTAAGAGTTTAGTAAGAAAGTCATCGACTTCTGTCCGTTTCATAATAGGGAAAAGAATGGTTGAAAAATCCTCCCCTTTTTGAATTGATCCACCCGCTACTTCTGCATATACTGTGACATATCCAAACGGTTGACGAATAATACTTTCATTAATTCCTACTGCCTGTATCCTTCTTAGTGGGATGGTAGTCTGTTTCTTCTCAAGCAGCCCTCGTGTTATAAGGAGTTCATCCGGATGCTTGGTAATAGTAAAGTTACCGTACTTTATCATTGTCCCCGCGATTCCCAGTAACCAAAGCAAAAGAAGCAATGCCAGAACAAGTATTGTTATGATTATAATACTGAAACCGATAATGGTATTGAAGGTATTTTCGTAATATGAGTCAGGAATAAATTGATCCAAGTCAGAGAATACAACAGAAAAAATAATAAAGATAATCCCAATACTGCCGGATGTTGTTCCCGCAACAAATAAACGTCTTTTTGTGATTGTTTCGGATGGAAAGTCCTGTTCCATTTGTTCGGCATCCGCACTCTCTATTGTGGCTGCTTTTTTAGCTGTCTTTAATTCTTCTCTAAGCGCCTCGCCAGTTTTAAGCTTTACTGCTTTAAGTGATGCCTCGGAGCCCATGCCGCTTCCCGCTGTTTCAATATTAACTTTCACAAGCTTGAACAAGCGATGAACAACATTTTGCGTCAGGTCAATCGACTGGATGCGGTTTTTTGAGATATAGCGTTTTCTACGGATGATGATTCCGTGCTCAATCCGTAATTCCTCATCCTCAACACGATATGTATACCGGTACCAAGACAGGATGCCGAAACTTAGCGCTATTATGACCAGTGCACTGCCACCAATAATAAAGTAAGCCATTCCCTCTTCTTTAAAGGCAAAAAAACCTACCCCTATAGTAAAAATTAATTCTTTAAACATTTTTACTATGGTAAAAAGTATTGCCGCCGGATGGAGCCGCCGCTTCTCAGACATCATCTTCATCCACCCTCGCTAATGCAGAAATCCGGTCACGGAGACTAGAAGCATCCTCCTCTAGTAATGCTGGTATTTCATGTGTTGTTGCAGCCGTAGAAATTGTCACACTGGCAAGCTGATACTTCTTGAGTATTGGCCCCTGCTTCGTATCAACATGTTGCACCCGAATCATTGGCACAAGTGTACGTGAAATAATTAAAATACCATGTTGAATATAAATTTCCTGTTCAAATATTTCATAGCGCCAACGCTTCCATCTAACCTTAGGCAGCAAATTAACAAACACATAATGCAGAATACCACATAGCAAGATGCTAATTGCCACGTACCAAAGCGGAAAGTCAAAAATAATTGATAATACAAGTCCAGCAGCAGTGGACAGCCATAAAATCAGCATGTATAAAATTGCAGTTATTTTCCATGTCTTGATCGCATCGTCAGCAATTGTATGTATTGGTGGTTGCCGCATGATTTTCCTCCTTTTCTTTCCAAGTTCTATAATCTATACGAATCACCATAGAAAAAAGTGTCACGTCTGGGGGCAACCCGTAATTTTAAAGATTAAAAAAAGCTCCTTTTGCGCTAAGGAGCTTTTGGTGTCTATTATTTAGTCACTAATGTAATATTAGTCGCGGTTTCTGCGTTTTTGAAAGTTCCCTTTACGATTATTGCGTCCGCCTTGATTACGACCACCCTGGTTGCGTCCACCTTGGTTATTACGGCCGCCTTGATTGCGTTGCCCGTAATTACGCTTATTCCGGCGATTATTATCTTTTCCACCACGTTGATGTGCTTTTTTAACACTGATCGGTTGCACGGATGAAATTCGAACTGGAATATCTCTTCGCTCTTTAGTCAGCATTTTTAGCGCAGCTGCAATAACGGAAATTGAATCATGATCCTGCAACAACTCATTGGCTGTTTCATGATATGACTTTAAATCATTTTTCTCAATTGTCTTCATTAATTTCTCAACAGTTACTTGTTGTTGTCCGCGTTGCGCGTCCTGATTAGTAGGTGGCATAAGTCGCTTCATTTTACTCTTTGTAACTTTTTCAATTAAATGAAGATGCGCCATTTCCCTTGGTGTAATGAATGAGATAGCTTCACCTGTACGTCCAGCACGGCCAGTACGACCTATACGGTGAACATAGCTTTCCGGATCCTGTGGAATATCAAAATTATATACATGGGAAACGCCTGATATATCCAGACCGCGTGCCGCCACGTCTGTCGCAACGAGGATCTCAATACGGCCGTTTTTAAATTTATTTAAAACCGACATACGCTTACCTTGAGTCAGATCACCATGAATACCTTCAGATCGGAAACCTCTAGCCTGCAGGCCTTCAGAAATTTCATCTACCCGTTTTTTGGTACGACTGAAAACAATCGCAAGGGTAGGAGCATTAATATCAATATGATTGCTCAAAGTATCAAATTTCAACCGTTCTGGAACTTCAACAAAATATTGATCAATATTTTCTACTGTCATTTCTTTCGCTTTTACTTTTACTTCTACTGGAGATTTCATTAATGTGTTTGCAATCTCACGAATTTCTTTTGGCATCGTTGCTGAAAACAGCAATGTCTGGCGATCTTCCGGAATACCTTTAAGAATGTCACGAATATCATCAATGAATCCCATATTTAACATTTCATCTGCTTCATCTAAAACTGCAGTTTGAACGTTATTAATTTTGATTGTTTTTCTGCGCATATGGTCCAATAAGCGTCCTGGAGTCGCTACTACAATATGTGGTCCGTCTTTCAATGCACGGATTTGACGATCCATGTGCTGACCACCATATACAGGCAGTGTACGAATTCCTTTAAATTTACCCAAGCGATTAATTTCTTCGCCAACTTGAATAGCGAGTTCCCGTGTTGGTGCCACCACAAGGCCTTGAATCGTTTTCGCTGATTTATCAATTTTTTCGATCATCGGAATTCCAAATGCTGCTGTTTTACCTGTCCCTGTTTGAGCTTGTCCAATTACATCTTTCCCCTGCATCGCAAGTGGAATTGTTTCTGCTTGAATTGGTGTCGCTTCTTCAAATCCCATTTTTTCCAAAGCCTTCATAATGGGACTTGATATACTTAATTCTTTAAATGTTGTCACCTAATAGTCTACTCCTTTTTTCCTCAAAAATTTATTCGCACAAAAAAGGCATCCCCCATTCATGGAAAGAGGCCTCACTTTTATTAATTCATGCACTAAATAATAGTTCTTATATCATAACATACAACACATAAAGTAATCCACTGTCAAAAAGATACTTTAATGATTTTTTATCATCAGCATGATAAACTGTGATAAAGTGAAACTCAACTTAACAGGGGTTATTTACTTGTTAATGCGATAAATTGTTTGTTATGAACATAAAAGTAAAAGGAGGGCTCTAATGCGTATGCCTCCGTTCAACCCATACTTTGCGGTTGTCATCGGCGTTTTCGCTGTTTCCACGTCTGCGATTTTAGTTAAGTTGGCTGATGGAGCACCTGCATCCATCATAGCGAATTATCGATTATTATTCGCTGTGCTTATTATGTCACCCATTGTTCTTTTATATTATCGTCATGAATTTAAAAAAATACAAAAAAAAGACTGGATTCTAGCCATATTTGCCGGAGTTTTCCTAGCTTTCCATTTCATTCTCTGGTTTGAATCCCTAAATTATACATCTGTTGCAAGCTCAGTTGTACTCGTGACTCTCCAGCCAATCTTCGCGTTTCTTGGCACGTATATATTCTTTCGGGAACGGTTTACGGCTGGAGCAGTAATCAGTATGGTAATTGCCCTTTTTGGAAGCGTTATAATCAGCTGGGGTGATCTTCAAATTAGTGGAATTGCACTATTTGGAGACATTCTTGCTTTATTAGGTTCCATGATGGTAACAGCCTATTTTCTAATTGGACAGAATATGAGAAGAAGATTATCCCTAATGACTTATACATTCATCGTCTACGGAATCAGTTCAATAACACTCATCATTTATAATGCGAGCCTGGGTTACTCTTTTGTCGGTTACCCCGCCAACTATTGGTGGATTTTCATTCTGTTAGCTATTATTCCAACCTTCTTAGGTCACACCATGTTCAATTGGGCCCTTAAATGGCTAAGTACGTCCACCATATCAATGGCGATTGTATTTGAACCAATCGGTGCGTCCCTATTAGCCTATATCATCCTGAACGAAGTTGTCACTTGGTCACAGTGGCTTGGTGGAACAATCGTGTTATTCGGTCTCTTTCTCTTTATCATGAGCACTACCAAGAAGCGAAAGGTTACAATTTCTCATAAAAAATAAAGATATTACCTAGTATACCAGTAACTGGTATACTAGAACCAAATCTAAGTAAGAAGGTGATGGCATGCGTATCCAACTAATGACAGACGGTGGAGCCGATCTTCCAGCACGATTAACCGAAACACTGGATATTATCATTGTACCACTGTATTTACATTTTAAAGATCAGCAATATATCAGTGGTGTAACCTTGAGCCTTCAAGAGTTTTACCAAAAAGTCAAAGTTTCTGATGAGTTGCCAAGGTCCTCAGCTCCAAGTCCCAATGACTTTTATGAGGCATATAAAAAAGTTGATCCTGCCACACCAATCATTAATCTTAGCCTTACAAAAGGGTTAAGTTCAACCTATGAGAATGCGGTAGCTGCAAAAGAAATGCTGCTTGAAGAAGAACCAGCACGCCAAATAGCCGTCATCAATACGAAAACAGCTACATGCGGTCTTGCCCTGTTCCTTTATGAGGCAAATGATAAGATTAGGCAAGGCTATACATTTGACCAATTAACCGCACATTTGACGCAGTGTTCAGAAAAAGTAATAACACTTGTCGCCTTAAAAACGCTTGACAATGTGATAAAGGGCGGCAGGCTTGATAAAGTACGCGGTGCAATTGCGAAGACACTTAACATCAAAGTATTAATGCGCAATAGTGAAGAAGGGGCTCTTGAAGTAGCAGAGAAAGTTCGTGGAGATAAGAAAACAATCCGGCGCTTGATTGAACAAATTGGAGAATACACGAAAGACTTTGAAGAAAAGACCATTGTTATGTCACATTCCAATGCGGAATCACGCGCTAAAGGGATATTGGAAGATATCATGAACCGGTACAAATTTAAGGATTCTTATTTAATGGATATGGGCCCGCTCATTTCCACCTATGCGGGTGAGGGTGGCATTGTGTTATCCTTCTATAAATGAGCAAAAGGAGTGTGCTATGTTTACCAGCATACTCCTCTTATTATGGGTTCGCCACTTGTTTGGATAAAAAGTTATAAATCATCAGATTCAATGTGTCCTTATCTTCTCCAAGGCAAATTAAATGCCTGGAACGTTCAAAAAAAACAACTTCCTTCTCTTTTGAATTAATTTCTTTATCCAGGAAATAGGCCGTTTTATATGGCACCATTCCATCCTTCTGCCCCTGTGCAATTAACACATCCGAATCGACCTCTTTTAAATATGGTTTTGTGAATTTAACCAGCTTCAGAAATTCCAAATTCGCTTTAAGTGGTACTGCTCCGAGCTTTTTTCTGTAATGGATATACAGTTTGTTCTTTTTAATATTTCCTTTTAATCCATCCGCACATACCTGTCTGATGTCAATCACAATCTGTTTTAAAGATAAGTACTTTCTTGCTGAAGCTAATAGAACAAGTTTATCCACTTTATATTTTGCTGCTAGATACGATGCAATCATTCCACCCATCGAAAATCCAATTAAGTAAACTTCATCATATTTGTCCAGTAACTGTTTTAATGCGTTTTCAGCTGCGTTAATCCATTTTTTATGTGAAACATTTTTAAGTGCCAGCTTTCTTCCATGTCCTGGTAATGTTGGTACTTCTATATGCCAATTTGTTTCTTCTTTTAAAAAGTTTGATAACGGCTCAATTTCATAAGGGCCACCAGTATATCCGTGGATAAGCAGGCATGCAATCATAGAAATTCTCCTTTCCTATACTTATTTATCCCAATTCTGGGCAGCCTATTACAATATTTTGGAGCTTTCCATTCCCAGGATTGGGTTGTTTTACAAAATGCTTTTTCATGAAAAAAAGCCGATGATTAAACCCGAAGTAAACATCCGCTTTTCCTCTCGTTTCCCTATTTAAGACTCTTCATAATGGATCCAAATTGCTTTACCATTGGCGTAATCTGCTTAAAGGTGTTTGCTACCTGCCCTACCGTAGATAACATTTTATCAAAGTCAACATCCCCGTTTTTATCCTTAAATTGATTCAACATGCTGGCTACCTGCGGGGGCTGATTTACATTCCCGTAGAAGTTCTGTTTTGGCTGCGCATAACTATGCCAGTTACCTGGCTGCTTCGGTTTTGCATAATATTGGTAGGCGGTGGGATTATATGGTGGTATGTTTGGCTGATGCCACTGCTGATTATAATGTTGTGGACGATTTGGATTATAATTAAACGGCCGCTGATGATAATTTGGCCTACTAAACATTTGACACACACCTCTTTTACGTCTGTTTCTACCTAGATTATGCAAATTAGAGTATGATGTGCAAATGGCCCATCCACATTACCTTTCATAATGGTTACTTAAATCGGCTAAACCTAATTTATTTTTTAATTCACTTTCCCGGAAACCCAGTACTGGATCATCATTTACAAATGTTGCCGGCGTGCCATATATTCCATGCTTTTGCATTTCCTTTAAATACCCCAGATTGTCCGAAATGTTCTTCTCTGTATAGTCCAGTCCCCAGCTATTCATCTTTTCTACTAGTTTTTTACACTCAGAGCAGTAATTGCATGTATATATAGTCACTTTTTGTTCTATCATCGATGTCCCCTCCCGAAATAATATATGTATTTTCTATTCCCGCTCTTTTACTTATTAAACACATTTATTACTTTAGTATTACAAAGCAATTACAGGAAAATTTAGAAAAAAAAATACATCCAGCGTTTTTCTCTCACTGAATGCATGTTTACCCGATAGCTGTCCCCAGTTTTTTCAGAAGGTTAATTGCCTTGATTTTTTCGGCTTTGCTTAATCCTTTTAATGTATCCTCGATTTTTCGCCAATGATCAGGAAATATTTCATCCAATAAGGCTGTTCCCTTAACAGAAATATAGGCATACGTTACTCTTCCGTCAGTTGGACAGGGTTTTCGGTAGAGAAATTCCTTCCTTTCTAATTTATTTATTACGTAGGTAATACTTCCACTTGTCAGAAGGATCTTTTCCCCTATTTTTTGCAATGGCTGTTCCCCGCGGTGGTAGAGCAGCTCCAGAACGGCAAAATCGGTTAGGGTCAGCCCATTGGAACGCATATCAATAGCGACTTCATCCATCATCGCTCTGTATGTTTTTGATAGGACGACGAATAATCTCAGTGAGGGATCTTCTTTTTTTATTGAAAAAGAACTGTTTTCTTTATCCATTTAGTCCTTCACCCCTTTTCTGCTTTTTATCAAAGACCAATAAGCCGATAATAATAACAAAGCTTAACGATAAATATGGATAAATCCCACATAGTGCAACAAGAACTAACAAAAAGAAGCCTAACAACCCATTGCCGTTAATATAGCCAGTTTGTTTGGATAAGGATGTAATCACCTTGTCTATTTTGGTATGATAAATGAACAAAAATGTGCTCACATAAAAAATTACCTAGAAAGGTGTCCAAAGGGAAAAATTGATTATCTCCTGAATGATAATCGGAATGAACAGCGGGATACTTCCATACCCTGTCCATTTCATAAACGAGTGTTTATACCCCGTTAAATCCCAGGGAAGTATTTCTAGGATATCTGATAGAAAACGGTCACTAAATAGGATGGCGGCAACTGTTGCATAGATATAAATAGCAAGCGCAACCCCAATATGAAATACCAAATTAGAGATAAAGGTTGCCACTGTAAGCATCAGCAGCAATGCTCCAACCGATTTAAGAACTAAATCAATGTTTTCATTAAGTAAATCCTAAAGACTCGATTATAGATTGCTTGCTTCGAATACGTAAAAGGTTTCTTTTGACCAGTTGAATTTCTAAATGCACTATATTTCCTTTGTCGTTTAGCAGATTATTTTCACCGATTTCAACGTTCACCATACTAACTTCCATTGCTTTCATAGTTATCACCTATTTACTAGAATACTATAGTTACGAGGTGATTTGTTGAATGGTTTCAGGAATTGAGCAGCGGTGGCTAAAACTTGTATAAGATTACGTGCATTAAAATAAACTTCCTATCTGTAATCGTTCGTCTTTCGAGATAAACATTTTATTTATGTCCAGCCTCATTATTTATTTTCCTCTAAATTTGTTTTATCTCTTGATCCTTATGTTACGATTTTTTCCTTCTAACACTTCAAAAACGCCGTAAAGAAAAAGGCCCAATGATATAATTCCAAGTAACAGTTGCCCATATGGCTCGTCTGCTATTTTCGCCAACGCACCATCAATTCCCATTGCTTGGCTTGATTCCGATGTCCAGCCGGAATGCATAAGGAAACCACCCAGTACACCAAATGTAATGCCTCTGGCAACAAATCCGATTCTGCCGATAAGCTTCATAATAAACCATTCTTTCGGGCGCATCTGACGGGTCTTCAATTTATTTGTGAATGTCCCTCTGATTCCGTAAAGTGCCTGAATGACTGCAAAAATTACAATACTTATTCCGGTTATCCCAATGGCAAAACGTCCGATTGGTATATCCAAAGCCTTTCCCATCCAAAGTTCTTTCTGATGTCCCGTATGACCAGAATGAATAGCAATCATAGCAAACTTGATACCCAGTCCTACATAAAACGATGCTGAAAAGAAATAACCAACCCGAATGAAAAAGCCTTTAAACTTAGATCCATGGTAATCCGGTTCAATTAATACCTGGGTAACTAGCCATGTTATATAGCCGGTAAGTCCCAAAACGACGAACCATAAAATGGCCTCTCCATACGGCTTACTCGCAATGGCAGCAATCGCCCCACGCTTCCCGTTTTTTTCGCCGATGCCCACTGCTGTCATCATGGAAATTAACCCAATTAATATGTAAACAAATCCTTTTGCCGAAAACCCTATCCTTGAATACCATCTGATCCATGGCTTTACATTATCCCCGGCATCTTTCCTTTTTAAAAAAATTCGTATTTTATTTATTATGTTGTCCATTCAGTCACTCACCCTTATAAGAAACCCTAATAAGGGTATATTCCCTATTCATCCAAACATTATCACACTAAATGGTTTCTGTCCCTTTAACAAAACGAACATGTTTAGGAAGTATTGTAATGGAGGCTGGTGTTGATCCATTTATTTCTCCATCCATGTCCACATCCTTTGCAGTGTCTGTATCTATTTTCACGCTGGCTGCTTGAAAGTGAATTAATTCTGAGAGTTGATCAGGATCTGTGGTTGGTTTATTCATTGATAAAAATTCACGGAAGGAAGCAAGATTTGACGTTTTTATGATGATAACATCCAGTTTTCCATCACTTGGATCTGCGGTTGTTACGGGGAGTTCTTTAGCCCCAATAAACCGGCCATTCAGCATTAGGATAAGGACTGCTTCGCCTTCATATGTTTCGCTCTTTGTTGTTAGTTTGTAGGTGAATGTTTCAGCTTGATTAACGGTCCGCAATGTACTCAGATAATAGCTGAGTACTCCAAGACTTTTCTTCTGGTCCGGATTTATATTCCGTGAGGCCTCTGAAACAAAACCAATACCCCAGAAGTTAAGAAAATATCTGTCACCAGTCTTGCCAAGGTCAACATCAACAATTTCACCTTGTGCTATTCCTTCTGCTGCTAGTTTCAGATTCTGGGATGTCCCCAGCATACGGCTGAAGTCATTACATGTACCACCAGGCAAAATACCGATAATTGGCCTTTTTTCAAGTGGTGCAATGCTATTTATACACGCATGAATTGTTCCATCACCGCCTAGAACAATAATTATATCCGCAGACTCAGAATATTGGATGCATGTCTGTTTCACTTCTTCAATTGTTTCTGTCTGAATGACAGACAAGTCTTTAACCGATTTAGAAATAGTTGGCAATGTTTGAGCAAGCTTTTGTTCAATATCATCATTTCCGGCATTACTGTTATATAAAAATAACCCATTCTTATACCGTATCATTCCATTTCCCCCTATAGGCAGGAACAGCCCTCCACGGCTTTCGCCGGGGGACTGTTCGTATACCCTAATCTTCATCCTGTTCGATGGAAACTACAATGACCTCTCCTGTATATGCGTTAATATCTATTTCAGCTTCTTTTTTACCCTTTTTCACTTCGACTTCATAGATTAAATGGCCATCATCTTCGTCAAGCTCTATACTTGTTACCTTTCCATCAAACTCCTTGCGTGCGATTTCCTCGGCCTTATTATACTCAATAACGGCTTTATTTGCAGCTTTTGTATCATTATTTTGCTGTTTTTCCGCCTTTACATCTTTATCATCATCTGCATCAGTATCGTCCGGCTGATCCTTGGAAATTGGCTTTTCCTGCAAGTGAAGCACCTCGCCAGTACTTCCATCAAGCTTTAATTCATACTCTTTATCTTTACCTGAAATTTCAACTTCGTATACTGCCTTGTTCTTTTCTTTATCCAACTCCAGCTCAGTAATTTTTCCTGGATACTGATCCTCTACCAGCTTCCGAATATCATCTGATGACATGGACGCTTGAGCCTGTGATGTTGATGAATTGTAAATACCGAATCCCAGAACAGCTGCTGCAATAATTGCTCCTGCTGTAATCTTTTTCTTTTTACCCATCTTAAATTCCTCCTTTTCTTTCTACTCCAATCATATCCCTCACGTCTGAAAGAATAGAGTGAGCAAGATTAGAATTTGATGAGAAATTAATTAATTCCTTCTCACAACTGGCAAAACAACGATAAATGTACTTCCCTTATTCAGCTGACTTGATACAGTTAGCTTACCCTGATGTACCTCTACAATTGCTTTGGCAATAGCAAGTCCTAGACCTGTCCCCCCATTTTCTCTATTTCTCGCCTTATCAACCCGATAAAAGCGGTCGAAAATGGCTGCCTGTTCTGCTTCCGGGATTCCCTGGCCACAATCCTGAACTCCAACAATGACATTCCCATTATCCGTTGAGATGGTTACGGTAACCTCATCATCACTATATTTACATGCGTTATCAATTAAGCTATAGAAGACCTGTTTAAGTTGTTCAGCATTAGCTCTGACAACTATTGTATCACGTTCGATGTTTGTCTTGATGGAGCGATCATACGCACCATTAAATACAGCAACTACATCTAAACACAAATCCACGAGGTTCACATCTGTTAATGTGCTGTCACTCTTACTTTTTGCAAGAAGCAGCAATTGTTCCACCAATTTCTGCATGCGATCCGCTTCAGATTCGATTGCCCCAACCGATTCATGAAAAACTTCCGGTCTTTCCAATCCTCTTCGTTCCAGAAGCTGTGCATAGCTTTTGACTATGGCTATCGGCGTTTTCAATTCGTGGGAAGCATCCGAAACAAATTGTTCCTGTTTATCAAAATTTGTTCTCAGATGATCGATCATTTCGTTGAATGTTTTCTCCATTTGATATAATTCATCCTTGGAATGATGGCGTACTGGAATCTTTCTCCACTCGTCCTTTTTTTTATTGGCGTTCATCGTATGAATCAATGCCTGAATTGGTTTTAAAATGAAACCACTCACGATTCTTCCGGCAATAATAGTTGGAATTAGCATAATGATCGAAGCACCGATTACAACATACAATAGTGTTTGCATCGTATGTTCAAGCCCTGTCAAATGTTTGGATATCTGTAAAGTAACCACATTTCCGTTATTCCAGATAACCGGTTTAGCAATAACTGCTGCATCAGCATGATTGTCACGCCTGATAACTTCATGTATTTCACTGTTTGAAAATTGAATTGGCAGACTTGTATATGCACTGTGCTTCGTTACAGTACTAAGCAAATTCCCCTGTTCATCAATAGCCCGGATCATTCCATTTGTTGGTAAATAGGCACGCAATAACTTGCTTTTAGCAATACCAGGATTTTCATTTAATGTACTGGTTATTGTTTCGGTTTGTGCATTTAATTGCTCTAATTCATTTTCAACAGACAATTTATAAAAAAAGTAATAGATTGATGTATTGACTAATAGTATTAACACCAGCATGAATACACTTGAAAATAACTGGATCTTTGTTCGAAGCTTCATTCTGATGGATCCTTGATCATGTAGCCAACACCACGAATTGTATGAATATATTTTTGATCAAAATCTTTATCAATCTTTTGACGCAGGTACCGGATATAAACATCAACAACATTCGTGTCGCCGGCATAGTCATATCCCCATACCTTTTCAATTAATTGTTCACGGGTCAGAACAATATTTTTGTTTTGCAATAGGTATATAAGTAAATCAAATTCACGCGGCGTTAATTCGATTTCTGAAGAAGAGCGGATAACTTGTCTGGTATTTAAATCAACATGAAGGTCACCAGTATATAATTTATTTTTCTTGTTCTGTTGTCGCAAATGAACCCTGACACGTGCCAAAAGTTCTTCAATTTGAAATGGTTTTGTTACATAATCATTTGCCCCTGAATCCAGACCGCTGACCTTGTCATAAACCTGATCACGAGCAGTCAGTAGTATAACCGGGGTCTGTTGATCGTTACGCCTAATCCGCCGCAGCACTTCTAATCCACTTAACTCGGGCAGCATGATATCAAGTAATACCAGATCCCAATTCTTTGTTTCAATCAATTGAAGGGCATCTGTTCCGTTATCCGCAATTTGTGTCTGATAATTTTCATATTCAAGTTCCAATTGCAGGACTCTGCTGAGTTTTTTCTCATCTTCAACAATTAAAATAGCTGGCCGGTTCATTTAGATCACGCACCTTATTCATATCTTTTAATGTACTATACCAAATATAATGGAATTTGTACTAATATAAAGTGCAACGGGAGAATTACTGCTCGTCAAACCGCCATAAAACATATGCTTTGCAATTCACCTGCCACTAGTTAGATAATGTTATAATAAAATATATCCTGATTTTAGCTAGATTAAGGAGTGATGTGTATGCTAGCACTTGATCATATTGTTGTTGCTGCTACAAATGCAGAGGAGTTAAGTGCAATGTACGGAAATCAATTCACGATTAAATCAATAAAGGGTGGTCAGCATAATGACTGGGGCACCCATAATTATTTGTCCTATTTCTCAAATGATAGTTATATAGAATGGTTGGGATCTTATGATAAGGACAAATCAAATAAAGCAGATAATCCATTAATTAAACATCTCATGCATGTTCTTGATCATAATATTGTTGGGCCGTTTCAGTTTGCACTGCGCACCACTCAACTTGATGATTACGTTGATCATTTTATCGAGCAGGATATCCCATTTGAGGGTCCCATTTCTGCAATGCGTGAGAAACCCGACGGATCCCTATTGAAGTGGCGAATGCTATTTCCAACTTATGACCACGAATCGGAGGTATTACCTTTTTTGATTGAATGGGACGATCCAAGAGAAGCCTATCCAGATACAAGCCTGTTAAACACCCAAACCATCAGGCAAATAAATTATGGCGGCATCGACAGAGAAACTTTCACAAAGATTTATCAGCTCAAACCAAAAAAACTAAATAAAAATCATTTTCCATTACAAAACAGCAAAATATTCTTTACCGATAATAAAAAACTGGAATTTGATTTAATTTAATAAAAGAGCACCCCGTTAAATTTAACGGGTGCTCTTCATTATTATTTATCAAGTTGTTCGTGTAGAAATTCGCTTACAGATTCAGGAGATTTGGTATATGCACTGTGCTGATGGGCAATTTTTTCACCGTTTTTAAAAATTAATATACTCGGGATTCCCATCACCTCGTATTTTTCAGCCAGTCCTTTTACCTTATCACTATTTAATTGATACCAATTGTAACCTTTAAATTCCTCTATAACATCACCGATAAACATATCCATACGCTTACAATCTGGACACCAATCCGCAAAAAACTTTACAATAACAGGTTGATCACTTTGGATAACCTCATTAAATTTATCTTCGGTTTTGATATATTCCATTAATGAACACTCCCTCGTTTCTAACTACTTTCATTTTACCGAGTTTCCTGTATTTTGTCTTATATTCTGTTTACTAATATTCCACTCTTCCAAGTATATAGGCTACAAGCAGGCCAGTTGCAAACGTAACTACACTTGCAATCAGGAATGAAGTATTTGCAGGAAACCCTGGGAATACAACAAAGATGGAGCCAATTACCAAACCGATTATAAGTGCGAACGTCGCATGGCGATAGTTCTCCAAAAAGAAATTAATAATTTTGCTCATAACTAGAATCCCAATAACAATTCCAACGCCAGTTACCGCAATAATATCCAATTGCAGATTACTTATCGCACCGATAATTGTAGGATAAACCCCTATGATTAGCAGCATAAACGATCCACTGATCCCCGGCAAAATCATCGCACTGCTGGCAATAATTCCTGAGAAAAACAGCAGAATATAAGTTGATGTTGCAATGTTTTCAATAACACCCGGTTCCCCGGCTTGCAAAAATGCCATTGAACCAACAATAATAGCACCAATTACGATTAATATATAATGCTTTACACGAAATGTCTGTTTCGCATCAGCTTCATGGAACAAATAAGGCATTATGCCAATAATTAATCCAAGGAAAAAGAATTGCGTCGGCCCCGCATAATGTTCAAACAACCATTCTATTAACCTGCTTAACAACAGAATTGCGATCCCTACGCCAATGCCAAGCGGAATCAAAAAGCCAAGCTGCTTTTTCCAATCCCTGCTGAATATCCCATTAATTGCTGCTATTAATCGATCATAAATACCTAACAAAACAGCAATTGTACCACCACTTACACCAGGGATAACATCACTTGCCCCCATTAACATACCACGATAAATATTTTTCCACTCCATTTATTGATCTCCTTTAATCCACGCAAACATTTTTTAAGACGTTTTTCGTTTAGTTTGTTGCTAATACTACTGCAGTTGGTAAAAATTGCGACGTATGTGCTGGGCTGTTTCCCACTGCGGACCGTTGTTTTTTGTTTTTCCGCAGCGACCGCCAAGGTGCCAAACATGGTTTTTAGTTACGTCACAGTTTATAAGTTTGTGTCAAAAACAACAATTTTTTAGAAAACACCCTTTTTAAAAACATATCGTTATCATATCAAATAATGGTTGCAAGTTATAAGAATTTTTGATGTCAATTTTCTTTCTCAATAAACTCCAGTTCAGGCATCCACTGGGACATATGTTTTTTTATTTCCTTATAATGCTTTTTGGCATCTGGAAGGATTTTATTTGTTAACTGGTACATCGGTATCACTTCAAATTCTGTTTCATGCTGATAATCAACAAAGGTTGGCATAAACTTCGGTGACACAATGTCAATTTTGGTTCCATCATCTTCACTAACTGTCTTTTGAATAGTGAACCTTACCATACCGCCAATTCTATTATAAAATTCATCCTGCCCGGACAAAAAGTTTCCAAGTGAATAAGCGACAAAGGTTTTGTTACCATTCTCACCTTCTACCCAGTCAACCGGCTGCAGAACATGGGGGTGGTGCCCAATTACAACCTGTACTCCATGATCTGCCGCAAACTGAACCAGGTCTTTTTGTTCCTGACTTGGCATTCTCTCATATTGATTCCCAAAGTGAAGGCTCAGCACAATAACATCGGATAGCTTCTTGGCCTTTTTTATATCTGACGCAATCTTTTCCTTGTCTATTCTATTCACCAAATATTCCTTTCCCTCTGGATCCGGAATTCCATTGGTACCATATGTATACGCGAGAAAAGCAACGGAAATATCTTCTTCTGTTTGCATGACACGTATTTTCCGCTGATCTTTTGGGCTTTTAAAGGCACCAGTATACATCATGCCAATCTTATCCCAATAAGAAATGGCGCTGAGGATTGCGCTTTCTCCTCGATCAAGTGTATGATTATTGGCAATCGTAACAACATCAATGCCAGCATCTTTTAATGCATCCCCCATTGTCTTCGGGCTGTTGAATGAGGGGTATGTTGATAATCCGATATCTGTTCCGCCAATCATCGTTTCCTGATTTGCCATTGTAATGGTCGATTGCTGCAGGAAGGGCGCTACTTTATCCAGCATTGGATTAAAGTTATAGGTTGTTCCATTAAAAGCATCCTGGTAGACGGTTTCATGGATCAGCATATCTCCAATTGCTGAAAGAGTGATTTCATGAACCTCTGTTGTTAAAAAATCAGTATCAATGCTTTTTTCATGAATCTTTGTCTCATTTCCAGATGTGTTTTTTGCCTGATAGTTACGTTCATCATTTGTACAGGCCGTTACCAAAAAACATAGACAAAATAACAATAAAAAGCCGGCCCTGTATCGAAACATAATAAGTCAGCTCCTTTTTATCTATCATATCAATTAATGACATGATTCGACAACATCTGATTAACCAGTGGTACAGTATGCCTCGAACTTTTTGTATATCTCCTGTAAATGATCCCTGTCCAAATCAGATAACCTATCCCAGTCCACGACATCCATAATGTAATAGTGAAATCTCCATACTTTTTTCTTGATTGATTTTTTACTTACAATCGCTATATTGTACAAGACCTCAATCATCGCATAAACTATTGAAACGTCGGACTTGCCATAATGTCGAATTTGATAAAACGATATATAGAGATACTCTTCAAATTTTTTGGGTTTGCAAATGACCCTTAATTTTTTCTTATGATCAGCAAAATATTTATTTTCGTGATAGACTTCCCCAATTTCACTTAGCAGCGCTCCGATTCGATTCAGACAATTAATGGCTGTATGCGGGTCATTAACTGCTGGGGAAATTGCGCGCAATGCGATTTCTACTAATTTCTGCAGCATAAATTCTACATCATCAAGATCAGTCCGTTCATTGCCAATTACTAGAAACTGTTTAAATTGATGATTATCCCTACATTCTTCAGTTTCAATAACACTCATGATCGGTAAACCTTTTGCAACGAAATCACCAACCTGTGCATGAACCTCCAAAATACATCCCTGGCTTGTCGCTTGTTTCATCAGCTCAGCCCACTCAATCTTTTGAATATAACCGGAATCATAAGCATAAATGGCTCGTTTATTGTACGACTGCAATTCCTTTAATTCATCTTTGTCCCAATCCTCATATGCTAAAAAGGTGGGTTCCCTATACGTCTTTTTGATTACCAGTGCACCATCATTTCTAATCTTGCCAATAAGATTGTTTACTTGTATCCATCTTGCTGAATGATGAATAAAGTAAACGAAAAATGCCAAATTTACGATTGCAACAATCACCACAATGATTGGCCCAATAACTGCGGACTCTTTTCCAGCTGTCAACAGATGCAAGAGTGCAAAAATGAAGCCCAAGCAATAGACTCCCAGCACATGCTGGGTTGTTCTGCTCTTCATAAAATCCTGCAGAGTCCGTGGGGAAAACTGTGTGGAATAGGTGGTTAAAACAACCATAATTACAGAAAAACTAATAGTCGTCATCGTTAAAATACCTGTTACAAGCGATGCATATAAATCAATTGCTACCTTGCTAGTTGTAAGCAGTATTTGTGGAATATCATCTTTGAAACTTGCCACAAGCCAACCATCGACTGTCGTTATTAGAGCAAACAACAGAAACGAAGCGACACCATAAACGGCTGGGATAAACCAGAAACTACCGCGTATTTTTATCCAAAATTTTGTTTGATTCATAATAGAACTCCTTCATGCAGTTATTACTCACTATACTTAGTATACCCGCCTACGGCAAAATCGAAAGCAGTTTATTAAAGTTCTATAATCAATGTGTATATGAACACAAAAAACTGGCCTAACACGGTTCATGTCGTGTCAGACCAGTTTGTATCTATACCTATTACTATTTACTGTCTTCCTTTAATTCGGTATATACCACAAGGCGCTGGTTATGTGTGCCTATATCATAGTTGTATTCACCAGTACACGTAATTAAATTCAACATTTTTCTTGGTGTATATCCAAATATCTGTTCTACCGGGGCTTCACCAAGGTCAAAGGCTTTTTTATCAACCACTTCAAAAATTCTGGTTTCTCCGCTTTTACCCGTTACTTTTACTTCATCACCGGCTTCAAGTTTGTGTAAATCCCAGAAGATTCCTTCACCCTCTGGTGTATTTACATGCCCTGCAATTACAGCACTTCCCTGTTCACCAGGTTTTGCGCCTGATTGGTACCAGCCCGCATTATTATAGTCCTCTGGCACACCCATTTTGCCATTGTCCTGTAGGCCAACTTTTTCAACTGAGGCTTCAGCACCAATGCTTTCTATTGAAATTTTATCAGGTACAATTCCTTTTATTGGTTCAGCAAAAGCATCTGAGTAAAAACTTTTTTCTTCTTTCTTTTTTTCCATAGTCATACTTTTCATTTCCGTGTCCGGCTGATCTACTGATTTTTTTTCAGTGGTATTATCCTGATTGTCTTTTTGTTCAGGTTGCGGGGAATCAGCGCTATGCATGTTCCCACAACCAACTAATACTGTTAGCAATAATATAGTTATTATTTTCCGCATTACACTGACCCCCCACCTTCACAAAATTATTTTTCTTCTGATGACTGGTATTTACGGATTGCTACAAATACTGCTAATGCTAGTGCACTTGCACCCAAGATCCATAGCATCATCATGTCATTGTTATTATCTGCTGGTGCAAAGCCAGTTTTTGGCATTTCAGATGGCATATCAGAAGCAAATTTGTCTGGGTATTGAGCAACAATTGCGCCAGAAAGTGCTTTTGAAATGTCATTAGCATAAGCGTAACCTTCATGGAACTTGTTATACGCTTTTTCATAGTCTCCTGCTGCATAAGCATCAAATGAAGCAATTAGCTGGTTAACATGGTCTTGTAATTCTTCTGAAACAGCGTCTGCTTTGATGTTACCTTCTGTAGCAGTTTCCATGAATGCTGAGAAGTCTTCACGATATTGTTTTAACTGATCAAGTGCTTCTTGTTTCGCCGCATCATCTTCAGCAGCTGTCGCTTTTACATAGTCTACAAAGTAACCAATATGGTTGCTCCACATTTCTTTAAATTTCGCTGCAGCTTCATCACCATATACAGATCCGATTGCTGCTGATAGTTTATCAGTATTTTTAGCTAGCTGTTCTGCGTTAGCCTTGAAAATATCCATTGATTTTTCGCCTTCGATACCATTCTGCATCGCTGTTACAGCAAATGCAACGTGTCCAGAAAGAATGTTATTTAGTGTTAGTCTAAGGTCTGCAGCTGGTGTTACAGCCATCTTATTATCGAATTTCTCAGGGAATTGTGCTGTGATAGCACTTGAAAGTCCCTTAGCTGTCATATATAAGTGTGCTCTTGCATCTGCTTGATTACTAAATGCTTCTTTATAGTCGCCAGCTACATATGCATCAAATGCTGAAATCAACTGATTAACGTGTGTTTGCAGTCCCTCAGCCAATGCATCCGCTTCAACACGACCTTCCGTTGCTTTATCAAGAAATGCTGAGAAGTCTTTACGATATTGGGAAAGTTCATCCAATGCTGCTTGTTTTGCTTCTTCATCTTCTTTAGCAGTTCCTTGTACGTACGCTACAAAGTATCCAACATGTGCATGCCACATATCATAGAACGCCTTGCCTGCTTTTTCGCCATATACAGAAGCAATGGCATCCGCTAATGCATGTGTATTTTCATTAAGCTGTGCTTTTGCTGCTTCGAAATCTTCCGCTCCTTCAATTCCTTTACGCATTGCAATGATTGCTAAGTTTCCGTGTTCAGATAATAATGAACCCAAGTTAGCCCTGAGATCAACAGCTGCATTACTTACTGTTGGTTTCTCCATTGTTTCTGCGTTAACTAAGCCTCCGTTCGCTGAAAATAAAATTGCCGCACTCATTGGTGCTACGACTAATGCTTTTTTCCAATTCATCTTAAAAACATCTCCTTCTAGTTTTTTATTATGTGATTCTACTTAGCTAACGAAGAAGACTTCTATTTGGATCACTTTTTCCTGGGAAAATAAAAAAAACCGCCAATATCATCGCTCCTCGCCCTGGACAAATGCCTAGATCACGGCATTTCCAAGTATTTTTCTTTTTTCGATATTTTTTTATTATTCCTAGGGTGTTTTCTAAAATATTGTTGTTAAACAAAATCTATAAACTGCAAACCGCGACGTAACTAACAATCTTTTGGAAAACAGCCAAATATAAAAAACCGGGACACATCATAATGTATCCCGGTTAATAACTTATTTTTAAATTGGCGAACTTAATAGAATATCACCTTTAGGTTTCTGGCTGTTTGCATTAGGTTCTTTAGTAATGGCGATAGTATCAAATTGATGTTTTCCCTGATAATTCATCAGGTAGGATACGGCACCATTTCCATTCGCATTAGAAACAAAGGTTCCTGCACGATATGGTTTTCCATCCTCCAGCACCCATACCTGATACGTTTCTTCACCTTCAAGTTCTGGAAGATCACTTGCTTGAATAACAAGATTCGTTTTGTTGTTTTGTTCAATCATCATTGCGGTCGCTTCCGCATTTACACCTTCAGAAGGACTTAATGACAACATCTTTTGAATTGTATCAAGTGAAGGCTCCGTTTCCTCCGGTTTAGTAGTAGGACTTGTTTCCTCATCATTAGATAAATATATAAGCGCTGCACCATTACCGATTAATGATAATGTTAAAACAGCTGCGATTAACGGTTTATACCAGCTTTTTTTCTTACTTCTACTCGGCTCATTCCACTCATTGATTGAGGTAACCTTTTCCTGTTCCTGTTTTTCCGGTTCCGGTTCCGTTTCGGGAGTGTTTGTTCCATTTATAACATTAGATAAAACGCGCTGTTTCATACCACTAGGCGGGTCTATAGCTTCACTGCTATACGGAAGGTCTTCCGTCAATTGTTGCAGCTCTGCAAGCTCTTCTTGACATTCTTCACACTCTAACAGATGTAATTCAAATTCTTCTTCTTGTTCTTTTGTTAGCTGGTTATTAAAATAATCAAGCAACAAATCACACGTATTAGACATCATCCTGCCCCCCCCTTTCGTTAACTTGGGACAGTTTATTGCGTAAATGCTTCAACGCCAATCGAACTCTCCCTTTCACTGTACCAAGTGGTATTTCACATGATTCAGCTATTTTTGATTGTGACATTCCTTTAAAGTAGAATAACTCGATGATTTCCTGCTGATCACCTGTTAATTGACCAACCGCCTCGCGAACCTGTTCACTTCGTTCCTTCCATTCAATCTGTTCCTCTGTAGAAGGACCCAAATCATGAAGGGCATCTCGCTCATCCAGCTCATACGGCGTTTCTTTTTTTTTCCTTAGCATATCGATTGTCGCATTACGCGTAACGGTTAATAACCAGGAAGAAAATTTGCCTTTTGATTCATCGAAGTTGCGTTGCCTTGACCATATCTTTGTAAAAACATCCTGCACAACTTCTTCAGCAAGAAATTTATTTTTGGTCATGCGAAACGAGAAGGAAAATAACAGTTTTTCGTAGCGATCATACAGCAGCTCTAATGCGTGTTCATCTTGTGCTTGCGCTCGGTTGAATAATTCAACATCATGTTCTCGCATACCATTCTCCTTTTTAAAAATAGATAGGCTTATCATATCATAATTAGCCTAGCTGGAGAGAGGCAAAAGGTTCTTTCTTATCATAAACCTTCTATATAGTATACGTTTAATATTCACGAATGGATCACTTTTCCACTAATATATATCCGGAATAATGAACCTATATGTTTTAAACGGTAAATTTCTAGAGGGGGGACAGTCCCCCGTTACGCTAAAGTGGTAAAGCAGCGGGGACTGTCCCCCCTTGAAGAAATTATAAATAATTATCGGTATTAGTATTAACATTCTGAGGGAGCTATTCTTACAAAAATGTAAGATTCTTTTTTTGCGCGGTAAATGAAACGTTTTTATGGGATAATCGTAATACAGTCTGGTATAGAGATAAAGGAGGTCATTTCAATGGCAGAACCAGCAATGGAATTGACAGACGTCAAAAAGACAATTGGAAATAAAGAAATCATTAAAGGTCTTTCTTTCACGATTAATAGAGGAGAAGTATTTGGATTTATTGGTCCAAACGGTGCTGGTAAAACGACTACCATTCGGATGATGGTTGGCTTGATGAACATTACGGAGGGTGATATCCGAATACTGGGAAACAGTATCAAAGACAATCACAAAGCTGCTATCCGAGAAGTTGGGGCAATTGTTGAAAATCCGGAGATGTATCCATTCATGAGTGGATGGCAGAACCTTAAGCACTACGCTCGAATGATTCCTGGAATTACGAAGGAACGCATTACTGAAGTAGTTCAATTAGTTGGGCTGGAAAAACCGATCAAAGAAAAAGCAGGGAGATACTCACTTGGGATGCGCCAGCGATTAGGAATTGCACAAGCGTTGTTACATAATCCTTCTGTTCTAATCCTAGATGAACCTACCAATGGATTGGATCCAGCTGGAATACGCGAAATTCGTAAATACATACGAAATCTGGCACAAACAGAAAATGTTGCCGTAATTGTTTCCAGTCACATGCTTGCTGAGGTAGAACAAATGTGTGACCGGATCGGGATAATTAAAAATGGGGAATTGATTTCTACGCAGCATTTGCATGAAACTTCAGAGGAACAAGGACATCAGATACAGATGGAGGTAGACCCATTAAATAAAGCGCTTGAATTGTTAAGGATGCATCATGATGTTGATGGAAAGATTGTTGGGGACGTTATTACTTTCCAGGGCGACAAAAAGAAAATACCAAAGTATATCCAGACACTAGTTGAGAACGAACTATCTATCTATCAAGTTGGTGTCTCCAAAGCGACACTAGAGGATAAATTCTTTGATTTGATTGGAGAGAATACAATTGAGTAATTTCTTTCAGCTACTTGTAAATGAACAAATTAAGACATATATAAAAAAGTCTACCTGGGCGATGTACATCATACTGGCACTTATTATCATAGGAATTGGCTTTATGACGAACTTTTTTGAGGGTACCACCACACCAAAATATGATGAGGATACGTGGCGGCAAACCCTTCAAGATGAAAATAAACAGATAAAGAAAGACATGCAGGAAATGAGCAAAAATGAAGCCGAAATGATGGGTGATTACAACAACTCCCAACTAGAAAAAAACAACTTCTATTTGGAAAATGATATTATGCCAGCAAATTATGATGCATGGCAATTCGTTTTGGATAACAAGACTCTTCTTTCACTAATAACGTTGTTTACCATTATTGTGGCCGCTGGTATTATCGCTAATGAATTCAAATGGGGAACTATCAAACTTTTATTAATAAGACCCATATCACGTACGAAGATTTTATTATCCAAGTACATTTCAGTACTGCTTTTCGCATTGTGGACATTATTATTTGTATTAATCCTATCCTTCCTTGTAGGTGCAATCTTTTTTGGGATTAATAGTTTTGATCCACAGATTGTTACCGATCAAAAAGGTTCATTTGAACAAGTTTCCGTTATCAATCAAATTTTCGCTGCCTACGGATTCCAGTTAGTTACGTTATTAATGATGGCAACTTTTGCCTTCATGATTTCGGCAATTTTCCGTCAAAGCTCACTTGCAATCGGTCTTGCAATCTTTCTTATGTTTGCAGGCACTTCTATTGTTGGGTTCTTTGCTGATCATGAATGGGCAAAATATATACTGTTTGCAAACACAAATTTGGAACAATATGTAAATGGGACACCAATGATTGAAGGAATGACATTAGGGTTCTCGATTGGTGTACTAATTGTCTACTTTATTATATTCTCAGTAATCACGTGGTTATTTTTCACTAAAAGAGATGTTGCAGGTCACTAAAATTTCATCATTACTTCTAATCAAGATAAAATTATGATATACATAAGAAAAGCTTAGGCGACTGGTTAGCGGCGTACAAATAGATAGGACTGTGAAAGTACGGTGAACTTTCCGTACATTCATCAGGACTACCTACTTGCTAGTCGCTAGGAGCCGCAGCTGGATCAGAAAAGCGAAGGCGACTGCCTATCGTAGGGATAGAAAAAATATGTATATACCTTATGTTCGAGGTGTTAGGGAATGAAGCGTTATTTAACAACCCTGTTTATGATACTTAGCGGTGTTATTTTAATAATCGGATTACAAATAGATTTTCGCTGGAATGGTATTGTTTCGTGGGGATTATCATTTATCAGTCTTATCTTCGCGGTTTATTTTACTAAGTACATTCCAAATGAGAAAAACCAAAAAAGCAAAAATTAAAAAGCTGTATTCACTATTACACCGCCTGTGGAAAAACCTCTTGTTTTTCTACAGGCTTTTTTCTTGTGTACGGTCTGACGAATCCTACTCGGCCTCCCTTTATGGAATAAGTCTCTATTCCATAACCAGCTTGTTTCCAAACTTACATTTATAGGCGCGAATAATTATTCATTGACTCGCCGGGCAAAGTCCACGAAGCGGAATTTATCTGGGCGATGTCTTGACTCCGTATATTGAAACAAACGTGCATCGTCCAGGTACACCAGACTTTTAATTACCACAACATTTGAGAAACTCTCAAGATCCAACAGCTGTCTATCCTCTTCTGTCGGTTCTTCCACGACAATTTCCTTTCTGGCAAAACTGATCGTCAAGCCCAACTCATTTTCAAGATAGCTGTAAATAGAGTCCCCACATATTTCTTTTGTAAGTGTCGGGACAACCTTTTCATTTAGAAAGTCTTTGTCTAAAATAACCTTTTCCCCATCAAGATCCCTAGAGCGTACAACGGTCCAAACTTTATCCGACCGTTTAAGCTGTAAGGTGTTTTGTAATCTTGGTTCCACTTCAGAAAGACTCAGCTCATGCACAGTTGTTTTTGTTGTTACATTTAATTTATCCGCTAATTCTTTAAAGCTCACAATTCCCGTTACAGGGAAATCAAATTTATTAATATCAATTACCATAGAGCCCTTTCCCCGGATCTTTTGAATGTACCCATCCTGGGCCAGTAAATTCAATGCTTTGCGAATCGTTTCTCTTGATGTTGCATACATTTCAGTCAGTTCATTCTCAGACGGCAGCATGGTTTGCTTCGGCCAATAATTGTCCTGTATTTTTAAAACTAAATCCTGATAAATGGTTAAATATTTCTTTTGCATATTCATTCCTCATTACTACGCTATTTACTTAATATCATACACAATCGACTCATAGGGTCTTAACCTAAGGCTATTAAGGCTAGTTCCTGAATCATTATAATTCGATAGTAACACACTTCCAGTATTGTAAGGCAGTTCAATCGTTACATCTTTTTCATAAAAGTTATTTACGACGCATAGTGTTTGCCCCTTCCAAATACGTGTATAGACAAAAACTTGCGGATGATTTTCTAGGAGCAGCTGGTAATCACCATACGTAATTACTTCCAATTCTTTTCTCAGTTTAATTAAGTTCTGGTAATGATAAAAAATCGACTCTTCATCCTGTAATGCTTGTTCAGCGTTTATTTCCTGATAATTTTCCGCTACAGATATCCATGGTGTCCCAAAGGTAAAGCCTGCATGTTTCTGCTGTGACCATTGCATGGGGGTGCGGGAATTATCACGTGACTTCTGATTTAGGATAGCAAGAATTCCGTCCACTGAAATTCCCTTTTCCTTCAGCGATTCATATGCATTTAACGATTCAACATCTCTGTAGTCCTTGATGCTCTGAAAATTGGGGTTCGTCATCCCTATTTCTTCCCCCTGATAGATATATGGTGTGCCCTGCATAAAATGAAGGGTAGTTGCAAGCATCTTTGCTGACTCTACCCGGTATACCTCATCATTACCAAATCTGGATACAGCGCGCGGTTGGTCATGATTACACCAGAATAATGCATTCCAGCCATTAGCCTTGTACATTCCCTGCTGCCATTTAGATAGGATTTGTTTCAGAGCTTGAAAGTCAAATGGTGCAGCCGTCCATTTTTCACCATTTGGATAATCCACCTTTAAATGATGGAATTGGAATGTCATATCCAATTCATTTCGATCTGGATTCGTGTACAATGTGCAGTTATCCAGTGTTGTTGATGACATTTCACCGACAGTCATCATGTCATGCTTTGAAAATACTGCTTGATTCATTTCGTGCAAATATTCATGAATCCGCGGTCCATCTGTATAGTGTTTTCGTCCATCACCATCGTGATCATCTGGAAATTGCTGGTCTTTTGAGATAAGGTTAATCACATCTAAACGAAACCCGTCAATACCTTTATCTGCCCAAAAATGCATCATATCATACAGTTTTTTTCGAACCACCCTGTTTTCCCAGTTTAAATCTGCTTGTGTTTGGTCAAATAAATGGAGATAGTATTGATCCGTTTTCTCATCATATTTCCAGGCAGATCCCCCAAACTTAGATAGCCAATTAGATGGTTCCTTCCCATTTTCCGCATCCTTCCAAATATAAAAATCACGGTATTCATTGTCTTTTGATTTAGCTGACTCAACAAACCAGTTATTTGCTGTAGACGTATGGTTAATGACCAAATCCATAATCAGCCTCATTCCGCGTCTGTGTGTTTCCTCTAGTAATTGATCGAAATCAGCCATTGATCCATACCGTTCATCAATTGAAAAATAATCACTAATATCATACCCATTATCCCATTGCGGGGATTGATAGACCGGTGTCAGCCAAATAACGTCGACACCAAGCTTCTCTAAATAATCCAGGCGAGTGATGATCCCTTGAATATCACCAACGCCGTTTCCAGTTGTATCCTGAAAGCTTTTCGGATAGATTTGATAAACTACTGACTTTTTCCACCATGGTTCCGTCATTGTATACACCTCAACCTTTATTTATCTAGTTTTCTTTTTGCAATAATAAATGTAATTAGAAACGGAATTACGATAACAATACCCATTCCAATTGCGAATGAAAAAACGCCATTTGCTAGAGATAGAAATGCTGGAATACCACCAATTCCAATAGAGGAGGCTTCTACATTTTGCAGTGTAATGAAAGCTCCCGCTATAGCTGAACCTATTATAGCGGCTAGGAATGGAAATTTATAGCGCAGGTTAACCCCAAACATTGCCGGTTCAGTTATTCCAAGCCAAGCCGAGATCCCAGATGTTAATGACAGACCTTTCAATTTTTCATCTCTAGCCACAAGCCAGATTGCGAATACGGCTGCACCCTGTGCTATATTGGAAAGCACCAGTATCGGCCACAGGAATGTTGTCCCTGTTGCACCAATTAGTTGAATATCGACAGCTAAGAATGTATGGTGCATACCCGTAATAACCATTGGTGCATATATCGCTCCATAGATTAGACCGCCAATAATCGGAAATGAATCAAATATTGCTACAAGACCGTCCGTAATCCAGTTTCCTACTGCAAACATAACGGGGCCGATCAAAATAAAAGTTAGGAATCCTGTTACAAGCAATGCAACTGGTGCAACAATCAATAATTGCAAGGAATCAATAACCTTTTTCTTCATAAAAATTTCTATTTTTGCCAGTACCCATGAAGCGAATAAAACTGGCAGAACTTGTCCCTGATAACCAATTTTGTCAACTTCAAAGCCAAACAAATTCCAAGTTGGGATCTCACCGGCCTTAAGCGCATCTCCGTATGAATAGGCATTTAGTAGATCGGGGTGAACCATCATCAGTCCGAGTACAATACCAAGTAATGGATTACCGCCAAACCGCTTCACTGCCGACCAGCCAATTAGTGCAGGCAGGAACGTAAATGCGGTGTTCGCAATAATATTAATCATACTTGCGATACCAGACCATTCTGGATACATTTCAATAAGTGACTGTTCTCCGAAAATTCCTTTGCCAACTAGAATATTATTAATACCAAGCAGTAAACCAGCTGTTACGATTGCCGGCAAAATCGGAATGAATATATCAGCCAGCGTTTTAATACCCCGCTGCAATGGATTCTGCTTTCCGGCACTAGCTGCTTTTACGTCATCTTTACTAGCTTCTTCAATCCCTGTTTCTTTTAGCATTGCTTCATATACTTTATCAACTGTTCCTTGACCAATTACAACTTGAAATTGACCATTTGATAAAAAGGAACCTTTTACAATGTCCAGATTTTCCAGTGTTTTTTATCCACTTGATCCTGATCTGCTAGGGCAAAACGGAGGCGGGTTACACAGTGTGTCGCCGCATTGATGTTCTCTTTTCCGCCGATTGCGGTCACAATGTCCTGTGCTGCCTTGCCGTAACCAGTAGTCTTTGCATTCTTAACATGACCCTTCACAGTTGCGTCAAAAAGAACCGACTTGCCGGCAACAGCTTCTTCATCCGTTGTTTTATCAAGAGTTTCCAACACATCACCGTTTGTGACGATAACGGGTGTTATTACACTTTTGGCTTTCTCTTTTATAAAAACCGGATCAAATGTTATGAGTGTATCCCCCGCCTTGACCCAATCACCTTGCACGACATGTGCTTGGAATCCTTCACCATCGAGCGAAACCGTTTCTAATCCAATGTGAATTAAAACTTCAACACCAGCATTGCTTTCTAAACCAACCGCATGTTTCGTAGGGAAAATCTGAACAACTTTCCCATCAAAAGGTGCTACCACATTGCCATCACTCGGCTCAATAGCTAAACCGTCACCCATCAATTTTTCAGCAAATGTTGGATCTGGAACAACATCGAGCTGTCTAATTGCACCGCTAATAGGTGCGTATATCTTTTCTTCATTATTGCTCATTATAAGGACCCCCTCATTGTTTGTTCAGTTAACTTGTATATACATGTTTATAAATTAAGTATAACTTGTATATACATGTTATTGCAAGGGCTTACATCACAAAATTTATTTTCTTCCCTTTCCCACGGGGAATAGATACACAAAATTTATTTTAACTTTTTTCAAAATAAGCCTTGACGAATTACTAGTATTCCCTATATAATTGTCATTAAATTTAAATAACTCTTATCAAGAGCGGTGGAGGGAATAGGCCCTGTGAAGCCCGGCAACCATCAGGTTAGATTTTTCTAGCTGCTTAAGGTGCTAAATCCTACAGGTCAAGTATGATCTGGAAGATAAGGGGAGGATCGTTACATACACGCCCTCTTCTTAGGAAGAGGGTTTTTTATTTTCCCTCCTTTCTAACTTGCCAGACCATTAATTTAAGGCCGATTACAAAAGGAGGAATTATTAATGGCAAATTTCAATTTTCAAAACCCAGAAACGATTTTACTTCATGGCGGTCAAGAGCCTGACCCAACAACTGGATCACGCGCTGTCCCAATCTACCAAACTACTTCTTATTCATTTCGGGATACAGAACACGCACAAAACTTATTCGGTTTAAAAGAGCCTGGCAACATCTACACTCGGATTGGTAATCCTACCGTAGATGTTTTTGAACAACGTGTAGCATTACTCGAAGATGGTGTTGCAGCAGTCGCAACATCATCAGGAATGGCCGCGATTACTTTAGCTATATTAAATCTTGCAGGTGCCGGTGATGAAATAATTGCGGACAGTAATTTATACGGTGGAACTTACAATCTGTTTGCAAATACATTACCCCGATATGGAATTGATGTTAAATTCGTCAATGCCAGCAATCCAAATGAAGTGCGGGAAGCTATTACAGATAAAACAAAGGCTGTTTTTGGCGAAATCATCACCAACCCTAGCTTAAATGTGCTTGATGTGGAAGAAATCGCAGGGATTGCCCATAGTCATAACATACCACTAATTATTGATAATACTTTTGCAACGCCATATATTACCAAGCCCCTTACTTATGGAGCAGACATTGTTGTACATTCTGCTACAAAGTGGATTGGCGGCCATGGCACAGCAATTGGCGGAATCGTTGTGGATGGCGGACGTTTTAACTTTGATAATGAAAAATTCCCAGGGTTTATTGAACCTGATGAAAGCTATCATGGAATTCGTTATGTAGATCTAGGACCAGCAGCGTTTGCAACAAAACTGCGTGTACAGCTTCTTCGTGATATCGGAGCGTGCTTGAGTCCTCATAATGCATTTTTACTGTTACAGGGATTAGAAACATTGCATTTACGGATAGAACGGCACAATAAAAATGCTGAAGAAGTTGCCGTCTATTTACAAAGTCATCCCGCAGTTGAGTGGGTTAATTATCCAGGCCTAGAGGAACATCCCTCCCATAATCTTGCGACCAAATATTTTCAAAATGGGTTTGGCTCTGTGATTACATTCGGTATTAAGGGCGGACGAGAGGCAGGTAAAAAGCTCATCGACAATGTAACACTATGGTCGCACTTAGCAAATGTCGGGGATGCAAAATCACTTATCATCCATCCAGCATCAACCACACATCAGCAGCTGGGTGCCGAAGACTTAAAAAAGAGCGGCGTTAAAGAAGAGTTAGTTCGTCTGTCAATTGGGATTGAATCAACAAAAGATATTCTGGCCGATTTAGACCAGGCAATAGCAAAAGCAACGAATCACTCTCAAACAATCGTTGCAACCAAAGAAGGAGCGGTAAAATGGTTGATCGGCTCACCATTTAAAAGGGAACAAGGTGCAGTCAGCAAGAAAGTTATTGCGGTATATGGCCTCAATGACCCTGCAGGTAAACTATATAATAACGCGGAGCAACTGAAACAATTAGGATTTCACATTGTACCTATTGATGAATCCGGACAGGAAAAACTAGGGGTATCTTCTTATAAACAACTAGCGGATGTTCCATATGACATTGACGCGGTTTGGATAAACGGGAAAGTCTCACCAACAACAATTGAGCAGCTTATTAATAAACAAGGCAGCATATTGTGGGTGGAAGACCCTGCTATTTCTGATGGAACACTAGAAAACGCAGAGGCAGCGGGGATTACGGTTATAACTGTCAATGATCCGTATTCAGAGGCAATCCGCATCAGAGGAAATAATACCTTAAGCATACCTGTTGAAGTATAATTCCGTTGAAGGAGGGGTCATGTGAACAGCACAACCATATCAACAATAGGAAATATCTCATTTGGCCCTCTCCATTTAACATCTGGAGAGTCGCTAAATGAGGTGACATTACAATATGAGCGTGTCGGACCTGCTGATGCACCCGTGGTATTGGTCTGCCACGCTTTAACAGGGAATCATATAACTGTTGGCACGAATGAAAACCCTGGATGGTGGCATGGACTAATTGGCAGGGATAACTATATCAACACGGATGAATTTCAAGTTATCACATTTAACGTTCTCGGTGGATGTGACGGGTCAACTGGACCAGGAACCGTTAAATCTAATTTTCCCTCGATTACAATCCGTGACATGGTGCATGCACAATATGCTGCACTAAGAAAGTTGGAAATCGACCAGCTGGCGGTAGTAATCGGCGGATCCCTTGGTGGGATGCAGGTGCAGGAATGGGGAATTCTTTACCCAACGATGATGGAGAAACTAATCGTGCTGGCTTCTACTCCCTCATTTTCCGATTACGGGATTGCTTTTAATCATATTGCTCAAACTGCCATTAAAAATAATCCTATTGAAGGATTGGAAATAGCACGTATGGTTGGCATGGTGACATATCGCAGTTCTGCTTTGTTTACAGAACGATTTAACCGGAAGATGGTAAACCCCAACCATTATGATGTCACATCATACCTGGATTACCAGGGAAAGAAATTAATGCAACGATTTGACCCTAATAGTTACCTTTCTTTATTAGATGCGATGAATGGTCATGATATAGGTAAATACCGAGGTGGATGGCAGCATGCCTCCAAAAGAATTGAACGTCCTTTACTGGCAATTAGCTTTGAACAAGATTTAATCTATGAGCCGGACCAGATTAAAGCATTTACAGATGAAGTGCCGAATGGTTCTTATTACCACATTAACACCAAATTCGGCCATGACGGCTTTTTGACGGAGTTTGATAAATGGGGAGAACTCGTTCAGTTGTTTATTGAATTGTCCTGAATGAAGCACATAGGGTAAAAAAGATCACACTGTAAAACGGTGATGTTGTCCCAAAGTCTTACTGGATAAGAAACTCGGGCGGGGATCAAGACAAGTCGGGAGACAGCAAGCTGCACTCAAGCCGCAGCACCTCAAACTTAGGAGACAGCTATCTCTCTCCTGAGTTTGACCTGCTCTCTCCCGATTCCCCGGCCGTGTTCCGCCACCTTTTACGAAAAAAACCTGACCCTTGTGTTATTGGGTCAGGTTTTTCATTTTTAACCTATATTTGTTTTCTTTGCTGCTTTTTCACGTTCGTTTTTATTGAGTATTTTTTTGCGTAAACGAACGGATTCGGGTGTTACCTCACAATATTCATCGTCGTTCAAGTACTCAATTGCTTCTTCTAATGACATAGCTCTCGTTTTTCTAATAGTGGAAGTTTGATCTTTTGTTGCAGAACGAACGTTGGTTAAGTGTTTTTCTTTCGTGATATTTACTGTTAAATCATTGTCACGATTATGCTCGCCTACAATCATACCAGCATACAATTCTGTACCTGGTTCAACAAAGATAACACCACGGTCCTCTAGCTGCATGATACCATATGTTGATGCTTTACCATTCTCAAGTCCAACTAGAACACCTTTACTCCGGCCGCCCACCTGGCCTTTGATAATTGGTTCATACGTGTCAAAGGTGTGGTTTAAAATACCATATCCGCGCGTTTGCGACATGAATTCAGTAGCATATCCGATTAAACCACGAGAAGGAACTTTAAATTCAATCCGAACTTGTCCATTACCATGGTTGACCATGTCAATCATTTCACCTTTACGGGCACCAAGTGATTCCATTACACCACCAGTATATTCCTCAGGTACATCAACTTGTACTCGTTCTACCGGTTCACATTTTTGGCCATCAATTTCTTTAATAATTACTTGCGGTTTAGAAAGTTGTAACTCATAACCTTCCCTGCGCATATTTTCAATCAGAATAGATAGGTGTAATTCCCCACGGCCTGAAACGATCCATGCGTCTGGTGATTCTGTTGGATCAACACGCAGACTCACATCTGTTTCAAGTTGTTTCAACAACCGTTCTTCAATTCTTCTTGAGGTAATGTATTTACCTTCTTTACCTGCAAACGGGCTATTATTTACAAGGAAAGTCATTTGCAATGTTGGCTCATCAATGCGTAATAATGGCAATGCATCTGGGTGATCCTGCGGGCAAATTGTTTCTCCCACATTAATATCTTCCAATCCGGCAACTGCAACAATGTCTCCTGCTTTCGCTTCCTCGATTTCAATACGTTTTAGACCAGTGAAACCAAATAGCTTCGTAATACGGAACGATTTCTGTGTTCCGTCTTCTTTCATTAATACAACCTGTTGTCCTACTTTAATCTTGCCGCGGAAAACCCGGCCTACGCCAATTCTTCCGACATATTCATTGTAATCAAGCAATGTCACTTGGAATTGCAGCGGTTCATCTGATGAATCGACTGGTGCAGGAATATTTTCCAAAATGGTTTTGAAAACAGGATCCATCGTTTCTTCCTGTTCTTCCGGCTCATCACCAGAAGTTCCATTTAATGCAGATGCATAAACAACCGGGAATTCCAGCTGGTCATCATCAGCGCCGAGTTCTATAAACAAATCCAGCACTTCATCGATAACTTCGTTTGGACGGGCATTCGGACGGTCGATTTTATTTAAAACTACTACCGGAGTAAGTTTTTGTTCCAATGCTTTCTTTAATACAAATCGGGTTTGTGGCATGCATCCTTCATATGCATCAACGACTAATAACACACCGTCAACCATTTTCATGATACGCTCCACTTCCCCGCCGAAATCGGCATGTCCTGGTGTATCCAAAATATTGATTGCTATATCGTTATATTTAATCGCTGTATTTTTAGCAAGAATCGTAATTCCACGTTCGCGCTCAATATCATTTGAATCCATAGCTCGATCTTCCACTTGTTCATTTTCACGAAAAGTACCCGAGTATTTCAGTAATTGATCCACAAGTGTCGTTTTACCATGGTCAACATGGGCGATAATCGCGATATTCCGAATATCTTCTCTTAATTGCATATTAGTACGCTCCTCTTTCGTTACGGATAACTCAAACTATACTAGTATAGCATAAATCATCATTATTTCAAAATTTTATTTCATGTTAAATGCAATGACAAACTTGGCACCACCAAGATCTGAACTGCCTACTGTTATGTTTCCGCCAGATTGCTCCACAATTGCGCGTGCTATTGCAAGGCCAAGTCCAGTTTCTCCTTGTTTCCCTTTAATGAAGCGATGAAAAATCTGCGGGATTAAATCCTTGTCGATACCTTCTCCATCATCTTCAATACTAATCGTAATCATGCGGTTAATTTGTTTTACATCGATCCTCACCTGTGATTTTGCATGTCTGATTCCATTTACAGTAATATTTAATAAAGCACGCAATAACTTTTCAGGATCCGCATAAATGAATAGGTCATCATCAACATGTTGTGAAATCTGGATTCCTTTTTCACTTGTAATCGGTAATGCGCGTTCCATTACCTGATCAACTGAGTTCTTTACATACATTTTTTCTGGTTCATAGGACGTTTGTTCACTATCCAGTTTTGCCAGTAGAATCATCTCATTAATTATTTTCTTAAGTCTGCTTACTTCTGTAACCATGACTTCTAAGCCTTTTTCTTTCTCTTCCTGATCAAAGATGCCGTCACGAATCCCTTCCGCATAACCTTGAATCGTCATTAACGGGGTTTTAAGTTCATGGCTGGCGTTTTGAAAAAAGGTTTGCTGAGATTTCATGTAACGCTGCAATTCATCGGCCATTTCAAAGACGCTTTTTTCTACTTCTTTTATTTCACCTGTTGCCTTGATTGGTTCAATTTCATCAAATCGGCGTTTTTCCACCTTTTTCAACTGCCATTTTAACCGAGTCAATGGCGTCACAAGTTTATTAGTAAAGAAATAACTTAAGATAACTGCAGCGATTGCTCCAATTAAAAATACAATTAATAACTTTGTAATAAAATCATGCTGGACCTTCTGCAAATCATTCAATGGTGTTAGTAAAATCAGTTCAAGACCTGTACTTTCCGGATAAAAAAGAATACGTGAAGTCACATATTTATTATCCCCAAGTCCCCATAATTCTTTATCAAAATCTGAAAAATCGTTGTCCGACAGAAAGCCATTAACAATCTGCCTTGGAATAGTCGAGTCTAAAACCGCGTTCTGGATCCGGTCATATAGGATTAAATGCAGATTTTGATCTTGTAAAAATCCGCTGAATTGATCTACACTCGGCTGTCTGCTTTCCTGATTAAGGATTTGGACAAGTATCTCCCCTTTTTGTTCCAATTCCGCCTTCTCATCCTGAATAAGCAAATCAAGAATGAGTGAATAAATAACGAACCCTGTTACGGCCATAATTACGAGGAGTAAAGTTGTGAAAGCAATATTTAACTGATATTGGAGTTTCATGCTTATTCCTCTTCGCTTCTGAGACGATATCCATATCCCCAAACAGTTTCCAGCTGAATATCACCTAGTTTTTTGCGGATTCGCTTTACTAAATCGTCTACAGCTCGATCACTTCCAAAGTAATCTTCTCCCCATATCTTCACTAATAATTCTTCTCTCGAAAAAGCACGATTTACATTTTCGGCAAACAACAGTAACATATCATACTCTTTCGTTGTGACCTCAACCTCCTGCCCCATCCAAAACAAACGACGGTCATTTTTACGAACCAGAAGATTATCTATTTTAATTTTGTCCTTTTCTTCATCAGCTTCCTGCTTGGCAGGTTTTGTTCGTTTAAATAGCCGTTTGACACGTGCTACGAGTTCCCGTGGACTAAATGGTTTTGTTAAATAGTCGTCTCCGCCAAGTTCAATACCGAGGATTTTGTCAATCTCTTCATCCTTCGCAGAAATGATTATGATTGGAACATCGCTTTCCTCACGTATCCTTTTACAAAAATCATATCCATCCATTCCAGGAAGCATTATATCTAAAATCCACATATCCGGTGGCTGTGTTTCCCATAAATCAAAAGCCTCTTCAGCAGACTCTAGTGCTGTAGCAGTGAACCCCTCTTTTTTTAAATAGGCCGTGACGATGTTCTGAATATTCATATCGTCTTCTACAACCCCTATATGATAATTCATGCATAACCCTCCTTCTCACTGTCTTTTCCTATCTATATTTTTACATAAGACGATGCTTGTGCATAATGATATGAAAGTAAAAGATTAACTTAGGTTCATTTTGGGAAAGGAATAATAACTGCCGTGATAAATTCGTTACATATTACACAGTTTTTCCACATTATTACCAAAGTCATGCCAAAATAGATGCGTAGAATGTGAAGTATAGAAAAAATTGCTAGGCAAGGAACTGGGCACAATATAAAATGAAAAGGGTGATGTATGAATGGAACGAAACGACCGATATAATGACAATCATGATGAAAATAAGATAGATGAGGTTAATTTAAACGATAACGAACAAATGTCTAGGTATGAACACACCAGCGAAGAAGATCCCGGATTGACTAAACCGGTAAAAAACAGGACTCAGCCAGTTAAAAAAGAATCTAAGCCGAAAAGATCTGGTGCTGGGATGTTATTCAGTGGCTTAATCGGCGGAATCATTGCCGCTGTTGTTGTCGTCTTATTATTTACGAACAATATTATTCCATTAAATAATAATACAACTAGTGATAGTTCAGCTGCACAGGACAATAGTACACCTGAAATTGCACAGACAATTGCAACTGGTAATACTGATGTGGCGTCCAATATCGAAGAAGTATCCGAAGCAGTTGTCGGTATTATTAATCGTCAGCAGCAAAACGTATGGGCACCAAGTCAGAAAGTTGGTTCTGGTTCAGGAATTATTTATAAAAAGGAAGACGGTAAAGCATATGTTGTGACAAATCATCATGTGGTAGAAGGTGCATCAGAAGTAGACGTTGTCTTAAATAATGGCGATCAAATCAAAGCAAAGGTACTTGGATCAGACCCGTTGACGGATCTTGCCGTTCTGCAAATAGATGGTAAAAAAATTAAAACCGTTGCAAAATTAGGATCATCAGAAGATGCTAAAGTCGGTGAAACAGTAATTGCAATTGGTAATCCACTTGGTATGAATTTTGCAAACTCCGTAACAAAAGGGATTATCAGCGGGAAAAATCGTTCTGTCAGTATTGATACCAATAAGGATAAGCAAGCTGACTGGGTAACGGAAGTAATACAAACGGATGCAGCAATTAATCCAGGTAATAGCGGCGGCGCGTTAGTTAATTCTAAAGGCGAGGTTATTGGAATCAATTCCATGAAAATTGCTAAGGAAGAAGTAGAAGGAATTGGTTTTGCTATTCCAATTGATACAGCAATTCCTATCATGAAGCAACTAGAAAATGAAGGTGATGTTGCCCGTCCATTTATCGGAGTTAGCACAGCATCCCTTCAACAGGTTCCAGCTCAATACCGCCAACAAATCAAATTACCTAAAGACGTTAAAGGCGGTATGGTCGTAGCACAGGTCCAGCCAGGTTCACCTGCTGACAAGGCCGGGCTTCAACAATTTGATATCATTACAAAAATAAACGGTGAACAAATTAAATCTATCCTGGATTTACGTAAATACTTGTACACTGAAACCAAGATAGGTGACACTGTTGAAATGGAAGTTTACCGCGAGGGCGAAGCGCAAACGGTTAAACTGACCCTGGTAGAACGTGCAGAACAACAACAATAATAAAGTGATTGGTTAAGAGGATGCTCCAATATGGATCATCCTCTTTTTTGCTCCATAACAAGGATTTTTTGCAAACAATGTCGAACATATATATAGTTATACAAGCATATACCTAACAGTCATGACATGTAAAAAGGAAGTGAGTTTATGCAATGTCCAAACTGCTACCAGCAAACGGAGCAGGGAAAGTTCTGTACAAACTGCGGTGCTTTAATTTCGCATAATGAATCAGCAGTTACAGAAGAGTCAAATGAACTGCCAGCTGTCGTGGAACAGCCGAATATTGATCATTCAACCAGCGATGAACCTAATCAATCCAACGATGCAATGGAAAAGATAAAACAATCATCCGTCAACTTTGGTCATTTCTTTCTGACGCTTGTAAAAAAACCAAATGATGCGAAAAAGGCAAACGGCAATGATCTGGTTTCGGGGATAATTTCCATCGTCCTTTATTCTTTATTATTTGCGTTAGGGTATTATTTGATTGCTGACAGTTTTCTTACTATGTTTATGGGGAATATTGGAAGTCCCTTTGGTGGCCCAGCACTTCAATCGTTACCATTTACAAATGGTTTTCTATGGCCATTCCTTAAATTCATTGTTTTATTTGCGGTTATAATTGCCTTGACCTTTATTGGTCTGAAACTGACGGCAATTAACTATTCATTCTATGCAACATGTGCGAAGTACGGCGCTTACTTAATACCGTTTTTATTATTATTGGCAGTGGGCTATATTTTAACGACCATCAGTCTATATTCCATTGGTATAATAGCTATCATGGTTAGTGTTCTGGGTGCAATTATCATCATACCGACGCTTATTCTGCTCGAAAAACCTGCAACAGGTGCCGATCGTATTTATTTACTTTTGCTTATCTACATTCTAAATATTTTAGCGTGTGCCATTATTATGCAGTCGATTTTAACCTCTATTATTCCATTGATGAACCCAATGGGCGGGATGCTGGACTAGGATAAGAAACGATAGTTATGCATAAAGAACGGAATATGACGTAGAAAAGCTCTTGTCAGCCGACAAGAGCTTTTCGTTTATGCCTATCCAAAAAATAAATCTAAAATATTGCTTCCGGTAGAACTTCTTTTGTTATAGAACTCCGAGTATCCACAGTTTTTGCAAAAAACAACAATAAATTGATTATGCTGAACGTCAAACATTTTTGACAATCCTGTACCAGACATTGCCACCTCTTTTTGATCAGCATCTTTACTTCCACATTTTAAACAACCGTTTTGATTTGTCATCCTCCATCACTCCTTATACTACATACGGAAGCAGCAAATCATTGGTTTCACTTTATAACAAATTATTCATCTCGATGTCCATCAAACGTCGCTCTTGCAATGCCCTCTGCATCGTCCACAATTCCGATATTTTCATCACTGTTAACGAACATATCATCATAATTATCGTGATCTCCGTATAAATCAGACGGTGAATCAGATGATCCATATTTACCAACATCCTGCCAGGCATCCTCTTTATCATAGCCAGTTTGGGTAAAGTTGGTATGCTGGTGCAAATTAGTTGATAAAATATCTTCTTCAACGGGGCGATATGCTACGAACCCCTTATTATTTGCATGTTCGAAACAGAGATCCGCTGTTGGAATTGCTTCTAGTCGCTCGAGCGGGATATCTCCGCCACACTTTCTGCAAATACCATACGTACCCTCTGCAATTGAAGATAATGCCTCATTTATTTCCTTAAGTTCAACTTCAGAGTGCTGGGACAGCGCCATGTCCCTTTCCCGGTCAAACAAAATTGTTCCGGCATCGCCAGGATGGTTATCATAATTAGATAACTCCTGATCAACCCTTGAATATTCCCCATTCGATTCAACTAACTGGAATAATTCCGCTTGCCTTTGTTCTAGGTGTTCCTTAAAAACCGCCATTTGCTCAGTTGTTAGCATGGTCTCTCGCCTCCAATGGATAAATAAATAGTGCTATTTATACTTTGTGCAAAAGACCCCTAAAAATACCGATTATAGTTACTGGTTATTCCGCCAAAACATGTCAATATGCGGAATATCATCATCTAAATAAACATCGGAATGCTGAAGAAAGCCAAGCTCCGAATAAAACCTGTGCAGATACTGCTGTGCCTGCAATTTGATGGTATGTACTTTCCAGACATCTGTTACATACTGGATTGCCTTTTTCATAATCATTTTTGCATAGCCATTTCCTCGAAAGTTTTTCGTCACTAACACGCGACCAATTGAAACTTCTTCATATTTAGTGTGGCTTGGAAGGATTCGCACATACGCAGCAATTTCATTCTCAACGGTTAGAAAATAATGAATAGCTGTTTGATCATAGTTGTCAATCTCTTCGTATGCGCATTCCTGTTCCACAACAAATACGTCCACTCGAGCCTTCATAATGCCATATAACTCATTATTTGATAAATCCTTAAATTCCTTTAGATGCCATTCCACACCTGATCATTCCTTTTTTTCTTTTCATAGTAGCAGAAAAGCAGCTTCCCTGCCCAAGAAGCTGCTTTCCTGTTTTTATAGATCGTCAAATCCATTGTCTTCATAATTAACTTTTGTATATTGTCTAGGCTTTTGTTCAAAGAAATCGGATTTACCAAGATCCACTTCCTCATATGCCTTAATCCAGCGCAACGGATTCTTCCGGTATTCGGGATATGGCCTGTCGTATCCGAGCTGCTTACATCGTACATTTGCGTAAAATTTAATGTATGCTTCGACGTCTTCAATATTAATACCGGTTATTTTGTTTCCAATGATGTAATTCGCCCATTCAATTTCCAGTTCAGTGGCTGTCATAAATGTTTGCCTGACAAAATTATTCATTTCAGCTGAATCGTATTCTGGATATTCGATAAGTACCTCTTTAAAAATTCTTACAAACAAATCTACATGTATTTGTTCATCACGGTTAATATAATTAATCATGGTGGATGTTGAAACCATCTTCTGATTCCGTGCTAAATGATAGAAGAAGGCAAATCCCGAATAGAAAAATAATCCTTCTAGGATAACATCATACACAATTGATTTTAACAGGTTTTCTACGTTCGGATTTTCAACAAACTCTTTATAGCCATTTGTAATAAAATCATTTCGTTTTTCTAAAACAGGTTCACTCCGCCAAAAGTCGAACACTTCGTCCTGTTTAGTCTTGGAAACCAGGCTCGATAGCACATAAGAATACGAATGATTGTGAATGACTTCCTGCTGGGCCAGAATGATCATCAAAGCATTCAGGCTTGAATCCGTCAGGTAATCAGCCACTTTACCCGCGTAGTCCGTTTGAATACTATCAAGCAAGGCAAGTAACCCAATAATCTTTAGAAATGCTTCCTGTTCATCATCCGTAAGTGTTTGGATCTGTTTTCGATCTTGCGCCATGTTTATTTCAAATGGTGTCCAAAAGTTCCCAAGCATTTTCTTATATTTCGGATATGCCCAGGCAAACCTGACATCATCCCAATTCAAAATATTTGAGCTTGTACCATTAATAATTTTCGTTGAACGATTTGGCGCCTGCTTATCCATAATAGCGCGCATTTGAATCGATGACATCGATATTCCCCCTTTTTTTTGGGGGACAGTCCCCCGCTACACTAAAGTGATAAAGCGGTGGGGGACTGTCCCCATTTAGCTTGAACATGATTCGCATTCTTCTATTTCTGAGGATGTTGATCGTAAATAGTATGTTGTTTTAAAGCCTGACTGCCATGCTAGAAGGTGGATTTCTAATAATTCTCGTGCTTGTACGTCGTTTGGTACATAAATATTAAACGATATACCCTGGTCGATATGTTTTTGACGGGCTGCATTTTGCGCAACACTCCATTTTTGATCGATGAAGTATGCTGATTTATAATACCAAGTGGTTTCAGCACTTAAGTCTGGTGCAGTAACTGGTATTTTAAAGTCTTTCTTTTCCTCAGAATAAAATTTCCTGAAAATAGGATCAATACTTGCTGAACTCCCAGCAATTAATGAGGTTGAGGAGTTTGGTGCAACAGCCATCAAATAACTATTACGAATTCCATGTTTTTGCACATTTTCCTGTAATTCATCCCACGCAAAAGCTGAACTTGCCTGTTTGACATATCCTTTTCGCTCAAAATATTTTCCCGTATCCCATTCTGAACCATTAAACAGTGAGTATGCCTGTTTTTCTTTAGCCAGATTCATGCTTGCTTCAATTGTTAAAAAGGCAATCTTCTCATACAAATGATCTGCGTAATTGATGGACTCCTCACTTTCCCACTTCATGCGTTTTAGTGCCAGTAAGTGATGCCAGCCAAACGTTCCAAGCCCAATTGCCCGGTAACGTTGATTCGTATAAGTCGCTTGTGTAACAGGAATATGATTTAGGTCAATTACATTATCCAGCATACGAACCTGAATCGGTATAAGGCTTTCCAACACGTCGTCAACCACTGCCCGTCCCAGATTAATGGACGATAAATTACAAACAACAAAATCACCTGGCTCTTTTGTAATGACTATCTTTCCGTCCTTTGTCTGCTGGTCGATGAACATAGTCGGACTTTGATTTTGCATAATTTCCGTACATAAGTTACTGCAATAAATCATGCCTGCATGCTTATTTACATTTTGGCGATTGACCTCATCACGATAAAACAGGAATGGTCCACCTGTTTCCAATTGGCTTTTCATGATGCTTTTCATAATTTCAATTGCTGGTACTGCCTCCTTTGAAAGGGTAGGATCTTCCACACATTCGATATATTTCTCACGGAAAGAACCGTTCCCCTTTTCCCCATCATAAAAGTCCTCTAATGAATAACCCATCACTGTTCGAACCTCATGTGGGTCAAACAGGTACCAGTCGCCTCTTTCTTCAACCTTTTCCATAAACAAATCCGGTAATGTCACACCGATAAATAAATCATGTGTACGAAGCCGTTCATCACCATTATTTAGTTTTGCATCGAGGAATGAATGGATATCCTTATGCCAGATATCCAAGTACACACAAATAGCCCCTTTTCGCTGACCGAGCTGATCGACACAGACGGCAGTGTTATTCAACTGCTTCATCCAAGGAATAACACCTGACGACGCACCTTTAAACCCTTTAATCGAACTTCCGCTGCTGCGAATTTTACCCAGGTAAACACCGATCCCGCCGCCATTTTTCGATAAATTGGCGATGTCCGTATTGCTGTCATAAATGCTTTGCAGACTATCGTCCAGCGTATCAATAAAACAGCTGGACAATTGTCCATAGCTTTTACCCGCGTTTGCAAGGGTTGGTGTCGCGACAGTCATATATAAATTGCTCATCGCCCAGTATGCCTGTTCAACCAGTTCCAATCGTTGACTCTGTGGTTCATCCTGCATGATAGTCATTGCTATAATCATGAAACGTTCCTGCGGTAATTCAAAAATCTGTTTCGTATAGTTTTTTGCTATGTAACGGTCCGCCAATGTCTTCAACCCAATAAATGTAAAAAGCTGATCACGCTCCGGTCTTATTTGCTTTTCCAGCCGATCTATTTCATCTTTTGAATAGGATTGCAAGAGTGCCTTATCATATATTCCAATATTGGTAATCTCATTGATTAACCCAAACAGCGATCCATATTTTTGTTCATAATCGTAATTTCGGTTCTTGGCTGCCTGGCAGTAGAGCCATTCCGAATAAATTGCGGCAGCTACATATGTCCAATCCGGATTCTCCTCATCTATCTGTGCTAATGCTTCCAGGGTAAGATGGTTCATCCACTCTTCATCTGAAAGTCCCCGCTCCGTGTCAGCATGTTTAATAAGAAAAGCGTCGATAGGCATAGTGGGAAATAATTGCTTTAGCTTGTCCTCTAAAAACTCTTTCCAGTTATTAATTCGTATCATGGTTTCCATAAATAAACATCTCCTTGTTCTATATTAAAAAAACCGCTCATGCTAGGAGGCCATGAACGGTTAAAACGATAGAAAAATATACATCTCCACCGTTTCGTCTTCTTTGGCCCCGAAGAATGGAAACTTTTACAAGGCTTGGCAGGTTTCCTGACTTATGTGTTCATCTACTTGAGCACCTTCCCATATCACAGCCGTTAAGCAAGCAATACAGTGGATCTATTCTCGTTCGTTCACATTTACAGTTGCGGGGACAGCTCTGGATTCACACCAGATTCCCTATTAAGGCCGCCAATTTTGCAGCCACCAACGCTTGTAGGATAAAACTATATATAGTATGTAATTGTTAAAGATAAAACAATATATTGTGTTTAAAGCCTATCATAAGATGTATTTGATTGCAATACTTTTACTTACAAAAAGGAAAAATGCATCTTTATGTCGAATGGAATATGTAAGAGAATTAGGAGGTTAAAAATATGGTGGAGACAAACAATACAATTGGATTTATCGGTATAGGAGTCATGGGGAAAAGCATGACACAAAATTTACTGAACGCAGGTTTTCCTGTCCAGGTATATACCAGAACAAAAGAAAAGGCACAATCTCTGATTGATAAAGGTGCCATTTGGTGCGAGTCAGTCGCTGAACTAGCGCAGGGAGCAGATGTAATTATAACCATGGTCGGTTATCCAAGTGATGTAGAAGATGTTTATTTTGGAGAGGATGGCATTTTAAATAATGCAAAAGAAAAATCCTATCTGGTTGATATGACTACATCAAAACCGGCATTAGCCGAACAAATATATGCTGAGAGCAAAACCCGCGGACTCTTTGCATTAGATGCACCCGTATCAGGTGGGGACGTTGGGGCACAGAATGGAACATTATCAATTATGATCGGCGGTGAAAAGCAAGCATTTCAGGACTTAAAACCAATTTTTGAAGTAATGGGGAGCAATATTGTTTATCAGGGATGTGCTGGCGCTGGACAACATACCAAATTGTGCAATCAGATAACAATTGCTTCAAACATGGTCGGTGTATCGGAAGCAATCGTCTATGCAAAAAAGGCCGGACTGGACCCAAGCAAGGTACTGAAAAGCATTACGACAGGCGCGGCCGGCAGCTTTTCATTATCCAACCTTGCCCCGCGAATGCTGAAAGAAGATTACGCTCCAGGGTTCTATGTAAAGCATTTTATTAAAGACATGACAATTGCGCTTGAGTCAGCTAAGGACATGGGGCTGTTAACACCTGGGCTTGCACTATCTCTGGAACTTTATACAGAGCTTGCCGAGCAAGGTGAAAATGATAGCGGAACCCAGGCATTGATTAAGCTATTTGAAAAATAAGCCCTATTTTTTACGCTTATCAATTTGCTCCTTTACAATAAATGCTAAATCATCATTGCCAAAAAGCTGTAGAACATTTAAAACAGTTGAGTCAGGAATTTCTTCTGACTCCTTTTTTGGTACAGTTAATTCCAGCGCTTCTTCCAAGGCGTTGTTTTTCATTTGCTTAGGATATGCCTGCTCATACAGATCCTTTGGTTCAATATCATTATTTATACACCATTGCGCATAAACTAATATCATCACTTTTTCATCGTTTTGATAACTTTCAATTACCTTTTCTTCCATTTCCTTTCGTCCCATTATCATTCACCTTCTTTTCGGAACATAAATACCCACAAAAATGTTAAAGCCTGCTTCAACTCAATTGGCAACCCTTCATGATTCTTAGCCTTCACCCCGTCCCGGTACACACCAAAACCATCTACATATGTAAAATTCTTTTCCTGCGCCAGCTTCTGAAACTCCCACGGCATCATCGTATTTGCAATCGCCTTTTCACCATACACGCGTGGATAACTGTGTGTACGGGGCCCTGCAGTTGGCCCCAGTATCCCAACACAAAGCAGGCCATCTTTTTTCAAAACACGACTCAACTGTTTAAGTGCATTCGCCGGAACTTCAGTCCATTCCAGCACATTGATTGACATAATCCCATCACAGCTATTCGCAGCAAATGGCAGATCTGTCACATCACCCTGAAGGAAGGAAATTTCCCCATTTGGCATCCGTTCCTTAGCACGGGCAATCATTTCACCTGAAAGGTCCATTCCGACTACATCAAACCCAGCTTTATGCAGCCTATACGAGCCATATCCATCTCCACAACCAATATCATACACTTTACTTCCCTTTGCAAAGTGCTTTTTGATAAATGGAATAATATCTTTTCTGCTGCCATTATCCCACATGTTGACACTGCGCTCATTCCAAAACTGTGCCCGGCTGTCCCATTGCAATTCCGCTTCTTTATTCCAATTAAACGAAGACATGACTAAAAACCTCCCTCACCTTAATTCCATTATAACCCATGGTATTTGCTATTGAAATTGTGTCATTTTCTATTAAAGCATTACTATAACGCAAATCTCTTTATGGCTGTTTTCACAAAGTTTTTTGCAAAGATTTAAAGTACCCTATTTATACCAAGTTCATCCAAACAAAAAGGGTTTATCTCACCATATGCGAGATAAACCCTATATTATTATCTATTTATTATAGACGCTCAACGTTAGCTGCTTGAGGTCCGCGGTTTCCTTCAACAATTTCGAATTCAACGTCTTGACCTTCTTCAAGTGTTTTGAAACCTTCCGCTTGGATAGCTGAGAAATGTACGAATACATCGTCTCCGTCTTCGCGCTCGATAAAACCAAAGCCTTTTTCTGCATTAAACCATTTTACTTTACCAGTCATTAAAATGACCTCCTTATACAAATATCGTGCAAAGTAATTGAATCATAAATACTTTTACACCACTTCGACAAAGAGATCGTAAAGTATTATTCAAACTCCAATTTCCTTTTGCACCATTAATTTTACCCTTTTATAAAAAATAATGCAAGTTAATATAATCTTTTTCGTTATAATATTACAAATTCTCATCAATCAGCTGAAACGCCTGATTTCAGGCCGTTGAAACAGTTGAAAAATCACTCTAACATTGATAAAATAGTTTCTTGCAAGAATATAATTAGAATGGACACTATGCATTTGTATCTTGCAAATACAAATTGCGTCATAAATGGGATATATTAACGCATCTATATAATTTAAAAATGCCGTATCCATGCTTTGTTCTTAAGTATCGACATAAATAACCTTTTTACAAAAATGTACTATCCGTTGAATTTACGTGGACAATGTTGACTTAACGTGGACAAAAATAAAACCTCTACTCAGAGGCTGGGTAGAGGTTTTATTTTTCATTCAAATTCTAATTACCCTCAAAAGTTTTTCCAAACCGTTTTTATCGCACACTTTTAATACTACCTATAAAAAAGAGGCCGTACTTGTTAATCTCTCGGGACAAAAAATCAGAGTCTACTTTTAAAAAAGATTGATCAAAATAGGCCCTCATAGTTTTTTGCCAAGAATAAAAGTGGGACTAGGTATTCCCGCACTTAAAGCCATATGAGTGTTGATGCCCCGTTCCTTTCAAAAAGAATAGTTATCCACCCCCTACATAGCTGTAGTAGCCACTAATATATGATTGCCCAGTTCACTTGTGTCTCAATGAGTTGTTTCCATGTACAAAATTTAGAATCAGGTTTTTTGACTATTTCCTTCAAACCCCTTTTATTATATAAATGTTTCCTCCCGGACTACTGTGCTTCCTAAAATCAGTATGATCGGTAAGAGATTGTGAATCAAAATTAAGAGAATAAAAAGGGGCAATGAAAATGGAACATGGACATCACCATCGGACTTCTGAAGTGAAAGTACAAGCTGATTATCATAATGGACACATTACTATTAGGGTCAGGAAGATAAGGGGAAGACTGTTGATCTTGAGGATACCCATGAAAAGCAAATGCACCTGATCATCGTCAATAATGATCTGGATAGATTCCTCCATGTTCATCCAATTAAGAAGGAAGCTAATTGTTTTGAAGCCGATGTTGAATTGAAACCGGATCACTATTGCTACTTCAATTTCGTTCTATAGATCTTTATTGATTCTAACAGTAAGAAAAAAGTAATTGTTCATAAAGTTATCTTACTTTCCACACAAAGGCAGACATTTATGAATTACCATATTGTATAAAAAAAGAGTTGTTCAAACATGAACAGCTCTTTTCATCATTTTCGCCCATTGGTATTAAATGACTTCTTCTTTTCCCTTAGTACCGTTAATCGAATAGCTAACGGTTATTTCTGCACTCAATGAATGAGCAACAGAGCAATATTTATTTTTAGACAGCTGTATTGCCCGGATGACCTTACCTTCTGGTAACTCCCCTTCTAATGCATAATGAATGTGAATTGCAACAAAACGTTTTGGATGATCATCAGCATTACGGCCTTTAACGTTCATTTTAAATTTTGAAGGTTGCAAACGCACTTTTTGCAAAATCGAAATAGTATCAATTCCCGTACATCCCGCAACAGCATTCAATAGTAATTCTGTTGGTCGCGGTCCACCATTCTCTCCTCCAACCGGTCCAGCTGCATCCATTTTAATGTCATGCCCGGACGGTGCAGTACTAGAGAAAGCCATTTTACCATCCCACATTACCGAAAATTCCACTTGTATCAGACTCCTTTTTTAATTTGTTACCTATGTTTCGTTATTAGATATACTTTATCCCATCTAATATATATGCCTGTTTATAACAGGATTATTTATCAAACTAAGGATTAGTGGATTCTTTAAAAAACGGAATCGATTAATCTTTTTAAAAAAAATCCATTTACCGGATTAGAAGTTTCTACAGCATTATCCAAAATCTTTTACATGTAAAAACTGGTCCCCAACCTAGGAAACCAGCATCATGTATTTTTATGCTACATCATAGCCTTGATCTTCAACAGCTTCTTTCATACTTTCCAATGTAATTTTTGTTTCATCATATTCAACTTTTACTTTACCAGAGTTCAAATCAACTTCTGCAGTAGATACTCCGTCCAACCCATTAAGTGCGCCTTCTACTGACATTTTGCAGTGGCCACATGTCATTCCTTTAACATTTAAGGTTTTTGTATGCATTTTTCCACCTCCTTTAAAGTTGTATAAGTCGAAATTTCAATCGGTGGGGGTTTTCCATCCCTCACCGAATGTTAGTTGTGCAGAATCGGACATTTACGGGCAGTTTATTCCCACTTATCTTTCCCCAAAATCTTGAAGTGGGGGTATTACTGCCCGTTATGTGGGAGAAAAAATTATAATTTGGCTCTCTTTAAGCGAAGGGAGTTAGAAACAACGCTTACCGAACTTAATGCCATTGCTGCACCAGCAACCCATGGAGCAAGTAATCCGACTGCTGCAACTGGAATTCCTGCTGTATTGTAGCCGAATGCCCAGAAGAGGTTTTGACGGATATTTTTAATCGTCGCATGGCTGATTTTGATCGCTTTTGGTATGAGCAATAGCTCTCCACCAAGAATGGTTAGGTCAGCAGCTTCTATTGCCACTTCTGTACCAGTTCCAATGGCAATTCCAATATCTGCAGTAACCAATGCTGGTGCATCGTTCACACCGTCACCAACCATCGCTACCTTTTTATCTAGTGCTTGAATTTCTTTTACCTTATCCGCCTTTTCTTCAGGTAAGACTTGAGCAATCACATGGTCGATTCCTACTTGTTTTGCAATAGCTTGCGCTGTTCTTTCGTTATCACCTGTTAGCATGATCACTTCTAAGCCCTGTTCTTGTAGCTCTTTAATTGCTTGTGGTGCTGTTTCTTTAATGGTATCTGCAACCGCGACGATTCCACGATATTCCCCATCAATAGCAATCAACATCGCTGTTTTGCCATTGGTTTCAAATTCAACTAATTTCTCTTCATTTGCACCAATATCAATGTGATGATCATCCATTAATTTTCGATTTCCAACAAGCACGTGTTTTCCGGAAATCTTCACTTCAATACCATGGCCGGGTATAGCATCAAATTCATCCACTTCCACAAAATCAATAGCTTTCTCTGTTGCGTAGGCCACAATAGCTCCTGCAAGTGGATGTTCCGATCCTTTTTCTCCACTAGCTAACAATTGTAATGCTTCTTCATCACCAGAAAAGTCCGTTACTTCCGGTTTTCCTTTTGTGATGGTTCCTGTTTTATCAAGAACAATGGCATCCAATTGATGCGTTCTTTCCAGGTGTTCTCCACCCTTGAAAAGAATTCCGTTCTCTGCAGCCCTTCCTGTTCCAACCATAATAGAAGTTGGTGTTGCAAGCCCTAACGCACATGGACAGGCAATAACAAGTACAGCAATTGCTGCCACTAGGGCAGGCTCAAATTGACCTGGCTCAACTAAGGCTATCCAGACAATAAATGTGAGAATGGCAAGCCCTACAACGATTGGTACGAAATAACCAGAGATGACATCGGCTAATCGTTGAATTGGTGCTTTCGTTCCTTGTGCTTCTTCCACAACTTTCACAATCGATGCAAGGGCAGTATCTTTCCCTACTTTTGTCGCTTCCATTTCAATTGAGCCATTTTTGTTGATCGTCGAGCCGATTAAGCCAGCGTCTATGTCCTTTTCAATTGGAATGGATTCACCCGTAATCATCGCCTCATCGACAGATGTTTTTCCCTTTAAAACCTTACCGTCAACCGGAATTTTCTCGCCTGGTTTTACAATTAATCGGTCACCAACAACAACCTCATCAACCGGAATCATGGTTTCCTCGCCATTTCTGATAATGCGAGCTTCTTTTGCCTGTAAATTAAGCAAAGAGGATAGTGCATTTGTTGTCTGGGTTTTCGCTCTTGCTTCCAAATACTTACCAAATAAAATCAACGTGATTAATATAGCACTTGTTTCAAAATATAGATGTGGCATATATTCAGGATTGCCGATAGTCTTAAGTGCTTCATATAAACTATAGAAATAAGCAGCACTCGTACCTAAAGCGACAAGCACATCCATGTTCGCTCCACCATTCCGCAGGTTCTTATAGGCACCAACATAAAATTGCCAGCCAATGATAAATTGCACAGGCGTTGCTAAAGCAAATTGGAACCACGGATTCATGAATATATCCGGTAGATTCATATTAAATAAATGGACCAGCATGGTTAGCAATAGCGGTGCAGCTAACACAGCTGAGATGATTAACTTCGTCTTCTTTTGTTGTAGTTCTTTTTCTTTATGTGTTTCTTTTTCTGCTGCTTCCGCTTTAGGTTTCGCATCATACCCTGCATTCTTGATTTTTCCAATCAATCCTTTAAGATCTACTAATCCGGGATTATATTCTATCGATGCGGTTTCTGTTGTTAAGTTTACCGTTGCAAATTTAACCCCTGCTTGTTTATTCAACACCTTTTCAATCCGGGCCGAACAGGCAGCACAGGTCATTCCAAAAACATCTAATTCTGTTTTTTCCATTAAAACTCCGTATCCGACATTTTCAATTTTCTTGGTAATATCTTCTATGGACGTTTTTTCTGCATCATAGTCTACCGTTGCCTTTTCTGTCGTTAAATTAACTTGTGCCTCCACACCATCCATTTTGTTTAATGTTTTTTCAATACGACTGGAACAGGCAGCACAGGTCATTCCTGTTACACCAAGTGTTGCATGATTTGTTTCACTCATAATAGAGCCCCCTTACTTGGAAAACTGCTTCAATACATCCATTAATTCCTCAATGGTTTCTTGACCTTCCCCTTGTTTGATTGCATCACTGACACAATGGTTGATATGGCGTTCCGTGACAGAGAAACCTACATTTTTTAATGCGGATTGAATGGCGCTGATTTGTACCAAAATATCGACACAATAGCGATCTTCCTCCACCATTTTCTGAATACCGCGAACTTGACCCTCTATACGTTTTAAACGGTTAATAACCTTCTGCTTTTCATCTTTTGTTCTTGGTTTACTTGGGTGATCATGTAAGAATTTATCCAAATGAATCACTTCCTTTTTTGTTATATCTATACTATACCCCCATATGGTATATTTGTCAACAAAAAACTTAAAAAAATTATCATAAAAATTTATATTATTACAGTCTTAATTTATCCCTTCAACAAAAACCTATACCGGGATCAAGCCCCGGCATATATAGCCAGAACTTGATCCTTCTTTCACCTTATGTTCTTAAAATTCAACCACAATCGCATATACCACCACTGGGGACTATTCGCTTCATCCTGTTTCAGTAAGCAGGTAAACAAAAGTGCCAATACACCTACAAATGCTTATACCGCGCCAGAAAACGCTTATTGGTATCCCACGTCAATGCGACAAATGAGCTCCCTATGCCACTTGTGTACGTTATCGATGCAGCAATAGCAACCATTATAGCAAGACTAACTACTGATCCAATTCCGGTTAAATGTATTATATAAACCAGGAGCAATACCTGCTTTCTGATCCGACTTCTAACATGGATGCCATCGTAGCTGGTAAATAAGTAAGTGCATTACCTAAAGATGCGATTAACGAAGCCAGTCAGCACAATGGTCCAATAGTTTCCATCTTTGCCAAACCATATTCATCCATGAAAAACTATAACCTTGAGGTCTACACTAGACCTACTTGATTGCCAAGTCTTAAAAAAGTTCTTGCGAGGTTATCATATTCCTCATAAGGAGTACGTAGCAAAACGACCATCAAAAGAAAAGGATCTTATATCATGTTTTAAACCCCTTGGGAAGCACAAAGACTATGAATTATGAAATTCACTTTATTTAATAATAGTTATTGTTTTACTTTATAAAAATATAATTTTAAAATGAATAAATCCAATTAGATAACATAGTTGGTTATTAACAAAAGCAACAGGAGTCGGGAATTATCGATACCATATAGACGAATATAGAATCTGGATTTGTGTCTTTAGTGTTGAGTAAGATTATTATCTTATTTTATTTCACGGGTTAATAGGAATTAGGAGCTGATAACAGGATGATTATACGTGATGTATTAGAAAGTGAATTAGAATATATAAAAAACATAAGATTAGATGCATATAGCGAACATGAACAAAAAATCCCTAAGGATCATTGGAATGTTCTTAAACAACAAATCTTAACGGAGGAAGATTTACAAACAAATGTTGACCAAATTGTAACAGAGATCGACGGGGAGATAGTAGGGACTGTCGTTTTGTTTCCCCAAAAACAGAATTATATACCGGGTTGCTGGATGATGAGTTGGATTACCCAGAAATTCGAAAGTTGGCTGTATCGCCAAAATCTCGTGGAAAAGGTGTTGCAAAAGCATTGATTTCTGAGTGTATATTGCGTACAAAGAACAGAGGTTTACAGACAATTGGATTACACACTGCCAATTTTATGGAAAATGCAATAAAATTATATGAAGGTCTTGGATTTGAACGATTGCCTCAATACGACTTTGAACCAGCAAATGATGGGATTATTGTTAAAGCTTTTAGGGTCCATATTAAATAAATTTATATAAGGTAAAAAAGATTGTAATAGAATCAAGTTCATATATCCAACCGTGTATTTTTGGTTTCAAACATAGATAAACCTATCCTTCTCCAGCCCCCCATAGGATTATTTCGATTGGGAAATTCATAAGAAATATCTTTTCTTATGAATTTAAATTAAAAATGACCATATAATGTACCAACTAGACAAGTTGTAACAGGAGGATATAAATATGACAGTAGCTTTATATGTTACATTTTTTGGTATGCTCATATTGACTTCATTAGCAATAGGTAGCACCATTTATCATCGCAGGAAGGTCACGTGTATGACAGGAATGATGATTGCGATGTCACTTGGCATGATGGTTGGATTAACTGCAGGAGTGATTTTAGGTATACTTTTTACAGGTAATTTATTTTACTCAACCGTATTGGGGATATTGATTGGAGTTATTGTAGGTTTTGTGTCAGGCTTACCAGTTAGTTTAATGGCAGTTTTAGATGGTGCATTGTCGGGCATGATGGGGGGTATGATGGGGGCGATGCTTGGAGAAATGATTGTACCCGAATATCAGGATTCGTTAATAAGGATTATGTTTGTGTTATTCATTGCATTAATATTGGTTCTTTTTGTAATGATGAAAGAAGAATTCATGAAAAAAAGAAAATCAATCTTAGGTCATCCAGCTATAATTCTCGGTTTATTTGTAGTATTCATTATTGGTTATAATCAATTAGATCCACTTCTTACTTCATCTAAATCACCAAATCAAATGAACCATTCACCATCTAATATGAATATGGTTATGAACAATAATAATCTAGTAGTTCAGGCAGATGAATTCTCTTTTACACCAAGTAAAATGGAAATACCTGTCGGGGAAAGTGTAACAATGGTTTTAGTTAATAATGGAGAAATTGAACATGATTTAGAAATAGTAGGAATGGAGACTGGAACAGTAGAATCCTTAAGTAGACACCATCATCAACAAGAGGAAAATCAAATTCATGTTCATAGTATACCTGGAGAAAAACAAGAAGTGTCGTTCACCCCACTAGAACCGGGTGTATATAAGTATACTTGTACAATTCCTGGACATGCCGAATCAGGAATGACAGGAACGATAAAGATAACTTCATAAACTAATAAGCAGTTCGATGTAATATTCGAACTGCTTATTAGTTTAGCATCATGTCAGACATTGCGAACTAGTTTGGTTATATTTCTGTTGATTGTTAAGAAAAATAACTGTTTCTTTATCGGTTTTGGTTGGGTAACAATAATTTTGTTGATACTCTTCATGGCCTTTTCCGGTGATAATAATCCAATCCCCTTGGACACTTTGTTCCATTGCCCTTTTGATTGCTATTGTACGATCTCCAATTATGGTTCCTTTTTTGTTTCCAAAAGTATTATTTATATTTTCCATGGTACGAAGCATTTCATTTTTAGGAACAGTATTTAGATTGTCTAATGTCAAAATATATTGGTCACTCATTTCCGCTGTTACTGACAACATGGCCTGCCTTTTACCTGAGTCTCTATTCCCTCTAAAGCCAAAAACATGAATGAGCCTTTTAGCACCACAATACTTTGCTGTACTTAAGCATTGTGAATAAGCGTCTGCTGTATGCGCATAATCGATTACAATAGTTGCACCGTTATCTAGCTTTAGTATTTCAAATCTACCTTCAACCCCGGAAAAATCATAGGTTGATGAACAAATTAGATCCTTTTTCAAATTCAATAATGAAGCAACACTGTATGCCATTAGTGTATTGTACATGTTATGGATTCCAAACATAGGTGAATAGAGATAACATGATTGATTATTTTTCTCAAATTTAATGGTGGAATTTTTGTAATTGAAATCAATTATCTCTAAATTACAATCTTTGAATTGTCCCATGGTAAAAGGTTTAATTCCTCTGTTTTGAAGCGTGGAATTTAACTTTCTTCCCCAGAGGTCGTCCACATTAACGATAGCTTTTCCGTTTTCTTTTAGCTTATCAAATAGCAATAATTTTGCCTGAAAATACTTTTCCATGGAAGTATGGTAATCTAAATGATCCTGATCAAGGTTCGTAAATAGACAATAATCAAACTCAATTCCTTCCAAACGAAATTGCTTTAATCCATGTGATGATACTTCCATAATAACAATGTCATCATTACTAGTTGATAGAAGTTTTTGTAAAACAAGCGAGCTTGGCGTTGTATTAACACATTCTGAAACCTCACCATTAATGATGTTGTGTATGGAACCAAATAGAGAACAAGATTGACCGTTCTTTTCCAAAATATGCTTTAAAAGATAGCTTGTTGTTGTTTTTCCATTCGTGCCCGTTATTCCAATAGTCAATTTTTGTTTAGATGGATTACCATAAAAGTTATTGGCAATAATCCCTAATGCTTTTCTACTATTGGACACCTTTATATAAGGCACAGCCAAATCAGTTAAATTCCTTTCACCTATTATAATACAGGCTCCTTTTTTAATTGCATCATTAATATATGAATGCCCATCTATTTGAAAACCTTCTATAGCTATAAACACATGGTTCCTTTTAACTTCCAATGAACTATCTGCAATTCCTTCCACAGGAGTAGTCGCTATTTGGTTTTTTAGTTTATTTTCAATGGTAAGACCATTTAACAGATATTGTAACTCCATTTGTAATATTACCCCTTAAATTCAACGTAGATTTTTGGTGATCTTGTCCATTTTGTCTGTTATTTGTGTAGAAAGTTTGTGGTTAATCAACCTGTAATATATTTTTAATATTGTTTTAGTGTTTCTGCTAACAATTAAAATAACACTGAATGCCATTTTATCAGTATTATTTTAGGGGGAGTTATTGAGTTAACATATATTGAAAATGTTGATACGTATTAACTTGATCTTCAACAGAAACATGCGGGACAAACGCCCAACCCATATTCTTGATAAATGCAGTATATTTTTCTTGTACCGTCAGTTGTTGCAGTGCCATTTCAACATGCGCGTTTCTCACATTTTTATCTTTCATCATTAAAGCAGAGACATAGTTTTCATTCGACAAACATTTAGCTGTGGTATGCGCTTCTAAAGCGATCCATTTCGTATTATCATTAGTCTCTTTATCCTCCATACCTTTATGACTATTGGCATTTAATAAATCGTTTAATTCTGGCACTTCAATGTAGCCGCTATTATAAGGGTTTATAAAAGCAAGCATTATTCTGACATGCGCACGCATCATAGTCGTTTGCAAAACTAGAATTTCTTTTAAAACGGTATTCGATACATTGGCCTGGTATACTTCCAGCTTATTTATTACGCCTTCATGAGCCGATAAATGTTCTGCCATTATTCCTAAGTCTGTAGCAGGTAATGTTTTCATAGAGAACCTCCTCGTAAGTTAACGTAGGTATTTACCCTATACAGTATGAAAGCAACCTAAAAAGGTGAATGATCAAAAAGAGGTAGCTGTTAAAATTCACAGCTACCTCCTCACAACTAACTATTTTGATGCATTTTAACCAGCCATTTTACGGCATTCATCAGCACATTGTTGACATATTTCTGCACATTCCTGACAATGAGCATCTTTCATTTGGCCACATTCGGATGCGCATTGCTCACAAATAGTCGCACATAGACCACACAGCTGAGTTGAAAGAGTACTATTACGTGCCATAAATTTGGTTGCTTGATTGCAAATATCTGCACAATCATTAAGTGTTTGAATACACTTAATTCTTGCTTGCACATCTGGTTCTTGTAAACAGGCAGTCAGACATTCTTCACATGCTCTTAGACATTTTATACACGCTTCAATACATGAATCCATATTTGCAGGTGATGTTGATAATACTCCCATTCTTAAGATTCCTCCTTATTTAGGTTTTCCTATACCCAAATAATTTACCCACTCTAATCATGATTATACTAATGGCAATTGAATTCTGGGGTTATTTGTCATTTATCGCCTCGATAGTTACAAAAAGACCTTTATAATAGTAATCTACGTGTTTAATGTCCATTTGAGTTTGGTTCAGCAATTCCAATGTATCACGATTTAAATGACAGCCATCACAAACTTTCTTCCATAATGGTGTTAAAGCATCTTGCATTTTTGCTAACGTTTCCTGTTCCATTCTGACATGCTCAAAAAGTAAAATGGTTGCCCCAGCTTTGCTAACTCTTTGTATTTCATCAAATGCTCTCATTGGGTCAGGGATTGTACAAAAAACTAGCGTTGCCACTACGGAATCAAAGGTATTTTCCTCAAAAGGGAGCTTTTCAGCTTTCGCTGCGTATGATTGAATTGGAATCGTAGACAGTTTTATAGAGTTGCGTGCGCGCTCTGCCATAAGGGGATTGGGCTCAACTGCGTCTACTTGGTCAATGTTCTTATTCGTATAATAAGGAAAATTTACTCCTGAACCGGAGCCAATTTCCAATACTCTTCCACCTGCTTTATTAATAAGCCCCTTTCTGACTTTTTTAAACCTATTCCGTTCCAGCGGCTTCATTGCTGTATCGTAAATCCTTGGAAACCATTTTCCCATGACCGAATCACCTTTCTACACCTAGTAAAACGTCCGTATCCACCAACAATTTTGATGACTACGGACCTACATTTACTCTGTTATATTCTTGACATCACCGCTAGGCTCAAAGTCTTCAAAGTTATTATACTTTACAAGTTGAAGCATGCCAGCCGTAGCGTGATGTAAATCATGACAATGAAAGAGCCAATTTCCTGGATTATCTGCTTTAAATGCAATAACATACGTTTCCCCAGGTTTCACGTTAAGTGTATCTTTTACAATTGGAGAGCCTTTTACTGTCTTTCCGTTTTTACTCAATACTTGGAAAAAGTGTCCATGCAGATGCATCGGATGGACCGCTTCAGCATCATCACCACTCATTTTATTTGTCATCTTGACTTTGACAAGATCACCTTTTTCCACCTTTAAAGGGGGAACATTTGGATAAGCATTTCCATTAATTGTATAAGCCATTCCCATGCTTTTTTCCATATCCATTTCGGAACCTAAATCCATTTGGTATTCTACATCAAAATTATCATCTAAAGAAAATTGCCCTTCCTCTTTTTCTCCAAGATCCATCAAGTTGGCTTTGCTATTTGCCTTCGGGTGTTCCGACTCATTGCCCTTACTATTTTGGTAAGCTACATCGATTTTCATATATTTGGCACCAGCCATATCTGTATGATCATCAATCGTGAAATTCTGTCCAGAATTTGCAGTAAAGGCTATATCATATCTTTCACCTGGTGCAATTTCCAGCACTGAGCCTTTTTCGACTGAAGGATTATTTACTGGTTGACCATCAACATGCGTGATTTTATAATCAACTGGAATATGAATCTTATGAACGATGTATCCAGCGTTTATGAACCTTAATTTAACTTTTTCTCCCTTTTTCACTTCCAATGGTTCATTTGCCTCATAGGTTTTTCCGTTAATCGTAAAGATATCATACGATGACATGTCGTGACCCATCATTTCTTTACCGCTCATTCCACTCATAACGTGATTCTTTTCCTTATCACTTGAAGAATCCCCATGATTCATACCATCCATACCTTTGCCGGAATTTTGTTGATCCATTCCATTCATGTTCTCTTCGTTTGCTTTATCTCCACCCATGTCCATTCCTTCATCAGGATTTGACTGCCATTCATCAAGAACTAATGTATAATCCCGATCGGCATTCACACCTTCTTTCGGCTCAACAATGAGTACTCCATAAAGCCCTTTATCTACTTGTTCCACACTGTTTTGGTGACTATGATACCAATACGTCCCAGGAACAGTTGCAACAAAGTTATACGTATACGATTCACCTGGTGGAACCGCATCCTGTGTTACGCCAGCAACCCCATCCTCCGTGTTAGGCACAGGATAACCATGCCAATGGATAGTGACGGGTTTTGGAAGTTTGTTTTGTAAATTCACCTTTACTACTTCCCCCTGGGTAACGCGTACTTCCTTGCCCGGAATTGTACCACCATATGTCCAGGCATTAACCATTTTTTTGTCATTCAACATCCAATCCGTTTCCTGAGCAGTAATGTTGATCTCGTTCACTTCTCTTCCCTCTGTATCCACTTTCTTGACTGAAACGGTCTCATCAGATGATGAGGATTGGTTATTTTCATTCGTAGTAGTGGTTTCCCCTGTGCATGCCGCTAAAACAACGACTAATAGTAATGGTATTAATATTTGTATTTTGTTCATTCAATATACCTCCCAAGGGTATTATAGTAACATAATTAAATTCCTAAGTAAAATCGAATCGATCATTTTCATTCTGGCTGTATTTGTTTCAAATAGCCTTCTAAACTATCTAATGTCAGCGCACCAGCGACTATTTTCACTACCTTTCCCTTAGGACTAATAAAAAATGTACTGGGAATTGGCCCAACGCCATATAAATCCATAACCTGTCCACTTTTATCATGTGGAATAGGAAAGGTTAAGTCATATTTGTCAATAAATCGATCAATTACCAATTCTGTTGCATCTAAACTTACTGCAACAATTTCAATCCCTTTTTCTTTATACTCTGGATACAATTTCTGCATATATGGCATCTCTGCTTCACAGGGTTTACAATACGTTGCCCAGAAGTTCAACATAACACCTTTACCTTCTAAATCACTTAGCCTAACACTTTCCAATTCATTGTTTTTATTGACTTGTTCCAACACAAAATCTGGTGCCTGAGATCCTACATCTATTTTAGTGGTATCTTTCGTGAGATTTGATACCAATGCGTATCCAACTGCAGCAAGCAGGATTACTAATACTGTTATGCGAAATATCAATCGGTTTCGTTTCTTACGATGTTTGTTTGCTTTCACCTGCTCTAAGTTCACGCTGTCACCTCCTTGCTAGACTGGTACAACACAGTGCCACTTAATCTATAATCTATTAAACTCAACTGATTAACCTTGAACCCCGTAAAAAAGCAGTAAAGAAATGACCATCATAGATAGCACAAACATGACAGTTTTAATAATATCTTTCTTGGGAATTGGAGTAATTTTATCGGTCAATCCATTTGCCTTACGATACCTCATTAGGGAAATCGCAATAATGATGCCTATTAGGCTCATAACATGGCTTACACTAAACGGTCCAACAACCATAGGATTTATTCTAGCAAATTCTACAATGCCACGAATTATCATATACCCAATTAGATAATGAATAAAGATTTGACCGGTGTAGGAAGTTTTTTTTAATTTTAACCACAAATAACCGAACAACAGAAAATCTAATAAAAATTCATATGCCTGAGCAGGATGCAAAATTTCCCCGTATCTTTCAATCCCCCAAGGTAAGGCACTAGACATTGGTTCACCAAATACATCACAGCCAATTCTACTTATTCCTTGCGCCAGAATTAGTGCCGGTGCAACAATATCTAAGGTATGCCAAATTGGTAATTTATGCCGCCTCAGTAGGAAATAACCGATGACTAATCCGCCCAAAACTCCACCATGAATCGATAATCCACCGTTTTGGATAAAAAGTATTTCCATTGGATTGGCAATATAATAGGCGGGATCGTACACAACTACGTAAACAATACGAGCCCCTATTACCCCGCCCAACAATGAATAGATAGCTACATCTATTAATAATTTATGATCCATCCCTCTCTTTTTTGCTTCTCGTATCAATAGCAGAAGGCCAATTAATGCACCAACAGCTATCATGAATCCAAAAAAGTAAATCGTAATAGGACCAAGACTAATAACGGGTATCATCTTGTTATCCCTCTTTTCTTGATATAATAAGGCATTACACTTAATGCAATGCTATCCATATTTAATTGTTTGCTACAGCCACAATATTAATTATAAGTGTTAAATATAGATTTTCTGTGAGGAATTCAAATTTTATTTTAAGTACCTTACCACATCTAGATAGGAATTCCAGTTCTATTCGGACTGATCGGACGATTATAAAAAATTCTATTTAAAGCCGTCACTCAAAATTAACCTTGGAACAGCCTTTCATTCTTTTACATTAGCGTTGAAGAAATACGGATAGACTATAAGGCTTTTCAATTTTTTTGTTTTAATCATAAAAAAACAAGCTAACTTTATCTTGTAATGGTAGGATTACGTTAAACTATTACGTTTTTCGGTTGGTTATAAGCCAAAAGTATACAAGCATGTCTTTTCAAAACACGTCTGAAGAAATTCAGCAACTTTATGCTTATAATTTTACGGCACAATCCTTGCTTAAAATTAAACACATATTTCAAGTTCGTTCATATAAATATCTTGATAAAAATTGTTATAGGAGTGAAGAAAATTGTATTACCAATATCCGTATTATTGCTCAAATTACACCGGAAGAACAGAAACAAATATGTCAATGATGGAAACAGAAGAAATGAGACAAATAATGATGGCACATATGGACTTGACCCAACAAATCAAACAAAAAGTCGATATGATTGATAAAAGACTAATAAAAATGGAAGAAGTGATGAAGATGAAGATGCGGTAGCTAACAACTACCGTATTTCTTCCATCGTTTAGGAGCAGATAAATTTGGAAGGCTGTGAGTAACCAATGTACTAAACAGCCACCTCAAGATTATACTTATATGAACCAATTGCAATTAAAATAGTCCCAGCCTTCTAATAGCTGGGCGAAATAAATAAGGCTAAGCAATTTCTTCCTTTGTTTGTAAATATTCTTCCATACCGTTTTTTCCGTTTACCAGTCTCTACTTCAACTGGTCAAAAGGACTCTGTTGAGTCATAAAGTCTTTTTCCTTATCCTTTTTAGTGTTGCAACAAAATAGGTGATATTCGTTTTGCAGAAGCCCTTTTAACCATCTTAGAATTGTTAGGATTGATGTTAGCTGAATATTACCTTCTAACACTACTTTCTCAGGTTAATCGCCTTAGGCCCTAAGAGAATTAACGAATTCAGTCAATAGCACTTTTCGATATACGTGTTATTTTTGATCCATTTTACCCTATTTAGCCCTAAAATAATTGCGTCCCTTTTTCCTTTTCGTCTGGTGCTGGATATCACTTGTTGGAATTCATAGTTTCCTTGATGACCTTTGGCTTCGCAATCTGACACCCTATTAACGATGATCATCATTTTTTACACTTCCATATATTCAATCAAACAACGCCTTTACTTCTCTCCGTGGAAAACTAATTAATGGGGCTGGCTGGGACAAGAGTATATAATAATTAGCTTTCGTTTTAATCAAGAAAATAAAAAAAGCATGAAATCAGGATTTTTAAATCAAATTTCATGCGTTTTATTCATTTCAAAAGAGTTTTTGTCCTGGCCCCATTAATTTGTCGTATCTTGTAATGATTTGTTGCTAAATTGTATTACTCTCTTAATCTTTTATTCTTATAATTCTGCTAGAATAAACTTGTTCATCAAAATTCACATAGAGGAGAATACATAATGTTACCCAAAAAATATTCTATAGGAAAGTATATTGGAACAACCGTTTTTGTCACATCACTCACATTTTCACCAGTAGTTACTGGAAGTGTTTTTGCTCAAGGAGCACCAGATATGGATACAACGGTAAATGAAACAACAACTCATAAAAAATCCACCCCAACTATTACCATTCATTCAAATCCAATTTTAGCAGGCGACAGAGGGAAAGCTGTCAAAGACGTGCAATCAACATTAAATCAACACGGTTATCAACTTGAAACTGACGGGATTTTTGGACCAATTACTAACCAAGCAGTACAAGATTTCCAACAGGATCATTCCCTTTTAATCGATGGAATTGTCGGACCGGAGACAAAAAAGGCCTTATCTCTAACCCAAGGTACGGAAGAAGAAAGTGTAATAATTGAAGAAACACCTAAGCAGCAAACAAAAGGAACAACTGCGAGCACAACCTCTAATATTGTTGCGATTGCCGAAAGCGTAGTTGGCAGCCCTTATCAATTTGGTGGAACAACACCGGCTGGTTTTGACAGTAGTGGTTTCATCAACTATGTATTTAAACAAGCTGGTATTTCCTTGGATAGAACTCATGCCGGTATGTGGGAAAATAATGGCACACACGTAGACAGTCCAAGCCCTGGCGATGTTGTGTTTTTTGAAGATACGTATAAGGAAGGCGTATCTCATAGCGGAATTTACATCGGAAACAACCAAATGATTCATGCAGGTACGGAGGAAACAGGTGTAGAAGTAACGTCCCTAGAATACGACTATTGGCAGAGCCGTTATATTGGTGCAAAATCGTTTCAATAAATTGTAAAGAGACAGCCCCATCACGCTAAAGTGTTGAAATGGGGAGAATGACTTATATTTAGATCAGATAAGTATACCAGTTGATATTAAAAGGACCATACATATTTATTAGATATCTAATAAATATGTATGGTCCTTTGTCTCACTCACCAGCTGATTGAGATGATTATATGAGAAAGAATCATCAATTCCACGTCTCTATTGACCTAGTGAACACCCCACGTTACGAAAGGACATCCAGGTTGGCCCCGGCCATTAAATTCGGATCTTGTTTGGATCCAATTAAATAATATACCCCCATCAGTATTATTGTCAACCTAAATGATTAACATTTTTTCAATGACAGTAAAGTAATACTGTCACTATTAAGAGAGGTTTGTTTCTTCCAACTATTAGAGTTAAGAATTGTAATTTATTTTTGAACGTACTTAAATAGGCTTGTGGGAGTTAGTATGAAAAACTGGCACAAGCATAAAAGAAACTAGTACTCCATTGTAATAACAGGTGTGCCGATGGTAAATATGGTTTTACCTTCAGTTGCATCAAAACGACTTGCAATTTGAACATTGATGTGATTATTTTTGGTTTCTACCAAATAACTGAGTTTTTTTGAAAATCCGGTAAGACTTATTATTTCTTCTTCATTTAAGCCCTCAGAATAAGTGGCCTCTAAATTATCAAACATATTCATTATCATTTGTTGCTGCACGGTATGGTTTAACTTTCGGTCAACAGTTCCTTGAATGTTAACATTTATTTTAGGTACTACAGAAACACCTTCCAATATTTGTTTAAGATATGCATAACTCTTTAAAAAGTCTTCTTCATTGGCTACATTACCTTTTAAAGATACCATTAGATGTGCTCTATATGTCCCATTTTCATGGAGAACACCTGCCAAGGCAACTCGCAATATAGTGTTTGATGTAGATGAAATATTTTTATGCCCTTGATACTTAATTAAATCCTTTTGTCCTGGTTCCGTAATTAATTTAAGATTTATGGAAAGCTGCTGTCCAAGTTCTTTTTTATAGGAGTCCAGATTACCTGGATCCTTATAAGATTTGACTACCCCACCGTAATTTAGAATTACTTCCCCGGTTTCAATATTTGCTTCACTAAAGGTGCTCATTAATAAAAGTCCGTCTTGTTTGGCACCATCTGCATAATTAGTGTTGTATTGTTGAATTATTATTAGGATAATCGAAATGCTAGCGAGTATTAAGGTGATAAACCATATATTTTTGTACTTTAAAAACATGTATTCCCTCCTTAACTTATATTCTATATTTTCAGAAACCTTTATTTTGTATAGGACACAGTATTAAGGCTAAATTACAGACGATTTGTCAACCGACTTACTATTAAGTCAATAAGATGAGGTATCAATCTGCCCCCTCATGTCATTATCAATTAATGTATAACCTTAAATTGATGAAACTTTTAGGAAACATTTGAAAATTTGGCATTCACTTAGTTGCAACTTATGCAGAAAGAAATATGGATATACTTTCCGCTAAAAAAGTAAAAGGATGAAATTACTGAAAAAGTCCAAAGAAAAATATGATTCACCTATTTATTATTATATAGCCCACTTTTTTCAAAATACTTCGGACTAACACTATACTTCCCTGATTTAATGTGCTAGTTTTTTTGCATATTAGAAGGGTGAGTTATTTGATGATCATTCCCACGATTTCGAAATTGGCATTGTTAAGGCATGCCCTAACTGCAATTGTATCAATTCATCCGGTCATCGATTGAGTGCATCAATATTTGTAGGAAGAATTGTCCGATGGCATCCGTCCAATTAATCGCGCAGTAGCTGGAACACTACTTTTTTCATGGATCCATAATTTATTTACCGATTCAGGAATACTGTAGAATGTGCTATCAAACGGATAAAACGCCCTACATGTACACCCAACTTTGCTTTCCACAAGCACCACAAAGGCCACGCTAAGAAATAAGCATAAGCCTTGTGGATTAAAGGAAGTGGATTGGGCGGATTAAACTACCAAGATTACTGGTGATAAAATACCAGCCTATATTTTGTCCCGGCGCCTCCTTGGTCAATATACATATATAACTTTACTGATTAATTGCTAAAAAATCATAACACTATTTAGGGATATCTTTTGGAAAATGAGACGATTTCGCTCCAGAAAATTATTGAATTACTTTGGTGGATTCACAAAAAGTCCTGAAAGGGAGCTAGGTAAACCTAGCCCCCTCCAATTATTCTGCTTTATCCTTGAGCTCATTCTCACTTCCTTTATAACGGTTACAACTGAGAAATTGGAGAGCCACCTATTTTTGCTTGATACTTTTCTTGAGATCTTTCAGTGACCTCGACCTTGATCGAGGTATTTTTATGCTCAAGGGGATTTATGCTACTAGTAAGTGCTACTTTTTATCTTTTTCACTTTGATAAGAATTCATAAAGTCACCACAAGCATTCATCATTTTCTTTCCCTCTGGTGAATTCATAGACACCATCATATTGCCCATATTATCGTTTCCCATCATTTTCATCATTCCGTTACCATTCTGCATGTTGCTCATTCCATTGCCGTCCGATTCTTGTGCAAAAGCTGTTGTTCCTACTACCAATAGACTCGCAAGTGCAAACGACAATAAAAATGGTACTTTTTTTAATTTCATACCAATTCTCCTTTCCAGTTTCTATTACTAGGACAAATCCAGTATAAACAGCAAATTTGTTGAAATTGTGAAGATGTGAAAACTTAACGCTTATTTTCTAAACTTGCTTTCTTATCCTTGTATTCTTGTTCATCAATTTCACCTTTCGCAAATCTTTCTTTAAGGATTTGCAAAGATGAATCCTCTTTCTTTTCAAATGGTTTTGATAGTAATAACACTACCCCGTATATTAAGAAACCTAGAATAATGATCCAAATTATCATGTTTAAAAGCATATTCCCACTCATCATAGACATCAACGTGATTACCTCCCTTTTCTTTTTTGAATGATGATATATATTATCCCCACAATTATTACTGGCGATCCCATCCATAAACAGAGCTGTATAAATGTTTTTACATAAGATTGAATTGTTTCGATTTCCCACACCGTTGTCCCGGAAACAGTGAGAAAAATTAAGCCTACAATTATTAGTACAGCGACTATCAACCATTCTACTTTTTTCATGTTTCCTCCTTACTCCTGGTGACTAACATAGAATAGCAATAAAATTTGTGGATTTTATGAGGATATAAATTTTTAAAAAGTGGTTTGCCCATTCCCATCCCAGTATATTGACCTGATGGGTGAAGCTTCTTCACCCTAGGGCAACGTCTAAAATCATCATTACGGTAAATCCAATCATTAATGTTAAGGATGCTAAGTCTTTGTTGCCTTCTTCTTGCGAGCTTGGGATTACTTCCTCCACAACTACGAAAATCATTGCACCAGCAGCAAAACTTAATGCATACGGAAGCATGGGTTCAATAAACGTAACCGCAAGTACACCAATCACCGCTGCAATTGGTTCAACCAATCCAGAAGCCTGACCATACATAAAGCTTTTTGCTCGTGACATGCCATCTCGTCGTAATGGCATCGCAACTGCAACACCCTCTGGAAAGTTCTGAATGCCAATTCCAATTGCAAGAGCCACTGCGCCTGCAATTGATGCTGATTCAAATCCAGCCGCAACTGCGCCAAATGCGACACCAACCGCTAACCCCTCTGGAATGTTGTGCAGCGTAATGGCAAGAACAAGTAATGTACTCCTCTTTTTATTTTTCGGATGTATCCCCTCTGCTCTTTCCATTTTTTGACCAGGATGCAAATGTGGTAAAATTTTATCCACACCCCACAAGAAAAGCCCACCAAGTATAAAACCAACTGCAGCGGGTACCCAACCTGGTACACCCTCGGCCATTTCTATTGCTGGGGTGAGCAAAGACCAAAAACTTGCTGCGATCATGACACCACCAGCAAAACCAAGCATGCTATCCAAAAATTTCTGATTCATATTCTTCTGAGTAAAAACAAGTGCAGCTCCAAGTGCAGTCATACCCCATGTGAACACCGTTGCGAGTAAGGCTATGACCACAGGGTCGAGAGTTTTTAAGTAATCAAACATGTTTTCCATCCACTCCATCTCTTTAAAAAATTCCTATCTTCACCATACACACAAAAGTTGCATGAGACAAACATCAAATCAAAATTTTTTAGCGCCTTTATCAACGCGCCAACGACAATAGGTAATCAACCAGTAATGTATGTTCACTGACTCAGCTCATTTCAATTGCTCCAAGACCAATTGTATGAACAGTATATTATCAACACCTAAACCTTGTGATTAACTTTTTGATAGTCCAACAAGTCCTGGGCATACAGTATTTGACAACATCAATTATACCCTCACAATTTCTACAAAATTGTTGTTTATACTAAAATGGCAATAGTAATAATAAGGATAATAGTAATATGAACAAAAAATAAATTATAAATGCAAATTAAGTAGAGGAGATATCGCTATGCCAACAACCTGGATAATCGGCCCCCTTATCATTAAAAGCTCTCTCGTAATGCTGATTGGGAGCTTTGTAGTGGGATTTGTTTTGTTTAAGTTCACAAGTCCTTTTACAAAATCAGTAACGAAGAAGCGTTTAGATGAGGTTGGAACTATTCTTTTTATGTTTGTGATTTCATTATGGATTGGTAAAATTCTAACCAATTTTTCTATATTCATAGATGATCCGCGTGCCTTGTTGGCATATCCAAGCGATTCAAAGGCTTTTTATGTAGCAGTTGTGCTCCTGTTGCTGTATGGAACGTTCAAGTTTATTGACAATTGTAAGCAATTTCTAGAAATTCTTTTTTCTTTGATATATGTTTTTTTATCTGCATCCTTTGTGTATGAATTTACCCAAATTATCTTAAGAGACTTAGCTTTTGCATGGGGTTATATAGGATTGCTCGCTGTTCTGCTAATCTTAATTATATTGTTGCAAGGTAAAATGACAACTAAACAATTAGTGTTCCTAGTCATACTGGTCTGGAGTTTAGGGCAACTTGTTTTATCCACTTTTTATCATACAAGCGTATTTCAGTTTTATTTAGACCCAGGCTTTTATAGCCTAATTGCTATTGGTAGTATAGTGTTGTTTATTTACAGGAAGTGGGTGTCATAATGGGTGCAATCGACTCAGACACGATGTTGGTGATAGGCATGTTCCTAGCATTAGGTGCTGGGGCACTTTCCTTCTTATCCCCTTGTGTGTTACCAATTTTCCCAGCTTACTTATCATATATTACAGGAATAAGTGTGAAAGAATTGCAAGGAAGTCACAATGTTAAAATCCGCAAAAAACTATTGAGCCATTCCGTCTTCTTTTTATTAGGCGTTTCACTTATTTTTATTAGCCTAGGTGTTGGTGCTTCCTTTTTAGGTAAATGGATTCAAGCGTTATTTACAGGTGATTTTGGACTGCTCATCCAGCGTATAGCTGGGGTCTTTATTATATTCATGGGTCTTATTTGTTGGGGGCTGGATTAATTTCACTTTTTTAATGAAAGAGAAGCGTTTTCATTATTCCAAGAAACCCGCCGGTTATTTCGGAACTTTTTTTGTCGGTATGGGTTTTGCTGCTGGGTGGACACCGTGCATTGGGCCAATCTTTGCTTCTATTTTATTTTTAGCAGCTAGTAATCCCGGACAAGGTATGTTTTATACCATCATGTACATTGTCGGTTTTGCACTGCCATTTCTCATATTGATCTTCTTCCTTGGGTCGACAAAATGGATCGTTCGTCATAGTGGAATCATTATGAAAATAGGTGGACTGGTAATGGTTGTAATGGGTCTAATCTTGTTTTTAGGCTTAATGCCTAGAATTTCTGCGTTTTTATTACAACTTATCCAAGACACTTGGTTAACCAAATTAGGATAATGGAGGAATTTATCAATGAAAAAGACAATTCTGATTGTGATTGTAGTGGGAATGCTTGGCTTTGCTGTATATGATTTCGCATTATCGTCAGAAGAAAAGACCATTCAAAAAAAGGCTGAAACTATTTCGGATAATACAATAACTTCTCCGCCTAAAGGAAACGAAAAGGAAAAAAAGGTCGTCGAATCTAATGAGGTTGGACTTGATGTAGGAGAAATCGCTCCAGACTTCGAACTCTCTACGCTGGATGGAGGGACAGTAAAACTTTCAGATTTCCGGGGTCAACGTGTAATGCTGAATTTCTGGGCCACCTGGTGTCCCCCTTGCCGAGCAGAAATGCCTGATATGCAAAAGTTTTACGATAACAAAGACGTAGTAATTTTGGCAGTGAATTTAACTGGAACTGAAAGCGGTACTAAAGAAGTTCAGAAATTTGTTGATGAATTCGGCCTGACATTTCCAATTTTGTTAGATAAGGAAATGTCTGTTTCAGATCAGTATCAGATTCAACCAATTCCGACTACTTTTATGATTGATTCAGAAGGCCGGATTCAAAAGAAATCATTTGGTGCGCAAAATTATGAATTAATGGTCCAAGAGTTCGAAAAAATGCAATAGCAATTCCCTCAGGATCATACATGGAATTTATATTAACAATAACTTTCTTAGCCCGACAATTGTAATTTTCCAAGTCGATTACGCTCATATGAAATATATTATCACATTGCATGCTTATTACCCTTTTTCACCAAGTTCCAATTTGCTGGATAGCTTGTGAGAAACCCGATCATCATAGCAATTTGCATCATATACCAAAAAATAGGGTGGAGGCATGGGCACTTGAACGAAAAATACATAATGAATGAGCCATCCATCATACCTATTTCAAATGCAATTAGAGACATGTATCGGCTTTAATAGCGTTTTTAATTGCTTTCCGTGGTCCATCTCGTATCGGTGTCCATTCAGCTTCAAAAGCAAAAAAATATTTAAATCCTGCATACAATAACTCCTTTTAATCGTTTTGGTTTAATTAAATTCATGTGTTATTTTATTTTGCTGATCCATATTACCTGTAATTATTTTAAATACTTTACCATTCTTATCAATTAAGACAGTAGTTGGAATAGGACCAATTCCGTATAGTTGAGTTTCTTCACCGCCTCTGTACATAAGTATCGGAAAAGTTAAACCAAAACTATCTATAAAACTCTGAATGATTAAATCGGATTCTTCAATGTTAACGGCAAGTATTTCAACACCTTGTTCTTTGAATTGCTTGTACTCTCCTTCCATATAAAGCATTTCTCATTCATTGTTTGCACCATGCCCCCCAAAAATTTTAAAAAACACCCTTTACTCTATAATCTTTGAGTCCAACACGTTCACCTTTAAGTGTCTCCAAGGAAAAATTTGGTGCATAATCCTCTTTTGAAACAACATTTCATCTTTGAAGATATTTGAAAAAAGTGTATATAGTACCATTGAGAACATAAACAGTAACAGGATTGCCCTAAATTACCTTCTTTTTTTACTTTTGTTCAATTATTTTCACCTCTTTACCTACTTTTTGAACCACAATGAAATAAACGGGATGCTGTTCAATGGTTTTGAACAGCTTTCCTTTTTACTCTTTTATTTTCAATAGACGTAGTGCATTTAAAATCACTATTATAGCAGCACCAGTATCACTTAGTACCGCTAACCAAAGAGTTAGCCAGCCGGGGAATATAAGAATCAACGCTATAAATTTTACAATTAACGAAAACCAGATATTTTGTTTGATAATCGCTAATGCTTTTCTACTTAACTTAACTGTATGTGGCAATTTTTCTAGATTATCTGCCATTAAAATAATATCGGCAGTCTCCATTGCAGTATCGGTTCCTGCACCGCCCATAGCAATCCCTAAATTTGCTGTAGCAAGTGCTGGTGCATCGTTTATGCCATCACCAACCATCGCAACCTTATGACCTTCATTTTGTAATTGTTTAATTGCATCGACTTTATCCTCGGGCAATAGTTCTGCAAAATATCGATTGACATTCGTTTCACTTGAAATCATTTTAGCTGTACCTTCATTATCCCCAGTTAACATAACAACTTGATTGATACCTACTTGTTCCAATCCATTCAATGCCTTAACAGTAGTAGTTCGAATTGTATCAGAAACAGAGATAATACCCATTATTTCGCTTTGTGTACCGATTATTACTACTGTTTTTCCTTGACTTTGCATCTCGTTGACTTTAGCCGTCACATTAGCCAAAGCTATATACATTTCTTCAAATAATTTTAGATTACCAGCATAATGAATTTCTCCATCAATTGTAGCTTGAACACCTTTGCCGACGATACTTTTGAACACTTTGCCATTTTTAGACTGAATTCCCTTGTCTTTCGCATATCCAACAATCGTTTTTGCTATCGGATGTGTAGAGTAATCCTCCAAAGTTAATGCAGTAGAAATTAATTCTTCCTCTGACGCAGTAAATGCATTAATTTCGGAGACTTTTGGCCTTCCTTCGGTCAATGTACCAGTTTTATCGAATGCTATCGCATTAATAGCACCTGCTTTTTCTAAGAAAGTACCACCTTTTATTAATACACCGTTCTTTGCTGCATTTCCGATGGCGGAAACAATTGCAACAGGAGTAGATATAACCAATGCACATGGGCAAGCAACTACCAATAATGCAAGACCTTTATAAACCCATTCTTCCCAAGTACCAAAACCTAATAGTGGCGGAAGAACGATTACAACTAAGGCTAATAAAAATACTATAGGTGTATAAATACTAGCAAACTTATCAATAAATGCTTGAGTTGGAGCTTTTTGTTCTTGTGCTTCTTCAACCAAATGAATGATTTTGGATATTGTTGTATCTTTGACTAACTTAGTAACTTTGATTTCAATAGATCCACTTTCATTAATTGTACCTGCATACACAGTATCCCCAATTAATTTATCGACTGGGATAGATTCTCCCGTTATGGGGGCTTGATTTACACTGGTTTCACCTTGGATGACTTCACCGTCCAATGGAATCCGATCACCAGGTTTAACAACTACTGTCTCACCAACTGAAACTTCTTCAACCTGTTTTTTAACCAATTCAGATCCAACTTTAATCCAAGCTTCTGATGGAGCCAAATCCATTAGATTGCGAATTGACTTTCTTGTTTGTTCTATCGATCTATTTTGTAGTGCAGTACCTAATGCAAATAACCATACTACTGTTGCGCCCTCGAACCATTCTCCAATTAAGGCAGCCCCAATTGCGGCAGCTGACATGAGTACATTCATATCTAATGACCGACTTTTTAAAGCGTAATAGGCACTCTTTACAGGCTTAAAGCCACTGATAGCAATAGCAACTGCATACAAAATAGTTGTCAATATAGGGGAAATTCCATTGTAAGAACCAATAAAACCAAGAGCGATTAAAATACCAGTGAAGGTAATTAATCCATATCCTTCTTTGTTTTTTGGATTTTCTGTATGCTTTTTGGTGTTATTCTCAAGCACAGAAGCTTTAAAACCAATTTTAGATACTTCTGAAACAATATCATCCGCGCTATTTTCATGTTCCACCTTCATTTTTCCAGTTGAAAAATTAACACTTACACTATTTACAGATGGAATTGTATTTAAATGATTTTCAATACTTTTGGCACAACTACCACAATCCATTCCTTCGACATCGTATGTTCGCACATTTTTGTTTTGTTTCAATGGTTCGGCCGTAAAACCTAGCTTTTGAACTGTATTTTCCACTTGGTTAAAAGAAAGGCTATCATTACCGACTATTTGCAACTTTGCAGTGTTGTAATTTACCTTTACTTCTTTAATGTCATGTAATCCATTCAACCCTTTTTCTATCGTTAATGCACAAGAAGGACAATCCATTCCACGGATCCGATATTCAATTTTTTCACCTTCAACTGATGTTGTATGAATAATTGGATTTTCTTCAATTTTACTACTACAGCAACTTGATTTCTCTGTACTTGTGTTTTGGTTTGTGTCATCATCATTGCGACTACAACATGGTGCTACAATGTCTGTTTCTGTTCTATTTACGAAATTCAAATTTTCATCCGCATAACCACAACAGTGATCAACTATTTCTGCATTTGAATTTTTTTCATTTTTAGCCTGACTGGTGCAACACCCCTTATTACTTTCAATCACTATAGGTTCCTTTTCATTTGAACTACAACATTTGTCTTCCATTCCCTCCACCTTCTTAACCAATATGATTTTCACAACAGGTAACATCGTTTTGAACGTCTTCCAGCACTACATCGAACGTGGTTAATAAATCACGTACCAGTTGATTGCGAACACGGTAATATACATATTTTCCTTCTTGTCGCCCTACAATAAGTCCACAACCCTTTAAGCATGCTAAATGCTGTGAAATGTTTGATTGATTTCCATCTAGGTCGTCAACAATCTGAGATACAGTTTTTTCATTTTCTTTTATACATTCAAGTATTTGAATTCGTGTTTTATGGGAAAAACCATGTAAGAACTTCATCTTGGTATCTATATCAACCTTTAACATTGATTACCCTCCTTATATTCGAAACAGCTAATATGTTTGTTGCTATCATATTAGCAACATCTAATATGTGTGTCAAATTTTTTATAACGTTTGTTATATACGTTATTTCGACCATTGATTTCCTTGCTTGAACTTTATGAGTTACTTTGGGGGATATTCTCAGTATATGGATACAACCAATCACTTTAGTTTTAGGGTTCAGTTTTAGCATACTTTATCAGTTATTCATGGGGATCATGGGGTTTATTAATGTCAATTGGTGTATCCTTAGCTGAAGGCCATGATATATTCTCATCCTTAATGATTGTGATTGTTTCTGCTTATGACACGGTGGGAGGACTTTAATTGCACAGCAGTTACCATATCCAAAATAATAGTTCTAGAAATAATGGACTATTCCAAATATAAGATAAAACACACCTTGATACCATTCATTCTGTCTATCATCTTATATGTTGCGTCTTCATTTATTTTTTCATAGCAGAGCAGCATATTGTTACGCAATTTTATATAGCCACCTACTATAAGGTGACTATATTTGCTAACCATATTAAATAGGAATTTCTATTGATTGTCGATGTATGATGTGAAAGTAAAAAATTGTTTATTCCATTTCATCCAAATCCATAAAACGGAAAAGATCTCCGTAAATAATATCATCAGAATATCCAAGTTCTTTGTTAACCTTCTCTCCTATTGGCGCACATGGGCTTTCTGTTTCTTTTTCAACATCAGACTTGTTTTCTCCCTCTACCCGCTCACCTGTTTGGCGATTATAACAAATACCACTTGTCGATACATATTTTTCACTAATGAAATCCCCGTTTCGTAATGAGATATAACCTTTACAATCCTTCGAAAATAGATCATTACCAAAGTAAATATTGTTATCCGTTTCAACCCCTAACAAATGCAATAATGTTGGCTTAACATCAATTTGTCCGGCAACTTCAGACATTACCTTTCCTTTTCCAGAACCCGGAATAGTAATAAAAAGTGGGACACGCTGTAATTGGACTTGATTTGTCCTTCTTACAAAATACAGAAATTTCTACCTCATTATTTCATCCATAAAGGATTTTTATCGACCAGTGCTTGAATTTTTTGTTAGGACAAATAATGATATTAAAAAAATTTATCACTCAAAGGTAAGCAAAAGTTGTAGAGGAGTATACTTATTTAATTATTATGTGCATATATTAACATATGGTCATGTTGATCTACAATAAAAGGAAATGTTCGTTTGTATTTCAGCTATATAAATTAGCAAAAGTGAAACGTAAAAAATGGTTTAATGAAGGGAGAGAAAAGAATTTGTACCAAAAAAAAAGATCTCTAATTTTTTTCTTACTCTTTGTTTTCTTGATTATTTATTTAATCATACCCTTAATAGTAAGTACTTACTATGGGAATATCCCAATATTTGACAAAAGTTACTTATTTTCACGTAGCATTATAGTATCCGATGACCCTAAACTTAGTGAAAATGGTACCATATCTTTTTTAAATTATGGCATATATACTTGGGGAGAAATAAAAACATATATAATTAAAAAACAAATGACTTATTCTCACATTTTTCGCGACCTAGTTATGTTAACAATGGTGGCTGTTTTGGCAATTTTAATTGATCGAATAATTGGTAACCGATTACCAAAGTTTTTACGGAGAAGGTAGTCATAAGATAATAATTAGGACCTCACATTAAAATACACGATATATAATACCCACAATAGAACCAGACTAATGGGAAAAAACAAAACACTGATCGTGACAGATAAATTAATAAAAAGAACTTGTTGAATAATGGAAACGATAGCTATAACTAATATACTCAACGATACTTTTAAAAGTATCGCTTTTAGGTCATGATTTTTTTTGAATAACCCCATAAGCGCATGAGCGATAAACCAATAAACAATGACCAATATTGTAAATAGAATCATCGTTCCAAAATCAGCACCTAAGATGAGACTAGTAACGTAACTTGCCACAAAGAATAAAAAAATGTAACCAAAAATAAAATAAAGTGGTAGTTTAAGGGATGATTTTGTGTACAAAAATTTTTCCTCCTTTTTAGCTTAGTTATTTTTAAAATAATAGGGGCCAAGGTATGCCTTTGTTATTAGATAGGAACCTTGAATGACTGTTACCATGCCTATAATCATATGGAGTGATGAAAGATACAAGTTAAGTAGAGATAGGAATCCAGCTACACCATTTAAGATAATTAGCATAAAAAATTTAACGGATTCCTTCATTAATATATTTGTTCTAATAGAACCTTTACTTTTAGTAAAAAGGCAACGATATATGCACATATGCGCATGTCTCTATCTTATAAATAAGATAACAATATTAAGATGGCAATGCAAATACATATAGGTAATGTCAAAAAAAATTCATTTATATATGAATAAATCGTGATAAATTGTAATATAACTACGAATTTCCAGTGTAATAAATGAAATCAATTAACGTAGCACCAAAGGGCTCATTGGTACCGGTTTATTTCAGTATAAACTAGTAAGAAATTAAATCATTAGGCTCTTCCCATTTCTTTTTCTTTGTTTATAGCTTAAAATCATAATAAAAATTACAAATGCTACAAAAATACCAACGACCATTCCAATAAATAACCAATTTAGTCCTTTATCTTCTTCAATGGTATAGATTTCAACCGATTCACGATCCAGCGCAATTTTATATTCATCTTGCTCATTTTCACGCACAATATTATCTCCAAGTAATCCGTTTAATTGCATACCTTCTGGTACATCCTTCACAGAAACTGTTTTTGTTTCGGTATCATTATTAAATGAGATAAACATTGTTTTGTCCTTATAGGTACGCTTAAATACACTTAATGCTCCTTTTGAATCGACTAGGTTAAAATCACCATATGAAAGGACAGGAAACTGTTTTCGGATTGCAGAAATTCTTTGGAAAAATTTTTGTATTTTATCGCTCCCACTATTAAATTGAACCATTTTTAGAACATCTTCCATTGTGTCCCCATCCATTGGGATTTCAGATCCCTGAAAAACGATTGGAACCCCCGGAGTTGTATACATGTATGTTAATGCTAATTTCCAGGTAGTTTCTGGATTTAGGTGTCCTTCTACAACTTTACGGGTAAATCGATCTGTGTAAGCATTATCAACGTATAAAAGTCCTTCACGTTTTCCGGTGTTTAGCCATGTTTCATACAGTTTTTTTACGGGGGGTACCAATATTTGAAAAGACTTTTACCATGGACTTCTGCATAGGGGTGTTTTCAATCAAAGGGATACCTAAATTAAGATAGTCATTGCCTAATTGTTGATCCTTCAAAACATCCCCGAGTACATAAATATCCGGCTTAACCGTTTTTAATTGGTCAATAAATTCACGTAAAAAAGCTGGTGACGACTGATCGATTGCATGTAATTTGTACCCATCAATGTCCGTTTCTTCTAACCAAAAAGTAGCAGCTTTAAAAAGCATGTCCTTTACTTCCGGGTTTTCCTGGTTTAATGTAATAGCATCATCTAACCACTGAGTATCCTTGACAGTCGCATCTTTTGTCCAATTAGTTTTGGCTGGATCGTCCACTAAAGGATGACTTGGTGCAACATAACTCGTTACAAACTCAAGCACAACCTTTATATTTCGATCATGCGCCTCTTTAACTAACTTTTTCAAATCCTCTATAGTTCCGAATTGTTCTTCTATTTCAAAAAAATCTTCTACCAAATACCCATGATACTGACTAGGTGCATTGGCCATAGTCGGGGCTAAAGAAATAGTTGTAAATCCATTAGCCTTGATATCATCTAATTTATTAATTATTCCCTGAATATCACCGCCATGATAGGAATTTGGGTCGTCTAAATCAACTTGATTATCGTTAGTTTGATTTCCATTATTAAAACGGTCCACCACGATTGAATAGATCATTTCTTTTTTTATCGGTTTTTCTTCTGCTTGGACAATATTTGTCCCGATCATGGAAAGTATAATTACCAAAGATGCTACAATTGTCTTTTTCATACAACCATCCTTCACCATTTTACTTTTCGATTTTCTCATTAGTAATTGCTACTACAATTGCTGGTCCATAATATTGAATGGACTAAGCTGTTATTAGGCCAAAATAATGGGATGGCTTAAAGACCATCCCTGTGTCCTAGAATATAAGTACATGATACTATTTTAATGATTGTTCATGATGCATATCCTGTGACAACTTCTTAACGATATAACTAAATCAAGAGATACACAGTCAAAAAGATTAAGTAGTGCTTTTCTATTAGAATGCAATTCGTTCCCACTGTCTTATTATTTTGGTTTTTTTAAAACCATAAACAATATAATTAATGCATACGCCGATAATGCTAAAAACGGAATCGTTATAAAGCTTAGCCAATTATATACTCTGCACTACAAGCGTTGCAACAACTGAAACCAACCACGCTACATAAAGTAAAAACTGATTACTGTCTGTTTTATTCATATTTTAATTTTTCTCCAGTGCACTTTCTATAGCTTTTTTAATGGCATCATAATCATATGGGTCCTCGATCTTCATTCCGTTAACCATAATTGTTGGTGTAACTTGTATATCGAAATTTGTTACCAATTCTGTATCCTTATTTAATTCATCCATTTTAGAGTTGTTTTCAATAGTTGTTTTTAGTTTATCTGTATCAATGTTTGGGACACCATTAGCTATTTCAAGGACCTTCTCTATAGTGATCCATTCACTATCATGGTTCTCGCTTGGTTGTGCTTTAAAAAGAGCTTTATGAAAATCCCAATATGCATCCGGGTTTTGTTGATAAACTGACTCAGCTGCCAGCGAACCTAGCTTCGACTCTTCCTCGTGAAATAGGACGTTTATAAACGCGAATTTGACCTTCCCCGTTTCAACATAATCACTTACCAATTTTGGCAAGATATCTATTCCCCAAACCTTACAAGCTGGACATTTGAAATCTCCAAATTCTACAACAGTTACGGGTGCATCAGGCTCCCCTAATGTAGGTTGTCCATCAATTGATAGTTGTTTTTCAGATGTTGTTCCCTGGTTTGAATCGGAATTATTGTTATTTACAACTACAAAAACAATTATCAAAGCAACAATAATTAATGTAATAATTACAAGAATTTTAAACAGCGAATTTTTACTTTTCATAATAACACCTCTCTAATTCTTTTGTAAGAAAACAAGGAGCCTTTGCACCATCTCAACCTACTGAATACCAATCATTAATCCAATATAGGCGGCTAAAATCATCAATAAAGAAGAAAGGATTGATGCAAATACAGACTGCCTTTTGGTAGCTGCAAAAACGGTAATAATCATAAACAATAAACTTAACAGGAATAATAAATAGCTTTCATACCCAAATGAAACCGTAATATTAAAAACATCGCTTTGATAAGTGCTTAAGATATCTCCACCATAGATTGTACGAAAAAGAGGGGAAGTACCTTCCGTTTTTATCAAATTATAGACTTGGTGTGGTGGCCAGGACTGCCCCATGAATGCCGTTACCCCAAATACAATTAAAGCGTAAATACCTTCTAACCTCGCCCATTTTAACGGATTAAATGAGTCTTGAAGATTCCTTTTTCTAAATAGAATCCCATTTATTATTGCAAATAAAACGAGTGAAACAATTAAGATGTGTTTGATGACTAACGCTTGTCCATAGTTAACGATAAGACTATTTTTATATTCTTGAAGTACAGAAGCATTTGGGTCATCATAAGAGTTAATATCGATACTCATTGTAAAGTAACCTGCAATAAATGTAATAATGAGACATGTCATAGCTACTGGGGTGAACCACCTCAAAAAGGTTAACCAATTCTTTTTGTTTTTGGAAAACCAACTAACAATAAGAAGAAGTCCAATCCAAACGGTAACAGCTAGGAAATGAAGTGTATGAAAAAGAAATCCCTGCCATTCTGTAATGGTTGCTGCATGGCTTGATTTTGTATAACCTAAAAGCATAAATATACTAAGTGAAAGGGCAAGCCCAATTAAGTGTTTATTTGTTTCTAATTCCTTAGCAATTAACACACGAATAAGGATGGCCGAAATTATAGCGATAAACAGCCATGATTTTCCGATTTCAAAAGTAAATAAGACATTCTTAAAGATGAACCAAAATCCCCAATCGCCTGAAAGTATTTTAGCGGTACTGGCAACAGGAAGAAGAGAAGTCAGGGGAATTAATCCAGTTGCTAAATAAAGTATCTTTTTAGGTATGTACAAAGAGGGTCTTTTGTTTTCTGGAACCAAAAGCAGAATTAATGACCCAATAAGTATTGAAAAACAACAATATAAAATAAACTCAGTTAATGAAACGAATAATGTCATAGCTTACACCTCTTATTTTCTACTTCTACTAAACCACATCCAAGTAAGGAATATTATTCCTGCAATAATTAACAATGAAATAATTCCAAATACTAAAGTTGATTCATTGTCATCGTTTGTTTTCCCTGTAGCATTTTGATTATCTATTTCACTACCGTCTAGTGATTTAAGCGTTTCTTTTTCCGGTTCATCAGTAGTAGTATTTTGTTGCTTTTTTTCACCTTTAGGCAAGACACTTTCCTCTTGATCATTAATTATAAATGAATACTGGTTTTCTATAATGTGACCATCCGCGCCAAGAACCTTCCAATTTACCTGGTAAGTACCTGGATTTAGATTTTGGTTAAAGATTGCTTTTACACTATTGCCAGTAATAGTAACTGAAGCTGGTTCCTTTTTTTCATCCTTCCCATTTAATAAATAGAGTGTACTTCCGTTTTCAATCTTGGTGTTAAAAGTTAATTCTATGCTTTTAATGGATTGCTCTAGTTGAGCACCATCCTCGGGTATTGCTTTTTCTAAAACGGAATGCGCATCTGCCGTATTAATTTGAATCAAACTAATGAAAAATATAGTTGCTATAGGCAGAAGAATTCTTCTGTTACACATATAATTCTCCATCCTTCAGTTCAATTTTTATTGCAATTCCAAATTATTTCAATATATAATACCATTTCTTCTATATAAAATAAGTCAAAGCTACCAATTGTTATAAAAACTTCGAAATTAGGAAATTTAAGTAATGTAATTAGGAAAAATGCCTTCATCGAATTTTTCGGTGAAGGCATTAATCCAATTTTAATAAACTTTTCTAATGATCGTGATTATGCTGACGAGAGGAAGATTCTTGTTCATTTTGACACATCAGCGAATCATCATGTGGATGTTCTTTATTTTCCATTTGAATGGTTACATGTCCCACGCCCTTGTGCTCCAATTCGTGTTCGATTGATAATAATAATTCCTGACTTTCTTGAATAGATAAATCACCATCTACAACTGCATGACAAGAAAGAGCGTTTTGCCCACTCGTAATACTCCATACATGTAAATCATGAATACCCATTATTCCCGGTACATTTTTCATTAACTTTATTATTTCATCCAAATCAACATTTTTGGGAGTACCTTCCATTAATACATGGATGGCATCTTTTGTGACCCTCCACCCACTGATCAATACGAGAATAGCAACAATAACACTAGCTAGTGGGTCCGCCCATCCCCAGTTGAAAAACATAATGAGTAAGGCCGCGATAATGGCGCCGACAGATCCAAGAAGGTCACCTAATACATGTAAAAAGGCAGCGCGTAGGTTTAAGTTTTCTTTGGTGTCACCTCGCATTAGCATCCATGCCACGAAAATATTTACTAACAATCCAATTGCAGCTATAGTCAACATTCCTGTCGATGCCACTTCCGGTGGATCTGTAAAACGTTGAAATGCTTCATAGAAAATATACAAAGAGATTGCCAAAAGAGTAACTCCATTAAAAACGGCAGCAAGTATTTCAAACCGTTTATATCCATAAGTTTTACTATAGTTTGACACCTTTTCTCCTAATGTAAAGGCCAATAATCCTACCCCTAGTGATATAGAGTCACTTAACATATGTCCCGCATCAGATAGTAAAGCGAGACTGTTGGTAATAAATCCTCCGAATGCTTCAATAACCATATAGCATGTAATAACAATAAAACTTATCATTAATGCTTTTTTATTTGCGCCATGAGTATGATCATGTCCATGATCGTGTCCCAATGTAATTCCTCCTTTTATCTATACATTTATATATGTTCATATAATGATATTAAAAACATGGAGTATTTATTCCATACTTCAAACGTAAACATTAACTATGGCAGGCGTGATCGATCGTTTGTTTTAACATATTCATAACATGTTCATCATCATGCGAATAATATAAAGTCGTTCCTTCACGGCGATATTTTACTAATCGTAAGTTTTTCAGAAAACGCAATTGATGAGACACAGTTGATTGTCTGAGATGTAAAATTTCCGCAATACCATTTACAGGATATTCCTTGTGAAAAAGCAAATGAAGAATTCGGATTCTAGTGGGATCACCTAGTGCCTTGAATGTTTGAGATACAACAAATAAAGTTTCTTCATCCAAATTCTTTTCATTTTCTGCTTCCTTTTTTTCTATATGTTCATCCATTATAGTTACCACCTTTTTACTTTCAATACTTTAATAATATGTATCCTCCAGATTTTATTCTTATTAGACTTTATTTATTTCAAAGAATAAAAGAGTTGTTTAATAAATTTGTTGTGCATGCATATATTAACATGTAGTCATATTATATATACTTGTATCAATACTGTCAAACAGGTAATTTGGGAGCAAAAAAACAAACACAAACTTTCTATAAAGGGTGATTGGATGAATCTGGCATGGATGATTGGGGCGCTCGCTTCTGCTCTCGGAATTGGTTTTGGTGGTGGACTTGCATGGTTAATGAGAGGGGCCCAACAGGGTTTTAACTTTATATATTCACTGTGTGCGGGTCTTATAATGGGATTATTATTTCTTGAGATGATTCCGGAAAGTATTGAATTAGGCGGTTGGGTTGATCTAGGACTTGGTTTAGTGGCAGGATTGTTACTGTTTATATATATTCATCGTTTGATGGACAACGTTACAATCATTACCGGAAGTCATCAAAAGGATATCTTTGTCCGTTCTGGTGTATTGTTGTCAATTAGCATTGCAATTCATAACTTTCCTGTCGGGATAGCACTTGGCTCGACCAGTGGAACAGGTATCGGAAACCTAATGTTAACAACCCTTGTTTTACATAACATTCCAGAAGGGATTATCATTTTTACTCCTTTATTTTTAGCCGGCTTTGGAATTCTTACTTGGATGGTTTTCACAACCATTATTGCGCTTCCAATTGCTGTAGGATCTTTACTAGGACAATTTTTTGGAATTGGAATTCCTTCATTACTAGCGTTTGTTATAAATCTTGCCATTGCTGTGATTTTTTTGGTCTCATTAAAAGAGATCTTTTGGGAGGCTGTAAAAAATTCATCTATCCTGTATTGTTCAATTTTTGGTACATTTGGATTTAGTATCATTTATTTGTATTTGGCCATTTTAAATTAAATTCATAAATCAAATAAAAATGAAATAATAAGACCAGCCTTTTTCTACAGCTGCTCGTTCTTTTTAGCCCAATTATCCTTGCTAAAACGTACAAACAGAAATATAGCCCGGAAAAGGTTGTCTAAACCTATGGCGATCCAAACACCAGCAATTCCCCAATTCAGCATGATTGCCAAAAGGTAAATAAAAATGATACGTACACCCCAAATGCCAATCGTTGTAATGTACATGGGAAATTTTGTATTACTCCCCCCATTGAAAACGCCAGTTAAAATGAGAACCACAGCCAATACAGGTTGAATAAAGGCATCAATTTGTAACGCGACCTGAATTTGTTCAATTACATTCGGGTTATTGGTAAAAAAGCTACCGATCAATCCTCCGAAAAAAAAGAGCAGAAACCCAACAATTGTCATTAATCCAATACCTAGTAATGTTGATAGTCTTGCATATTGCTTCGCGTCATCGTAGTTGTCAGCTCCGAGACTTTGCCCCACCAATACCATTGCTGCTGTTGCAAATCCATTCGCAATCATATAAGAAAAGATCTCAATGCTACCTGCTATTTGGTGAGCAGCAAATGTATTTGTACCCAGGACTACAATGAAACCGAAATATAAAACTTGTCCTATTCTCATAACTAAACGTTCTGCGCCAACAGGGCTTCCCAGTGTGATCAAATCCCATTGTTGTTTGCGATCAACCTTCCAGTTGGCCTTTGTAATGCCTATTACCTTCTGAAGATAAATCAATAGTGCAACACTACCAACCAACCTTGCAATGACCGTTGCATATGCTGCACCGGCTATACCCATTGATGGGATAAAAGCGAAGCCAAAAATCAAAGCATAATCTAACAAAATGTTTAATAGATTAATACCAATTGTTATTTTCATCGGCGTTTTCGTATCCCCAGTTCCTCTTAGAATACTGCTAAAAACAAACATGAGTGAGATAAGAACAGAGGGAATAGCAACAATTCGAAAGTATAATACTGCCTTCTCAAGAACATTTTCTTCAATTCCCATCAATTGAAGCAATGATGTGGTAAAGAAGAAGGTTACCGCTCCAAAAATAATTCCTAAAACGATTGCTAATACAATTGCCTGCTGACCAATATGTTTTGCTTTTTCATTTTCACCTGCTCCAATATATTTAGCCACCCAAACATTAACGGCCACCCCAAGAGACATAAAAATAGCAATATATACAGCTAAAATAGCATTGGTTACTCCTACAGCTGATACTGCATCCAAACCAATTTTTGAAACAAAAAGGGTATCCACAAAGCCGAGAATCGTTTGAAAGAAATTCTCAATCACTGCAGGCATGGCTAAAAATAAAATGATTTTTAATTTCTCTTTTGTCCCATTGTTTTTTTTCGGAAGAACATCATTGGAATTATAAAACATAGAATACTCCTTTATCTTATAAATTGATCAATAGCTTTATTGAGATCTTCCAAAACCGTCTCTTCATCTCCATGCTCAACAGCGTCTACCACACAACCCTGCTCGATCCGCGCCAAACGGTTTTCAATACTCTTTCGGTGTTTATGATTATCGGACATGGCGTCTACCCCTGGTATAATATGTTTTGACCCCTGAGGTGAAGTTATTTCACGCTATATAAAAGCCGTTCAATCACTCCGGGTAAAAATATGGTAGTTCATATTTTATCCATCCCCCCAAGGGGGATGGATAAAAACATAGCATGACTATTGCAAAATCAAACAAAGATGCCTAGCACAAAAAACTGTTCACAATTGAACAGTTTTCCTATCACCAAGCCTTAAACGATAAATAACAATAATAACTGCACCTTAATTATTTAACGGCTAGCCATAAAGTAAGCTCTATGGAATTTCGTGATCAATGCTTTCGACCTTACCCCCAACTAAAACTTAATGCTTTATTATTTCCCAGTATTCGAAACTGCCCCTGTTGAGTTTTACTTGTGTGTTGGTAGTTATTTTTCTTATTCAAGTGTTAATCTTTGAATATATTTTATTTTCTTATCTTTTCCACCCACTTTAAATCTTGCTGCACAATATAAGGTATATTGTCCTTCTTCAGTTATTTCAATTATTTTTGCTTTTTGAGGGTGGTAACTGTGCCCATAATTCATTTCCTTTAAGGTGGTACTACTTGTAAAGCTGCGATTTTTTTGATCCAATGAGACTGATATTAATGGTGTTCGGTGTTCAATCACAACGGATTCTTTTCCCTTATACTGTAATGCACGGTATACTTTAATTCCTTTATCAACTTCTTCAACCCTTATATGTAAAATAAAATCCCCAAGTTTTTTCGAACCATTTTGGGTCGAAACTAATGTGGCCTTATTACCTTCAATCAATGCAAGAACGACAATGGATATAATACCTATCGAGACAATAAAAAACATTATTTTATATTTTTTAATGTCTATCCCTCCTAACTGTTCTTTTACATATTACTCAACTCCTGGAAAAAGGGTCCGGAACAATTGGAAATAATCGAATAATCCTATATACTTGCTTAGATTAGCAGTAATGTTTGTGATTTTTGTGAAGATTAACAAGTTATTTATTAATTTCAAATTGTGAAATTTACCCACAAAGTTAGTTGTTATCAATTTATGCAAGAATACCCAATAATACAGTCATCGGTTAGAACCTATTGTAAACAAAGATGATAAGCTGATTCCCAAAAAAGAACCAGCTCACCATCTACTTAAGCTACGACATCATAGCCCTGATCCTCCACTGCTTTACGCATATCTTCTACTGAAACTAGCGTCTGATCATATGAAACATTTACTTTACCAGTGCTTAAATCTACCTTAACACTTGTTACCCCCTCTAAACCTTCCAATGCACCTTTAACTGAAGATTTACAGTGACCACATGTCATACCTTTTACATCTAATATAATTTCCATTTTATTTAACCTCCCTTTCAATAGCTCTTCTTATATTTTAACTCTTTTCAAAAGTAGTGAGTTAATTACAACACTTACTGAATTAAATGCCATTGCTGCTCTTCAACCCATGGGGCCAATAATCCAACAGCCACAATTGGAATTCCCCCACTGTTGCTTCCACTGATACCATTACTTCCTCGCCATTACGAATTACACGGGTTGTTTCGCCTGTAAACTGAATAATTTGGTAATAGCCTGCGTTGTTTTTACTTTTTGCACTAGTCTCCAAGTATTTTCCAAATAAGATTAGTGTGATTAAAATTACAATTTCTTATAAGTCCCAACATAGAACTGCCATCCGATTATAAATTGGATCGGTGTTGCCAAAGCAAATTGGAACCACTGATTCATAAATATAGCTGGTAAACTTACGCCAAACATATGAACAAGCATGGTTACTAATAATGGTGCAGATAATACAGCAGAAATGATCAACTTCATTTTGATTTGTTTAAGTTGCTTTTCTTTATGGGTTTGTTTCTCTCCCTTATCTGCTTTTGGTTTTAAATCATATTCAATGGATACACTTTCAGTAGTTAAATTTACGCTAGCTTTTTTTACATCCTCCTGCTTATTTACTACTTTTTTAAATCGTCTGGGGCAGGCCGCGCAAGTCATGCCAATCACATCAAATTCGGTTTTTCCGTTTCTGCTCTATAGCCTACTGTTTCTATTTTTGTTGGAATGTCCTGTAAAAAATTTGAAGTTGGATCATAAGCTAGGTCATTCCCGTAACGCCAATCGTACCGTGCTTTACTTCGCTCATTTTAATGAACCTTCCTTATTTCCTTCAAGTAATTCATCAATTGCCTCGTATTCTTCACCAGGCTTTACTTCGTCACTCACACAATTCTTTGTATGTCGTTCAGCCACAGTAAATCCTACTTTTTTAAAGCTGCATTAATAGCACTTATTTGAACTAAAATATCTATACAAAGCTGTCTTCCTCGACCATCTTTTGAATGCCACGTATTTGACCTTCGGTTCGCTTCAAACGGTTAAACACGGCTTGCTTTTCACCAACCGTTCTTGGTTTCACCGGGTGATAACATAAATATTTATCCCCCTATCGTATATATGTCAAGTGCTAAATTTTACATTGTTCAAAATAAACGCCCTACCTAGTGGGACACTTTTTTAGGTTCTAAACAAAAATAAAAAATTAATATGAAAATTTTGGAATTATCGTTTTCAAAAATGTATACACATTTTGGTTCCATTGCACACATAAATTCTGAAGATTTATATCTCAAAAAAAGCCTTGACATGTATAATAAAGTCAAGGCTTTAAGATACTTTTTTAATTTCCGCTTACCACGATTGGACCCAATACGGCAAAAGGTTTAATCACCCGCTTCTTTGATCAAATGTTCTTCTAGACTTACTTGGGTCAATTGGGATATATCATCAAAATCCCCAAGAATAAACCCGTGCATGAAGGGTGGTTTCGGGGGTTCAGTTAAGACAGGATTCAGTTTTAATAAATAAGTCTTGACAACCCAAGGGACATCAGAAGATTTAATAAGCAAAAGAGGGGTGTGCTTCCCTATATGACCCAACAATACGCCGGCAACGGTCTTTTGCCATGATGAAACTGTACCGAAAGAAAAGGCATCTCCTCGTCTTTTGTTTCGCCCCCAGCCAATTTGATTTTCTGAAGATGGTCTCATTGCGAATTCCACGCTGAGTTTGGCCGGTGTCTCCGCATCAATACGGTCTACATTTTCAACAATTGATTCAATTTCTCTTTCAACAGATTTACTTATGGACCTTCCTGATCCAAATAGTGTAACATTACGATTTGAAAATCGCTCCAGTATTCGCCGCGTTTCCTTTGGCAAAGCATTTCTATAGACAAAAAGAATCGGTATCCCAGTGTGGGCAGTATAATATAAGGCAGGTAAAGCCTCTGCACCATCATCCACGGAAGCAACGATGAGATGTTGTTTTCCAAGTTCTCCTTCTGGTGGTATTGTCACCAACCGAAACTCAGCAACCTCAGCGGCTGTTTGGAAAACATCTCCCGACCCAAGACGCAAAGTCGAAAAACCATGCTTTTTTAGTTCACTTTCCACACCTTCACCGATAGGACCAACTAAAATTACCTGCGCCGGAACATTTTCACCTGTCGGAGCAAGCCTGATGATTTCTTCAAATGTTTCTTTTAGTAGCCTTTCTTTGTGAGTGAGCAAAAAGGAGGCACCGATGGGGTGATGAATCAGAGGAACCCCGATATAGCTAAAATGAAAAATATCTGCAGGTACCAAGATAACGGTTGGCGGACGCCAGAATATATTTTTACTTGGATATACCAGTTGTGAAACTTTTGTAGAAAAAACAAATGGATCTTCTGCGTATATTCTTGTTGTATCAACCGTATTAAAGTTTACATCCATTGTATCTCCACCTTTCTTCTGTAACAGCTTTTTGTTAGATGTTCATGTAATACTTATTTTTATATGTATCACATTCATAAATAGTTCTAGTCGAGGTTTTTTGGTAGTGACCAAACTAACTACCTGTATTACATGAAAAAAGCTGGATTCCCAACAAAGGAGCCAGCGCATATTTGGAATTAAGCCACAAAACCTTCAATTCTTCTGCATGGATACAATCAAAAATTCCATCAGGTGATTATGGAATTGAAAACTAAAGGGCTTGGGTTTCATGTTGACTGGATGTAACCAATGAATAGCACAGGTTTTATTAAGGAGAAAGCGGATATAGCAACAGGGTTAATGGTAGATTCGTTGGTGAATTATTACTAATAAACAAACGATTCTAGGCGTTTGCACACAACGATGCAGGAATCCCAATTGTAGCTGGTTAATGCAGGTAATATTTAGCTGCAATAAGGAACTAATCTAATTAATTTGTCACCCCGTTCACCAATAACCACAAATTCAGTACCTGGTTGAACCTTTCCAAGTGTGCGAATTTCTTTTGGAATGTATATAGAACTTTTGCGGCTGATAACGGCCTGATTTTCTATCGTTTCATGGTCTTTTTTCTTTATTATGATGGCATTAGATTTCAGATAGATGATCACTTCTTGACCAATTCCGAATTCTTGTCTGAAATCATGGGGTATCGTAATAGTGAAACTTTTAGTTAGCACAACAGAATGTTTATTTTCGTTCCATGCATACATTTTTTCATGGCCACTTTTCTTGCTCAAAAGCAAGACCGTCTACCCCCTTTTAGCTATTTCTTATCGTTTCTTTTTTTTAGAAGAAATATAATATAAATTATTCCTACTACTAATACCGGCAATCCCATCCATAAACAGAGGTGTGCAAAGGTTTTTAGATAGGAATTGATCGAATGATACTCCCACATCGTAGTAGCGGATACAGTGAGACAATTCAACCCAATAATGACCAATGCTGCGGCTATCAACCATTCAAATTTTTTCATATTGCCCCCTTACCTGGCTATTGGGAAGCTAAGCCGAAATATCGTTCCTTTTCCAAGTTGGCTATCTACTGCTATTGTTCCATTTTGAAGTTCGACTAGATTCTTTACAATTGCCAATCCTAATCCTGTTCCGCCCATATCCCTTGAGCGTGATTTCTCAACTCGGTGGAATCGTTCGAAAATTAGTGGCAGATCGTTTTCAGGAATCCCAATTCCAGTATCCTCAATAATGACATGAACACTATTCTTATCATTCCATAATTGGACGTTTATAAATCCTTTCTCCGTATACCGGACTGCATTGGTTAACAAATTGGTGAAGATTTGCTCTAAGCGTATTCCGTCAGCCTCAATATATGGTATATCCTTGTCAATTTGTCTTTTTAAGGTTATGTCCTTTTTTTGAAGGTCTAATTTGACTTTAGAAAATGAAGTTTCCAATACTTCGATTAGATCGGTGGCGGACAATTGAAGATCTGTTTTTCCTTCCTCCATTTTTGACAAATCAAACAGATCATTGATTAACCTTACCATTCGTTCCGATTCGCCTTCGATTATCTCTAGGTATTGTATTCGTTCCTGTTCCGTCTTGTAGAGCCCCTTTTTTAATACTTGTGAATAGCCTTTCAGATACGATATGGGTGTGCGTAATTCATGGGAAATGTTTGCAAGGAATTCTTTTCGATTTGTGCGGTATCGATTTGTTTCAAATGCTAAATCATTGATTGCTCTCGCCAATGACCCTAATTCATCATTAGAGGTAATGTTTAAACGTATATCCAGATTCCCTTTTGCAATGTTACGTGTTGCACCTTCCATTTTTAATAAAGGATCCGACATTTTCTTGGAAATAACAAGTGTAAATCCAAGTGCTAGAAGTAATGCGCCTACTGCAGACAACATTAATAAATCACTGACTTTATCTATTGGCTCTTGAACATCATTTATGGACGTCAGGACAAAAAATGCACCTTTAAATATATCAGATTGGATAATCGGATGGCCCGATCCAAGGTAGCTCATTCCTGATTTAGAATCCTTAAGTTTTTTTTGAACCGGTTGACCCCTAGATAACGTTTTGAGATCCTGATTCGATACATTCATGATATGAACACCAGAGTCCGCGACTAGCTTTCCATTGGCATCGATTATATATATTTCCTTGTTTGTCAGATGGGCAAGGTTTTTAAACATATTAACTACCTTTTCATCATTTAATGAAGTTATTGTACCAGCGTATTTTTCTGATAAACTCTCTATTTCCTCTTGTGCCTGACTATAATAAAAGTTCGTAAAAATTTGATTAGCTACATATCCGAGCGGTAATAATACGATCAAAAACAACACCATAATCGTACCGCCAAATTTGAATACAATTTTATTCATATCATGTATGATCCTCTGGTGTGCCAAATTTGTATCCAACACCCCAAACTGTTTTTATTGGATTATAGGGCAGACCGGCTTTTCTAAGCTTTTCCCGGATATTTTTCACATGTGTGTCTACAGCGCGTAAATCACGAAATTCATGTTGAAACCAGATTTTATCTAATACTATCTCTCGAGTAAATACTCTTTTTGGCTGCTTCGCTACAGTAGAAAGAATATCGAATTCCTTTGGTGTTAACTCGATGGAAACACCGTTAACCAAAACCTCTCTATTTTCACTATTAATTAATATACCCTCAAAGCGTAGGGTGTGTTCTGTCTCCATATTTTTAATTGTGTTGCGACGTAATAGCGCATTGACACGGGCTGCTAACTCTTCAGGCGCAAATGGCTTCACCAAATAATCATCTGCCCCAATGGTCAAACCTTGAACACGGTCCTTAACATCACTACGTGCAGTCAACATCAATATGGGCATTTGTTTAGTCTTTCGAATTCTGGAACAAACTTCCCAGCCGTCAATATCCGGAAGCATGATATCCAAAACCATCAAATCATAAGGCCTCTCCTCCACCATCTTTAACGCCTCATTCCCATCCTTTGCCTCATCAATTTGGGCATTTTCTTTAGTCAAATAGATTTTAATCAAGTTCCTCATATTCCATTCGTCATCCACAACCAGAATTCTACTTTTCATACTCACCCTACCTTTACGACTTTAATGGGAAATAGCAACACCTTCATCTACACGTTGATTCCACGTATTTCCTTTATCGCTAGACATGTAGATATCCCTATTATTTGTAGCAAATACGAATTCATTGCTGTTTACTGGATTTTGTTTGAAATAGGTTATAGCGTCTTCACCCAAGTCAGGAACATTTAATTCAACCGTTTCATTTGTTGATAAATTAATTTGAAAAAGGTTCATTTTATCAGTCTTGGTTGCCACCAACAAATTGTTCTTATGTCCAAAGGAAACTGCTGATACGGCACCTGAAACAGATAATTTTTCAAATTGATTACCATGATTCTCGGATAGGAAAACTCCCTGGTCCGTCCCGATTGCCACCACACCTTTTTTAGTTGGATGGGCCGCTAATGTACCTGCTTGTCCTTCAAGCCCCGCTAGTTCAGCTTGTTTCCATGACTTCGTCTTATCCGTGGAATAATAAAATCCCGGCTGACTCATACGAGAGTTCTCGGAAGGGTTAAATACATAGATTTCCTCTGTGTCATACCCAACAGTCATTCCATGAAAATCAATTTCTCCGTATAAATCAAGTTTTTCTATTGTTTTACCCTTATCCGTACTTCGGACTATTCCAAGCGGGTTTGCTAGATCTGAATTTGGCGCAGGGTGTCCACTACTATAAAAACCATCTTTAAACATATTAAATCCCATGTAATCATGTTTCGCACCTTCTGTAGGGGTTGTCCACGATCCGTCTTTATAAACTCTTAAACCATCATGTGCCGGAACAAATAGTTCTTCTCCGTCACTTGTGTACCCAAGACCATGAATATGCGTGAACGTTACCTTATCTTCACCATTTACGTTAACCGCTATTAAAAAGAAAACCACTACTACAGAAGCCAATATGGATCCCCATTTATAGAGGCTATTTCGTTTTCGCATTGCAGTATGTTTTTCACGATTTGATTTGTTTTTCAAATTCATATATTTCATTTTGGTCTTAGCAGTGATAAATAAAGTGAGGAAAATTGCAAGTAATAAAAAAGAAATTATTAAACCATAACTCCAATAATTAACTGCAGTTTCACTAGCATGTTCTTCACTTCCATGGGCAAGTGCTCTCAATGGAACGATTAATAAAATGATACCTGTAAATAACAATAAAACTAATTTTTTCATTCTTTTACTTTACACTCCTTGACATAATTTTTAGTCGCCCAATAGTACTCAATAATGTTAAAGAAAGTATGGGCTTGTTAAAAGCCTGTAAATCCATTGAAAAAGTTGCTAGCCAAAAATGAGGTTAACTTTGTCAACAAATCAAAAAACAAGAGAATCCCCATAAAGATCATGGTCCCCCCGCCAATTTTCATCATTAAGCGATTGTGCCTCTTTATCCATCTCATCTTTCCAATAAAGAATGACATGATAAAAAATGGAATGGAAAAACCAAGTACATATGCAATCATATAAAACAAGGCTTGATCGGGATTTGAAACTCCTAAGGTAATTACTCCTGCAAGTATTGGACCCATACATGGTGTCCAGCCAGCAGCAAAGGCAAAGCCAATAACACTTGATCCTAGATAACCGGATGGCCGGTCTTTAAATGTCATTCTTTTTTCCTTCATCATAAACGCAGGTTTATATACACCCATAATAACTAGACCAAGAGCAACCAATAACACCGCACCCAGTTGCCGTATTAAATCTCCGTAGCTGGTGAATAGAGTACCTAACAGCGAGGTAGAAAAACCTAAAGCGATGAATATGATCGAAAATCCAATTAGAAAAAAGATTGTGTGGAGCAACGCCCGTTTTTGCAGCATTCCTTTTTCATTTTTTATTTCATCAACTGACATACCTGTTATATATGATAAAAAGGCAGGGTATAAAGGTAGGCAGCAAGGCGATACAAACGATAACACTCCAGCCGCTAGTGCCAAAAGTAAATTTACATCTTCCATTACCATCCCTCATTATTTTAATTTATTTTTAATCTCTTTCCCAGGATAATCTACCAAGACTATTAACCATTATATGTTTTAATTGTGAAGAAACTGTGATGTTTTGCGTATTATTAGAACAACAAATTTTACTTCTATTATTGTTATTTATTTCATAGATTCAGTTAGAGGTGAAAATTGATGAAGAACAAATATACGAAAGATAATAATCCAAACCTTTTTATCATCACAATAGGTTTAGTTATCGTACTATTCACTACATCGTTAATTATTAGTATTCCTTCTGTACAAATAAAAATATTGCAATCTAAAGGTCTTGAACAGCTTGTTAATTCAGAACCTTTTACAAATACATTTCTTTTTTTACTAGGAGAGGAAATCCCCCAATTTAAGACCTTCCTCGGCGATGAAATTAAGACCCCTTCACTTTCTAAGTTAGCCTTAGAAGCAGTGACCGGAATTAAAACCGACAATATTACTACTCTAATGATGCAAGAAATTCCTGGATTTAATATCGCTAATACAGAAATTTATATCGCAGGTGAAGGATCGAACTACTCCAATCTGCCTCATGAATCACCGCCACCTGATTTTGATAAATTATTAAAAGGGCATCAACCGACGGAAGAAAAAGAACCGACTAGTCACGATTCGAATGATACAGATAAAATAAAAGATCCTTCTGTTTACATTTACCATTCTCATAGCTGGGAAGGATACTTACCTCTAATAGACGAGGACGTGAAACCGAGTGACTCGTCAAGTATTGATAACAGTGAAAATGTGGTATTGGTTGGTACCATGTTGACTAATAAATTCGAGGAATACGGAATCAATACGGTGCATAACTCATCAAATGTTGCAAAGGCCTTAAGGGATAGGGGATGGGATTACAGAAATTCATATACGTTAACACATGAATATGTTGAAACTGCGGCTTCAAAGAATCCAACTATGGATTACTATATAGATATTCACAGGGATTCAGCAAGAAAAGAGAGCACAACTGCCACCATTAATGGGAAAAGTTATGCAAGGTTATACTTTGTAGTTGGAAAAGCAAATGAACATTATCAAGAGAATTTATCGTTTGCCAAGGAAATCCATCAAAAACTTGAAGAAAGTTATCCTGGCTTAAGCAAAGGCATATATGTTAAAACAAAAGCGGAAGGTAATGGGGTCTATAATCAGGATATTTCAAGTAAATCACTGTTAATTGAAGTAGGGGGTATCGACAACAATAAGGAGGAATTAGCAAATACCGTTGGAGCATTTGCAGATGTTTTCGAAGATATTTATGAGGGTGTTGTAGAGGTAAATGCACAAAAATAACAAGAAGATCCCACAAATACTATGGCTTGTGGGATCTTACATATTCAAAAGAGCTGCCAAGTTATTTATTTCGCAGCTAATTCACTTCCCGTAACCCATTTGTGATTAGTCACTTTTTCCCCGCCATTTGTTGGCATATAATCAATCATATAAACAGTGGTTTGTTTAGCGGAGTCAATTGTCGCAGTTGCGCCATCCATCCCCTTCATATGAGATGCAGTTATCGTGACTTCAGTTCCTGGTTCTATTGGTTCTTCTCCAGCACCTTTTATTTCCTCTTGAATAACCCATTTATGATTTTTTACTCTCTCACCACCGGTTGTTGGCGTATATGAAATAACATAAGCAGTAGTATCATAAGCGCCAACTATTGTAGCATCAGCGTCCTTCATGCCTGGCATATGATCCGTTGTAAGGGTAGCCTGGCTACCAACTTCATACTTTGGATTTTCTGCAACCGCTAATCCTTCTGGAACTTCTCCTGATCCTGAATGCTCCATATCCATACCATCCATACCTTCGCCTGAATCAGAATTCTTTTCTTTGTTTTCCCCATTATCGGCTGCGTTATTTTCTGCATTTTCGGTTTGGTTATTTTCCCCATTATCGGCCGAGTTATTTCCCTCATTATCACCATTATTTCCACATGCAGCCAATGTAAATGCGGAAACGATTAGTAATACCGCCAACACTATCATTTTTTTACTTTTCATGTTAATCCTCCTTCAGATTTTTGTATAATTATTGTTTTTCATACTTGAACAACCGTGCGTTAATAGCTACTACTACAGTACTTAGTGACATCAGCAGTGCACCAACTGCTGGACTCAATACAATTCCTATCGGGAACAGTATCCCAGCAGCTAACGGAATGGCGACAATATTATATCCTGCCGCCCACCATAAATTTTGAATCATTTTCCGGTACGTAGCTTTCGATAAATCTAAAATATTCACTACGTCTTTAGGATTACTTTCAACCAAAACAATATCTGCAGTTTCCATCGCTACATCTGTTCCCGCGCCGATTGCGATTCCAAGATCCGCGTTTGCTAATGCAGGTGCATCATTTACACCGTCACCAGTCATTGCCACAAGCTTACCATCCTTTTGAACCTTCTTCACAAAATCAGCTTTTTCATCTGGTAAAACTTCTGCAGTAATGGCATCAAGCTGTAATTGTTTACCTACCCATTGGGCAACTTTATTGCTGTCACCAGTCAACATCATCGATTCCACGTTCATCTCTTTTAACTGCGCTATTGCTTCCTTAGAGCTATCCTTTATCTGATCGGCAAGTGCAACAAAGCCTTCCAATTTATCGTCAATCAAAAGAAAAGATATTGTTTTTCCTTCCTCACTTAATGGCTGAAATGCTGATTGATCAAAATCAATATTTTCATCTTTTAGGTAGCCAGGACTAACCACTTTTACATTTTTGTTATCTACTTGGCCTTGAATACCCTTACCAGTTAACGACTCAAACTCATTTGGTTGTGGGTAGCTAATATTTTGTCCTTTTGCATAGTTGACGATTCCCCTTGCAATTGGATGTTCGGATTGAGATTCAAGTGATGCTGTATATTTCACAATGTCCTCCTTGCTTAAATTTCCGCTGGAAACGACATTGCTTACACCAAATTCGCCTAATGTCAGTGTACCCGTTTTATCAAAAATAACGGCATCTATATTTCTTGCTTCCTCAAAACTGGATCGTTTCCGAATAAGCAAGCCACTTTTCGCAGCAAGTGTTGTTGATTTCGCAACCACTAAAGGTGCGGCAAGTCCAAGTGCATGGGGACATGCAATAACCATTACGGTAACTGTTCGTTCTAAGGCATAGCTTAATGATGGACCAACAAAAATCCATATTACAAAGGTCACGATACCCGCTGCCATTGCAATATAAAATAACCATTTTGCCATGCGGTCCGAAAGGTCTTGTGTATGGGACCTTGATTCCTGTGCTTCACGGACCATCGTTATAACTTGTGATAAATAACTATCTTCACCCGTTTTTTCAATAGAAATGGTTAGGGAACCTTCCCCGTTTACAGACCCGCCAATTGCCTCTTCCCCTTTCTCTTTAGAAACAGGAAGAGATTCACCTGTTAGCATTGATTCGTCAATTTCGGATCGACCCTTGGTTATTTTACCGTCTGCTGGTATTTTTTCACCTGGCTTTATCAAAACCAAATCACCGTTTTTTAATTCGGATACGTTTACTTCTTCTGTGTCCTCATTTTTATTAATCCGATGGGCTGTGTTTGGCATTAGCTCAACCAAATGTTCCAATGACGACGTAGCACCCATAACTGATTTCATTTCAATCCAATGACCGATTAACATAATATCAATCAGGGTAGCCAGCTCCCAGAAGAAGTTACGTCCTTCAACACCAAATACGGTTAGGGAACTATAACCATATGCCACAATAATAGCCATAGCAATTAACGTCATCATGCCAGGTTCTTTCTGTTTTACTTCATCCACCATTCCTTTTAAAAATGGCCATCCGCCATAAAAGAAGACAATCGTTGACAACCCAAAGAGAATATATAAATCTCCGGTAAATCGCCAGTCTACATTAATCGCGTCCTGAATCATTGGAGACAGAACAAGAATCGGTATGGTCAAAATCAATGATAGATAAAAACGCTTTTTAAAATCCTCCATCATGTGCGCATGGTGAGTATGGTGGTTATGATCACTGTGTTCTTCATGGCCATGTTCATGATGTTTGTGATCACTATGTTCTTCATGATCATGTTCATGATGTCCATTTTTTTGGTTTATGTGTTCGCTCATTTTCCTTCCCTCCTCAATATTATTTCCACTCAACAATTACCATATACCAGTGAGGGGTATGGGTAAATTATTTTGCTTATTATTTCCTAATTTTTAAAGATAACACAAAATTTAAATGCCATTTGCTGGTAAGCATCAAATAACCCCCACCCTATTAATTTAATTTAGATGCGGATTATTTGACGCTTAATTATATACTCTTCTCTTTAGAAAATTTTATCCCTGATTGCTGCTCTTCAAAAATTCAATCGTATAGACCTACCCGAGTATATCCCAAAGTCATTTTTTCACCTCGTTCATTAAACAAGTCTGTTTAAACATAACAATATACTAATATTAATACGTTCCGTGTCGATTAATTTTTATATTGCACATTTTTAATACTTATTTTGCGTAAAAAAAGAGCTATCGATAGTATGATAGCTTCAATATGTCGGACTCTCTTCCAGTTGTTTGACAAACTTGTAAAAAGTTGTTTTTTGACCTCAGCTTGTTGCATGGCCCGTGTCGCTGTAATCTCACCATTCCCCCTATTCATAATAAGCTTCCATAAAGTTATCTATAATGTGCGCTTTAGGAAAGGTTTTCCTGCTGCATGGCTACATCACTTTCTCCACGCTGTTGTTTTCGGATACACTCCCGTTCTTCCTGCAGTATTTGCAAACCAGGATCAGCTATAAACAATCCCATGCTCTCTTTATATTGGGTGGTATCAAGTAGTGGCAAGTCCAATACTACTATGTCGGCGTGAAGCTCCTTTGTAATTGCATTCCACTCCTGCACAATTCCCCCCTTATTCCAACCGAATCGATCGAGGGGGGTGAATGTACAATATATCCCCCGGGTGAAGGATTGATTTTAAGAGCTGGTACCTCTCCCATTGAAAATCTTTGCAACTCATTTTATCAATAAAATTATCACGCTTATTAATCCCCTGTTTTTCTTCTTCAAGTATACCCGTTTTCGTTCGTAAATGTATACAGAAAATAGTGAACGTCCACAATTATTTTCAGGTATTTTATGAACGACTAATTCCATGCATTCAATATTTATAGGGACCGTTCGTAAAAGTGTACATTTACGGACGGAAAGCTAATAAAACAAAACCCCTAGTAAGCTATGTATTAATTTCCACCTAAAAATAATATAACTCGGTGTATGAACACATCGTTGAGACTCTTTTTGATAACGAAGGATATTAATCATTTTCCATATTTTCCAATGCTCTGTTGCTAGGTTGTTCATTAATCAATTGTTCCAAGCGAAAAATTATCATATTATCATTACCTTGCTCTTTATCGACATCTTTTTCCAAATCATAAGAATTAAGTTCTCCTTCGGTTTCAATCATATACACATTGTCTTCGTTAAGAATGACTGTTGTATTTTTGTAAGTCAATGTAAACTCTTCCGATTTTGAATCAATTTCAAACTGTAAGGTAAGTTCGGATTCTCCCCCTTCATCCTCATCAATGTGGCAATTTAAGATGGATAAAGTTAAACTTTCTTCATGGTATCCAATCACCTCTATAATTTTTTGTGGATTAGTTATATCAGGAGTCTCCTCAATAGTGTAACTTTGTAGTGCTTCACAAAAATATAACATATCATCTGCTGGTAATAGAATATTTTCCTGTAAGTATTCTAAAAATACATCCTCAATTTGTTTACTCGTTAAAATACCTACTCCAGTTCCTTCTACATCTCTAATTTTCGTTTCTTCAACCATTACCTGATGCATAGTTTCACGGAAATCAGCTTCTTCTTGAGTGACTTCTGAACGACTGACATTAATAATAGCTTCCTCTAATTCACTAATTACATATTCACTGTTTCTTTTCATAATTGTATACATATTTAAATCAATTATCTTGTTATGTGCAATATGATTGCGATCGTTACTCAGGCGATCCCACTTACTTTTGAAATTTTCAGGGTCATTGAAGAATGCTGATAACTCATTCTTCCAAAACCCTTTTTCACTTTTTAAATCATATTCAAACGGTTTATCAATCAATTCTTTTAGTGTTTTACGTAACGTTTTTCGGACAATCTCTTTATCAGTCGTTAATTCATAATGGTTCTTAATATCGATTGTGAAATTAACATCAAATGTATATTCACTTTCTACCAATCTAGTTAAATCTTTAATATCTAAAGAATACATGTCTAGACTGATATCTTTAAGGTCAGTTAAGACTCTCTGATACCCCTCTATTCTATCTTCCTTTTTAATTTTTTTTGAAATATGTTCCCACCAATCTAAACCATATTTGAACGTCATAAAATGAACAATTAATACACGAAATGAATTTTCGGCTTTATTAGTAAGTTGGTATAATTCTTGGGATTGCTTTTCATTTTGTTCATCGTATATCCAATAAACTTTTTCGGATAATGGTCTAAGTGTATTTTTCAGTAATATTTTCAACTCATAAAAAGGTTTATCTTCCATTTCATGATGCATTAACAATGCGGCAAAAAGGAGAATCTTATCTTTATAAGTACGTTTATTAATTGTTATTAAAATTTTTTCCTCGTTATCTTCACACTCAAAATAATAATCTGTTTCTTGCGGAGCGATTATATCTTCTCTGAGGACATTGAATTTTTTGTTAATATTGTTACTTATCTCTTCAAAAATATCGACCTGATTATCACTTTCATTTTTTCGCAATAACAAAATTTCTAACTTTTTTTCAAAATTAGCCATTTATCTAATCCCCTTCATTAATTCTATGGATATGAACACTTTAAAAATATTGATCTTTACTAATCATCCTTCTACTCAGAGCTTTAGTTTGCTGAATTCTGACCTCTTAACTCTTCATACACCTCATCGATCATATCTTCCATTAGAAAGTCTTTAAATTCAGCATCTTCAAGGATCTTCATGAAGAATTCCTCGTTATTTTGCATGCGGTTGACGACAAAGTCCATGAATGTGCGGTTAAAGCTAAATTTAAAATTGTCCTTTGTATTGCTCTTCGCTTTTTGCGCGAGATCTTCGTTTGCTTTCATGTCTTCAACGATTTGATCTCTAGATAATTTATCAACTACGGTAAATTCCGTTCCAAAGCGATCATTCATTCGATCAATGATCGAGGAAAGACGTTCTTTTTCTTCTTCTCCACCTGCTGCACTTCCATACTGACCTGGAGTGAGATATTCTCCACCAGTTTCATTAAGCATAATACTTCCTTCAAAGGTTTTCTCATTTCGATAATACTCTAAAGCAACATCGTCTGAAAGAAATACTGGGTCCTCTGGTTTTCGTGGTAATTTCTTTAATAATGAACTCAAATAGATAAACCGTTTGTGTAGCTCTATATCTGAAAAAGGGCCAATTTGTAAGATAAACGCATACGTTCTTACAAATTTCATCGCCGATGATTTGAAATAATCTTGTTTCTCTTCATCTAGTTCTCTCGTGAACCGTTGCACCCCAGGATCTAGTGCCGCATTAAGTTGACCCTGAAAACGAGCACTTTTCGTTGGCTGGTCACTATATTCAAGGTTTGCAACTGTATCCACTTCTTCTTCGGTATACACTTGCATCGCATCAAGTTCATGCTGGACATCGTATAAAATATTCGGGTCAGTTGTTTCACCAAGACCTGTCACTTCATAATAGGTTTGAAAAGCTGCTTGAATCGTCTCAGCATCATTTACAAAATCTAATATAAATGTGTCATCTTTACCTTTACACGTTCGATTTAGGCGTGAAAGGGTTTGAACCGCCTTAATTCCATCGAGTGGCTTGTCAACATACATGGTATGAAGCAATGGTTCGTCAAAACCTGTTTGATACTTCTCTGCGACGATCAGAACTTGGTAATCATCAGAATGAAACTTCTCTGGTAATTCTTTCTCACTAAATTCGTTCATTTCTGCTTCTGTAAAGGATAATCCATTATCTTCAACTGTTCCTGAAAACGCCACAAGGGTTCTTAAATCAGTATAACTCTTTGCTTTCAAATATTTATCAAAAGCATGTTTATATCGAACCGCGTGAAGGCGACTTCCTGTGACAACCATCGCTTTCGCCCTTCCGTTAATTTTATGACGTGTTACGTTTCGAAAATGTTCCACCATAATCTCGGCTTTTTGTGCGATATTATGTGGGTGAAGTGATACATATCTAGCAATTTGACGACTTGCCTTACTCTTCACCATTTCTGGATCCTCATCGATGCTTTTTTCAATCTTATAGAATGTTTGATACGTGACATAGTTTTTTAACACATCGTGAATAAAACCTTCCTCAATCGCTTGGCGCATGGAATAAAGATGAAACGGTTCATAGGTGCCGTCTTTTTTAGCCCGCCCAAAGCGTTCTACCGTCTTGGGTTTCGGTGTAGCAGTGAAAGCAAAAAAGGAAATATTGGACTGATCGCCACTTTTAGCAATCACTTCAATCATGCGTTCTTCTGCATCCGTCGCTTCACCTTCCTCGATCATACTCTGTTCATACGCTTCTTCTAATGTTTTATCGGAGAGAAGAGCAGTCATGGCTGATGAAGCCTTTCCTCCCTGTGAGCTGTGTGCTTCATCGATAATGACCCCATACGTTCCACGACTGAATTCCCCCACTTTATCGAGGATAAACGGGAACTTTTGCAGCGTTGTGATGATGATCTTCGTTTTATTTTGAATCGCTTTCGCTAACTGGTTCGAATCTTCATCAATTTTCTCAACCATGCCTGCCTTATGTTCCAATTGATATATCGCATCTTGAAGTTGCTTGTCTAATACCCGTCGGTCTGTAATAACGATAATGCTGTCAAAAACAGGTTGTTCTTCTTCGTCATGCAGTTTTGCCAAACGGTGAGACAACCATGAAATGCTGTTCGTTTTGCCACTCCCTGCTGAGTGTTGAATCAAATAATTCTTCCCTGCCCGATGTTCCGTCACATCGGCTTCAACTTTTCGTACCGCATCAAGTTGATGGTAGCGAGGGAATATCACAATTTCTTTCTCATCAATGATGTCCCCGTTGCTGTCACGAATGTTCTCTTTTTGAATATAGACAAAGCGAAAAAGGATATCAATCAGGCTATTAGGTTGCAAAATCTCTTTCCAGAGATACGATGTTCGGTAATCTCCTTCTACGACTGGATTTCCTTTGCCGCCATTATTGCCCCGATTGAACGGAAGAAAGAATGTCTTCCCTTTATTTAACTGTGTTGTCATATACACTTGATCAGTATCTACGCCAAAAAAGACTACCGCACGTTTCTTAAACTGAAAAAGCAGCTCATTAGGGTCACGGTCTTTCTTAAATTGTTTCATTGAATGTTCAACAGTTTGACCAGTTAGTTGATTTTTTAACTCCATAACCACTAAAGGTAACCCATTAATCGAGAGCATCATATCAATTGACTTGTGGCTCCCCGCACTATAATAGACCTGACGACTGACGGTAAAAATGTTCCGTTCATATTTTTCAACAAGCGTTCGGTTCATATCTGTCGGTGGCTTGTTGTAAGCAAGTTTCAGCGTCACACCATAGTCTTTTACACCATGTCGTAAACAATCGATCATCCCTCGACGTTTGAGTTCTTTATCAATGCGATCAAGCACTTTGAACTGAACCTCGTGCTTATATACATTCTTTAATTGGTTAATCGACTTCGGTTGGGTCGCTTCCAAAAAGGAAAAAAGCATCGCTTGATCAATCGTCCACTTTTGAAAGGTGGCAAGGTCAGTACCATTCAGTGTCCGCCGTTGAAACCCCGATTCCATCAACTGTTGTTCTATGTTCTCTTCAAAGCCTTTTTCCGTCGTGTCAATACTCACGATGACGACACCTCCTCCTGTTCGGTTTCATCCATCGTCCCTCGAATGTCAATCTTACCTGTTACTGCTTCGTGTATGAGGGATTGGCGGTATTCTTTAAGTTTATTGATTTGTATTTTCACTATTTTCATAGAGTGATCAATATCTTCTGTTATTTGATCTAGATATTCAATAATTCTATTTTGTTCTTCTTTATCTGTATAAGGAACTATGCAGTTTTCAAGTATAGGCACACTTATATTTTTTTGAGCTGTTCCCCAAGCAGTAATATTAAAATAACTTTTCCCTCCAATACTATTTAAATAATATGAATGGAATTTTGGGTTATTATTTTTATTTAAAGTAGTTATTAACATGGTAAAGCACTGACATCTATCTAATTCTTGTGACACAACCCCTGTGACACCAGCGTCTCCTGTTCTTACCGTTATTAAATCTCCTTGCCAAATATATTTACTTTTGTTTTTTTCTGCAAAATACTCATCAATATAAAAAATATCTTTATTGATAATCTTACCGTTTTTAATGTTTTTCGAGCGTACTATAGGGACACCTTTATCTCTATATGCATGAGCCGCAGCTTCAGCAATTCCAACATCTATTCTTTTTGCAATTCTTTTAAGTTTTAGAGCATTCCAATGCTCAGGAATCTCGCCTATCCATTCCACTCCTGAGTCTTTCATCTTCACATTCGAGTCAAGCCCTTTTGTCACTGCTTCCGTAATCACTGCTTGACGTTTTTCTTCGAGTAGCTTAATCAATTTTTCTTTGTCCGCAATTAAGTCATCGATCTCATGCGTTTTCTGGTCGAGGAAGTTAACCACCTTAATCTGATTATCGTAACCTGGTAGTACGATTGGGAAATTTGCTAACATAGGATATCTTAATGAATCTACTGTAGATTTCGCATTACCCTGTAATACCTCAAATTTAAGATTAGACAGTACCGAATAGTAAATATATTTTCCAAAGACAACTTTTTTAAAATTATTAAATACATATAATCTCTGATGAGCAGCAAATTTACCATTGTAGTAATGAAACACTTTACCAACACCAACTCCATCACCTGCGGTCATTACTGCTTCACCATCATGAGTGTATTTATCAATTTTTTCTATTTTTTGCGACCTTACAAAGAAAGGATATATTCCATTTTCTAATTTATCTTGAGTATCAAAACTCCCTGTTGCTATTCGGGCCAAATATTTTAATTTAACCAATTTCCAAGTTTCAGGTATCTCATTTATCCAATTATATTGGTCAGTAGCACTGTTCACACCATCACCTTCTTCAACTTCTCTAAAATACTCGCTTCCAGTTCCTGAATTTCCGCTTTGATTTCGTCAGATGGTCGAAGTTCTTGGTATTTATAGAAGTGTCTCGTAAACGGAATCTCGTAACCTATCTTTGTTTTCTCTTCATCGATCCACGCATCAGGCACGTGTGGTAAAACTTCTCGATCAAAGTAATCATGTATGTTCTCTTTTAACGGCACGTTTTCCGTGTCTCGTAAGTCTGAGTCAGGTTCAGGATCGCCTTTTTTATTCTTCAGACACACATTGGCAGTGTCGTCCTTTTCAGAAAGTGCTGCAAGAATCGCTTTCTGTAACGGAGCTTTCATATCAAGTCCTATGTTTGTAAACGTCGTTTTCAATTTCTCCGTGAATGTCTCACGGTTTTTATATAGTGTACCATCATTCAACGTCTGTAATGCTTCAATGATTGCTAGTTGCTGCTTATGTCCAGCTTCCTCTTCTTTTAACCCCGCTTCACCCTTTTTCTTCGACTTCGCAAGGTTTTGGAAAGCTTTTTGGTCATGCAGACGATCGATCCGTTCGTCATCAACTTTATAGTTGAGTTTTAAAGGTCGTTCAACAAAGATTTTTTGATAGCCAAAGTCTTCGTTTTCAAAGATTTTTACGTTCTCTGCCTCTTTATACTCACCATATATGCGAATGATTTCATTGATCTGTTCGGGCGAAATCTCATGACGCTTTTCCCCCATACTTTTACGCATCTTCTGATAGTAATCTACGGCATTGACAAGCTGTATCTTCCCTTTACGCCACGCAGTTTTATTATTGGTTAAAATCCAAATATACGTGGAAATGCCCGTATTGTAGAAAAGGCTTGTTGGCATAGCAACAATTCCTTCTACAAGATCATTTTCAATCATAAAGCGACGAATTTCACTTTCTCCACTTCCAGCATCCCCTGTAAACAATGGTGATCCGTTCATAATAATCGCTAAGCGAGAGCCTTTCGGGTTCTCTTCACTGACTGGTTTCATTTTCGATACTAGGTGCTGCAAGAACAATAGTTGACCATCACCGATACGAGGTAATCCTGCGCCAAAACGACCATTCACACCTAAATCTTCGTGTTCTTGTCGCACTACTTTTTCTGAGGGTTTCCATTCAACTCCATACGGTGGATTGGAAATAAGATAGTCGAATTTCTTCATTGGAAATGCATCACGCGTTAACGTATTGCCAAAACGAATATTCTGTGCTTCTTCTCCTTTAATAAGAGTGTCAGCCTTACACATCGCAAACGATTCTTCATTAATTTCCTGAGCGAAGAACTCTAACTCGGCTGAACTATTCAGCTCATTTAAATATTCTTGCGCAATGGATCCCATGCCACCTGTCCCCGCACAACCATCATAAAGCGTTTGGGTGATACCTGGTTTAGTTAAAATTTCATCATCATCGTTAAACATGAGTCCAACCATAAGGCGTACCACTTCTCGAGGTGTATAGTGATCACCAGCCTCAGCATGTTCCGAGTAACGTCGGATCAATTCTTCGAAAATATAGCCCATTTCTAGATTTGAGATGACATCAGGGTGTAAATCAACTTCTGCAAAACGTTTTACTGTCAAGTAAAGGAGATCGTTACGATCCATCTTTTCAATCTGCTTATCAAAGTCGAAGTACTCAATAATGTCACGCGCGACTTTTGAAAAACCATTTATGTAATCTCGAAGGTTTTCTGCAATATTATCGGAATCATTGAGGAGTTTGTTGAAGTCGTAGTTGCTTGTATTATTAAAAAGCTGATTTGATTTTCTGTTCAATATTTCGTCTCGAGCGTCTTCAGGTAAGTGCTTGAATTTCTCGTAATTCTTTAATACGTCTTTTTTCGTATCTTCTAGTACGTTATCAAAACGACGTAAAACCGCCATAGGTAAAATAACTTTACCATAGTCTTCAGGCTTATATGGCCCTCGTAAGATTTCTGCAATTGTCCATAAAAAATTAACCTTTTCTTGAAAGTTTACCATGTCATTTTCTCCTTTTTTCCACTTACGTATTGTTGTTCTTCTCTTTTCTTTAATCCACGGTAGAATGAACTACGACCAACTTTAGTGATTGCACAAATTTCTTTAACAGTCCTGTCACCTTTTTCATACAGCTCAATCGCATGATTCATTCCAGGATGCTTTTCCGTATATTTTTTCACCCTGCCTTTAAACTTCCCTTTAAATTTTGCTTGTTTAATCCCTTCCTGTTGTCTCATGCGGATCATTTTGCGTTCGTATTCGGACAATCCAGACATAACTGTTAATAAAAACCCTGAAAAAGGATTTTCATCTGTCATATCAAACCAAGAATCTTTGATCGAACGTAAAGAGACACTTTGATCTTTTAGTTCATCAACGAGTTGCAGTAAATCAACGGTCGATCGGCTAATTCGATCCAAACTTTGTACCACAATAATGTCTCCTTTACTAACTTTATCTAGTAAGTCATGAAGGACTGGACGATTAGTTGTTGCGCCGCTCATTTTTTCTTCCCAAATCATCTCGCAGCCCTCTTCTTTAAGAGACGAGCGCTGACGATCTAAATTTTGATCCACACATGAAACTCGCGCATAACCATACTTCAAAATACCACCTCAATATAGGATATATTTACTATAATTTTACATCTGATTTTGGAATAAGTAAATGGGATACTTATAACCCTTTAAAATCAACAAAATGAACAAGTCCCAATAGAGTGTAATCTATTGGGACCTTTTTCATGTCTATCCTTGTCATCCTATACTTTTCCATCAAATTTACTCTTATTGTATTCAACTTATACTCATTTTGATAATTCTTTAAATTTATCCCTTTTAATTATTGAAAGTAATCTCCTAGCTATCTTCTCCAAATCATTCATGCTTCTCTTTTCATTTATCTTTAAGTAATCTGAAATTAATTCACTTAAGGGCTCCATATAGTGTTTAACCAGTTTGGTGGTGAAATTGTTTATATAGTTGCTCTCATTACTTAACTTTCCTTCTACATAGTCAATAAAATTAGTATCCTGTGCATTGTAATGAATCATATTTCGTAGAATCTTGCATTCATCACACAATTCTTTATCAAATTCATTTATTAAACATGATACTTTAAAATCAAGTACTTTATCCACTTGCATAAAAGTATCAGTCAAAAAGGTTTGCATATTTTTCAAGTTATCCATTACTTCATCAGCTTTAATTGACAACAATCTTAGTAAAATATAGTTATCTACTTGGAAATTATTAGCCCTAGGAACGCCATTATATAACCAGATACAGGTAGAAGCTTCTTGGAGACTAATCACTAATCTTGTTAATAAGACATTTTTATTCTGATCATTCACAAAAAAATTCTTGTTTAGAATATCTTTTTCTGTATAAGCTTTATCATCATTATACACAAACGCAGGAATCTCTAATGGAGATAAAGCATAATTGGATTTTTCTATGAGTTTTTCTACAATTACCGCGACGGTTTCCCCCACTTTTTCCATAAATATGTATGCATTTCTACCCGTTTCTTTCGGATTTTTGGCGAAAAGTTGAGTATCTTGAAATATGTAAGTAGTGTATATTGTGCTCCCTACTAGTTGCTCACCATCCAAATAAAATCCTAAATTATCAATATCTTTACCAAACTGATGAATATGGTCATTTATTATACTTTCATACACTTTAAAATTATTCTTCTTTTGATATAACTTAACTCGGTGCCGAATCTTTTTTATATTAGGATCTAGTTCAATGGAGTTATCTAAAATTTCTTTATTAATTTGATATATTATTAAACACAAGTCTCTAACTAAAGGATAAACCGGAACTGCTGAATATTTTTTATTGTCTTTTAAATTTATCAAGCTTGTCATTCCAATTAAATCGTAATAAGCAGTTTGCACCGAAAACATAATGACCCACCTTAGAAATTATTTACATTTCAATGATTATTTACAATATATCATATTTCACCCTGGGTAAATAATGAATTAATGTTACTCCACTTTATCCGGACCTATTATGGTAGATGTTATTAATAATCAATCATAATTTTACAACCAAGTATCGTGTTTTTTATTCAAAACCTTACACTGACAATATATTTATCCGAATGTAAGAAAAGGTATCAATTATTACATTCAATATATCAATAATAGTATGGAAAACTTCCTTTTGAACTAATTGGTGGGGTGTAATAGAATCATAGTCGGTTTGACATGAAGCCTTGGCGGTCACGATTCACGAGCCAAACCTACCAATATGAAGGAGGGATACATTTACATAATAAAAAAAGAACTTCCAACCGGAAGCCCTCACATCCCCATTTCGATTTCCTGTTTCTGTTCTTTATTCACTTTGTTTTGTTTCTCCACGTCCCATTTCTTCAGCTCAAAGTCATTTAATTCCTTGTCTGTTAATCCCCTGTCATATGCAACGATTCCATACTTTCCTTTATCATCATCAAAATCACTAAACCCGCTTGGTTGGCACCCTAACGAAACAGGACGGTGTTGCATTTCATACCAATACAGGCCATCTGAATAGTTATTCATAGATACCTGCGTGTGTTCATTCTCACGTTCTTTGACCAGATCTGGTTCCATGACATCAATAAATTCAATAGCCGTTTCCCGTACATCTTGCAGCAACTTATTTTTATCTACCATTTCTTTCCCCTGTGTCCAATTCGCCAAATAAGGTAACGAATAGTCACTCGTATCAATATCGAAATAGGTTGCTACCGCATATGCTGTCATTTCCGCCTGAAACTCTTTTTCCTCTGCTGGCATTGTTCTATAATCTGTATCCTTTGGATTATGCAGCTTGGCATGTGCTAATTCATGCAGCAATGTTTTCACATTTTGCAGCTTACCATTACGTGGATTCAATCCAATATGGCCATTATTTTTATCACTAATAGGATAATAAAAGGCTCCTTTTGCTGCACCTAATTCTTCGAATGGTTCCCCAATTGAAACATTCAATTGTTCCCCAATTTTATACATGGATTCAAGCATCTCATCATAATGTTTCACGTCTCCTTCCATCCATTTGTTCGGAAAAATCTCCGGCAAATCACTTGCTTTTGCATTCGTTTGACTTACATCAAATACACTTCCAATAGAAAAGAAAAGTCTGCTTTTTCGCTCTTCCAGATCCCCTTTTTCAACCTGTTCTTTTTCTTGATCTGTCGCATATTTAAAGTTTTTCCACTTACCTTCTGCATTTTTAAACTTTGATACAGACTTGTTCGGTACAAGGATTTTAAGAGCCTTTTCTCCCTTCTGCACTTGAAACCCTTTCTCTTTCCAGAAGTTATAGCTTCCAACCGCTTGTGCTCCCTCAAACTGACTTTGAATCAAGGCAGAATTACGCAGCGAATACTTATGAAACTGCATCATAAATTCCAGATAGTCTGCCATTTTCTCTTCACTTTGAAAGTATGAATCAATGGAAGCATCCATCGTTTCTGTTAATTGCTTTACTTCTTCCCGTTTTTGTTCAAATGTTTTTCGTTTCATGCAGTTCATCCTTTCGTTAAAAATAAAAAGGCTTCCCTTTTTAAAGAGAAGCCACCATTACATATCCATATCATGTGTTTGTTCTTTTGTGTTCCGGTTGAACAATTGATCCCGCTTGCCTTGTAACCACGTTCGTTTGTTTTTTGCATCTAGCAACTCCCCGTTCGGAACGGTTGGATCATGTTCCAAAAAAGCAACATCCTGTATGGCAAGTTCTTTCGGACTTTTAGCCAGCACAAAGCCGGAGGAATTATCTTCTTCCCTATTCCAAAACGTAAGACATTCATCATAAAACTGATCTAAGACACGCTCTGTTCGATGATCTTTCTCTGGGTTGTGACATTCCTCAAAACTTGCCGCATAATCCATCTCGCATGTCGCTGCAACATAGATGATGGTATCTTCCTTTACTTTCACATATCCATCATCGGACTTAACCGGCTGCATCTTCTGTTCTTGAATATAATCTTCCAATTCAACGATTGCTTCCATTCGTTCTTCCTGTGAAATATAATCAAACTCCACATCCAATTCCAATCCCTGAATCAAATATACTTCACGGTTTCCAATATACAATTCTCTTTTATCAGCATCCATGTAGTTTTCACCCTTTCTTAATAGGAATAAAGGACTCCCAACCGGGAGCCCCCACATCTCCATATCATGGTTCATTTGCTTGTTTTTTGTTGATTCCTGTTGTTTCATCGCATCATATTTGACTTCATCCTCTAGGATTTCCGCCGGATGCAAGGAAAAATCACTTTCCAGTAATTCAAGTGTCAACGGTTCTTGCCCATCAAACAGGGGGTTTGCAAGTGTTGATACATACCAGGCATCAACACTTCTTCCATGTGATATACATCCAGCAAATCCTCTATTGCATCAGACTCCTGCACATGGTGCTGATAGGGATTATACAAACAGACATATAAATCATCTTTGCCATCAGGATCTGGATTCCAGATTCTACGTTCATCCTCATTGCCCGTTTCCTCATCGGTCAGTACAAGTGTTGCCGGACATGCTGAATCGAATGTTGAAACGATTTTATAGGCACTCTTCACGCTTTCATCACCTCCTTTTTATGCAAAATAAAAAAAGACTCCCGTATTGGAAGTCTGTTCCATAAGCTTTCATGAAGCTGTCGGTTCACCATCTAAAATAACCATTTTGTTTTTCACATCCAATGAAATCAATGCTTCTTCATCTGCTTGGTAAATCGTTTGAATGGCATCCAATGTCACATCATCAACCTCGATTTCGACATCCCCATTGTTTACGATAAACACGACGCTCACATCTTTGATTTCCTTCACATAGCCAATATCCACTACTTTATATTCTCCATTCACGTACAAATCCATGCTCCATTATCCTTTCTTAAATTCTGGTTTTAATCGCTTTTCTGTATGATCATAACGCAAATACGCATCAAAGGTTTTTCCTTTTTTACTCTTGAATCCTTTTATCAAGTTCGTTTTACTTCCTGCTAGTACCATTTTCATGTTTGCTTCGCTGATCGTTTTGCTTAAAAACCTTTTCGGTAAAGTAAAAGTACATCCATCCCGATATCGGGAACAACCATAAAACTTTCCTTTATCCTCGATTTTCCCTCCTTCCGCACCGCATACCGGACAATCCCCGATACTGGATTCTGCTTTTGCTGCATGAAACTGTTGTTCTAATGTTTTCATCTTTTTTGGTGCACTGTCCATCAAGGATTCTAGCATCTGTTTTATTTTGGTGATGAAGTGTTCTTGCGAACCCTCATGCTGTCCGATTTTATGCAAATAACTTTCCCATTTCGCAGTCATTTCAGGACTCGATAATACAGTTCCTTCCACTACTTGGCAAAGGACTTTACCTTTATGGGTGACAGAAACCTTGTTCTTTTTTATCTCAATATAGTGCTGCTTGTTGAGTGTATCAATAATACCTGCCCTTGTCGCTTCGGTTCCGATCCCTTCTTGTTCCTTCAACGTGTGCTGTAAGGTTTCATCCTCGATTTCTTTTCCAGCGTTTTTCATGACGTTAATCAATTGTCCCTGGGTATAGGCTTTCGGCGGTTTTGTCTGCCCTTCGGACAGATCAATCATTACCGTACAGCCTTCTCCTTCCCGTATGGACGGGAGAACAGCGTATGTTTTGTACTCATCCTCTTTTTTAGCATCTGTTTTTTCCGCTTGAAAGAGTGCTTTCCATCCTTTCTCCTGCTCCACTTTTCCGGTCTTTCCAAAACAAATCCCGTTCACATTCACTTCCACGTTCGTTTCTTCATATACGTAGTCCCCAGCAAACATGGCAAGTGTTGTCGCAACCACTTCCTGATAAATATTCCATTCTTTATTGCTTAAATCCTTCTTTTTGGCAGTTTGTTTAGTTGGAATAATGGCATAATGCTCTTGTACTTTGGAATCGTTCACATAACGCTTCCGTGATTCAGGATAAACGACTTCCGTGTTTATATTTAAACAGGATTGATATGCTGCAAGATTATGTTTTAGATAAGCAAATTCATTGTTTGTAATATAATGACTGTCCGTTCGTGGATAGGATAACATTTTTTTCTCGTACAACGATTGTGCCAACTTTAACACCTCCGACGGACTGTATTTCCACCTTTTATTGGCAATTTCTTGCAACGTAGACAACGAATGCAACTTTGGCGACTTCAGTTTCTTTTGCTCTTGTGTCACCTGTTGAATGTTCCCTTGGTTTTTTCCCCGTACTAAGTTATGAATTTCCACGGTACTTTTCGCATCTTCTTTGGTACCAAATCGTTGCTTTACTTTTGCATCAAACGCGCCTCCTTCCACCTGTACATTTCCAGCCAACTCAAAGAACGGCTGGGAAACAAAGTTTTTAATTTCCTGTTGGCGCTTATATAACAAACAGAGCGTTGCCGTTTGTACCCTGCCAACACTAAAAGCACCTTTCAACCCATTTTGTTGTAAAAGCAAGGTATATAGACGGGAAGCGTTCATCCCTACCAGCCAGTCACTGAATTGTCTTGTCTGAGCTTCTTTATACAAAGAGATATAGTTTTGACCATCTTTTAACTGTTTCATTCCTTTCTGTACTTCATCCACTTCCAATGAGTTAATCCACAAGCGTTTTGTTGGTTTATAGGATACTCCGGCTAGTTTTAGTATCAAACGGGCGATATTTTCCCCTTCTCGGTCACAGTCCGTTGCGACGATTATTTCATCCGATTGTTTTAGTAGTTGCTTTACAATGATAAACTGCTTTTTCTTATCCTTCCCAACTTGAAACTGAAATGTTTCCGGGAACATTGGCAGGTTTTCCAGCTTCCACTTTTTCCATTCTTCCTTATAGTTTTCCGGCGAAACCAGTTCCACTAGATGGCCAAATCCCCACGTGATAAATGCTTTCCCCTGAAAGAAACGGGGATCGTTCACCTCCACATATCCATCTTTTTTGCTGACGTTTTGAAATGCTTCCGCATATAATGTAGCTTGACTTGGTTTTTCCGCTAGTACGGTAACTGTCAATGCAAATCGCTCCTTTTTCTTGTAAATTGTTTTGGTTGTTGTGCCGGATTAATCTTGACAATAAACTCTTCTAATTCATACCGGTTTAGTAATTTCACGCCACATGCTTTTGCCAAAATCATCGCTTGTTTTGTAAAAAAGGAATTTGTAATCACCCATGCTTCATCCGCCTTATAAAAAAACATGGAAGCAAATACTTCACGTACTGCATCCATGCTGACATTATGTTTATAACCATATCGTTTTGCTTGAATAACGATTTTATTTCTTCCTTTGAGTACCACATCCGCACCATAATCACCTGACTTTTTGGTAACGATTGGTCGATATCCTAACCCTTTGAATAACACTTTCAGGTATTCTTCAAACTGATACCCCTGCATCTGGTCAATGTCTTTTATTCCAGAACGTTTCATTAATCGATAGCGTTGTTTTCGTTTAACCACCTTCATAATATTTGGAAAAATGGACAATACAAACAATAGCACTCCTATTAATAGTAATAAGAGTGCTTCGTAATCGGTTATCAGTGTATACATATCTTTCATGTTGTTGTTTCTCTCCTTCCCTTTAACAATCCTTGTATGTTACATTTCGTACCCGTCCATAATATGATCAAACTCTCGTTGGTTCTTTTCTTTTTCGTAATCCTGAAACGTCTTTCGCATTGCTTTAGTTAATTTCACCATGGAAACATGGAACGACGTACCGGGATAATATCGGTGAATCGAGTTCCAAGCATAATTAGATATTCCTTGTTCATGGAATCGTTTTTGCTGAAAAGCAACTGTCTTTTGTTCCTTATTACAAGCACGCATTTCAGAAAGAACCGCATTCCCCATTCGCTTTTTCAGATCATCAAGCTTGTTTTGTTTGTACTCATCATAGTCACTTGCATCACCGTACATTTCCTTCATCACATTTCCTTCATCATCCAGTCGTTGATGCAATTCGTTCATCTTATCTCCGTGAAATTGTTGCAAATAAATATCCGTTATTTCATCTAAATACGGTCTTGCTTCATGAATAGACTGGTACCCGTACTTCCATTGGCGTTTGTCCGACGGGAGACGTTTCATCGCTTCTTGGAACAACTCATTCGTTTTACGATAGGTTGATAAAGACACGTGTTTCTCCTTTTTCTCATGAACTGTTCCCCGAACAAGCTCATCAATTTTATTTCGTTCATGCGTTCGATCCATCAACATATTCGCCACATTCGATTTCATTTTGTCCAGCGTTTTTGGTTTACGTTTTGCACGGTATTCTTCGTGCCAGGTATTACTTTCTTTATCCAATACTTTCATTCGCTCACGTGTTGGATGCGGTTCCGTTGAAGCTACATGAACATGAATGTTATCCGTATTATAATGCAAAGATGCTGTCCAGATAGCGGAATTTTCCATTCCTTCTGACCTCAACACTATATCCATTGTGTTACGTACCACTTCCCGTATTTTCGTTTCATCCACTGTGTGTTCCTTGGCATGATAAATTCCTTGTTTTGCCAACCAGTCATTATCAAAACTAATCACATCCTGCCACATTGGTGACTCATGATGTTGTCCTGTTTGAAATTGTTTCTTTAAGTCTTTTTTCTCATCTAAACTTAATGCATCTTTATTTTTGGTAAACAATTCCCCCCGCTTTTCTTCATCTCCCATGTAGTCCATAAAATCATGGAACACAAAAAAATCATCCTTATTATTGGATGATTCGTTGAGATGAACATGACTTTTTGCATCATCACGATCCATATAATTAATATAATCATTAAATGCATTGGACTGAGATGTAACAAATTTACTACGTAATACAACCGCAGGACTCATACTTTATTACAGCCTTTCTTGTTCCTTCCGTTTTTCATAATCAAGTTTTTTCTTCCGTTGTTTGTGAATACGTTTTTGTATTAAATCTTCTGCATCCCGCAACCCCTCTGTTTTATATTTGTCGGTTGTCACCAGGTCTTTAAATTTATTCACCAAGTAATAATGGTTCATAAACTCAAGCAGAATTTTTGTATCTCGATCAATTACATTGCCAGTAACTTGCAGCTTGTTTATTTTTTCAATCATACTTTCCATTTTTTCATCAATTACATATGCAACCATACGTTTTAAAGCTGCGTATTCTTCTTTTCGTTCAGCATAGTAGTGGTCGATTGCAAGTGTAATAGCGTCAGCTTGTGATACATCTTTTTCACAAGCGATGGTTTTTATTGATTCGATTGTGTCTGATTTCAATCGTACATGTAACCGATCTTTTGTATTACCCATCCGTATGATCACCTTTCCGTTTTATATGGAACATTCCTTCTAAATATTCATCCACTTCTTCTGGGTCAACATCCAAAACAATGGTTAAAAGTAAATACATTTTTAACGATTGTTCTTCCAACTGATCAAGTCGTCTGTACGTAATTTCTAATGCATCACCGGCTCTTCCTACTGCCCTCTCCAAATCTCTTTCTGCATTTTTCATCCCGTTAAATGTTGCTAAATCTTCAATATGTCTTTTTAACAATTCATTCCGTGATACTTTTTGTTTCTTAGCTTCTTCTAATAAAACTTGCATCGCACCTGCATGTAAATCACGAATTTTCACGTCCATTTCATTCATCCTTTTCATTTTTTTTGCGTGTAAACGTAATATCTACCGCATTTATATTTCGTAACTAAACGTCGATCTTGTCAACTTCCTTTCGTAATGAATAATATAGGAAACTCTCTGCACGAAAGTACGGAGAGTGTTGAACAGGATAAGGGGAAAATGCCATCACATAGCGTGATGGACTAGGCAGTGCCTAGTTTTCCCTTGCATGTCATTTTTTTTAGCAAAGGCGTACATATGGCGTACAGTTTCTTAGCTTATTTCTTATCCTTTTTTGAGGACTCAGCATCTTTTTTATTTTTATCTTTCTTCTTTTTTTCAGACCTTTTCTTATCCTTGGACGACTTTTTGGGGATGATTATTATTCTTATCAGCTTTATTTTTTGGTACATCTTTTTTGGCATTTTTCCCATCAACTGCATTCGTTTCTTCGTTCTTCTGTTGCTGATCTTCCACCTTATTCTGTGTTAATGCATCAAGTTTTTTTTCGCGATTTTTGTACTTGTCTTTGAGTTCCTTTATCTTTTCTTGAAGCTTTTCTATCTCTTCTTTTGCATCTTTAATGGCATCTTTTTTATGATTCATTTCCTTCTTGGTTTCAGACTGTTCTTCTTTTGTCTCGAATTTCATTTTTTGTCGCAACTCTTCTTTTTCTTGCTTTAATGTCATAATTAACTTTTCCTGGAAAGGGGTACTTTCTTCCACTAGTTTTGAAAGTTGGTGCTTAATTCGTTTCATGTCTGCACGTATCGTCTCTTTTTGATACGCTTCTTCCGTCTTCGTAACCAATGATTGATTGGTATCAATTTTTCGGTAATCACCTACTAAGACAATTTCTTCTGGCTCTGGTATTTCCGATGCTGTTATCTCATTGGTTGCAGTTGTTGCTACATCACTGTCGTGCATAACTTGTTTTTCATACGCTTGTTTCAGTATTTTTTCATCCCGATGTTCCGTTACAAACAACCCAATAGCCTGATAGGTTTTTGGAACTTGTTCAATTTGAATCACCATCAGGTTGACGGATTCATACACTTTGTTTACCGGATATGTTGCACCGGATTCCTTTCCTTTTGATTCAAAGGTAAATGTTGGTTCCACCACATCGGTTCCGGTATGAACGGTTTCCAATGTGACTTCCATCAATTGATTGGCAGGATTAAATTCCCAATCCCGAAGAACAACAGTTGTTTGACTTAACCCACCAATAGATTCATTGAAGGGAGTTTGCTCAATAGTCGTATCATCATACATCCATGTTTTGGACGTAAAAAAAACGCCGAGAACAAGTCCAGCGACAATCATTATTCCGATATATACCTTGTTTTCGGTTCCCCGATTTAATTTATTTTTCAAGTTATCACCACTCCTTTTATGACCCGTTACCTCCGGTTAAAAATGGTTTAACATAGGACATTGGGTTTATTCTTTTTCCATTCATAAGTATCTCAAAGTGCAAGTGTACACCCGTTGAAGACCCTGTTGAACCGACACGCCCGATAACATCACCAGCTTTTACATCCGTTCCAACGGGAATGCCTTTTTGCATCATGTGTCCATATCGGGTATGCATGCCATTTCCGTGATCAATCACTACAACCCATCCATAACCCTTTCCCATATTACTCAAGGAGGAACGAAACGTTGTACCTTGCGCCTTACTCACAATCACTTCCCCGTCCATAAATGCGGTTATCGGCGTACTTCGTATACCGGCACTTGCTATGTCGATACCTGCATGAAAGGACGAGCAATTTCCACACCCTGAACGATACCCAAAACCAGACGTAATGTTTTTGGTATGTGGGGATACCCATGATTTATTACCGATCCCCCCCATATCAATGTGATCCACCGTCTTACAATTCATGATTAACCCACCAAACCTTTGAGCAATTTCTTTGGTGGTTGGTACCCAATGAACATTTAAATTGTTCGGGTCATTGGCCGCACCAATAGGAGCATACACACTCCCCAATTGTTCAATCGTTACCAAACCATCGACAATAATTCGGTTGTACAATGTAAGTGCCATCGACTCTAATCCTTCCTGCATCGTGTCAAACACATATAATCCACTACCATTCGGATTCATTAGGCCGCCCGGATTATTTTTCAGTCGTACCGCGGATGATTTCCCCCAAGCTGTCTCATGCATCGCAACCGCTGCAAATAAAACAGGGTCAATACCTCGTTTTTCTGACAAAGCCCGTATTTCATCTCCATATCCTTTTAATGCACCAGAACGATCTTTATCGTGGAAAATGTTCTTCCACTTTTTCATGTTTATTTCTCCGGTTGGCGAACAAACATAGCCAGCTTTACTATCCGATTGTTGAGATTGTTGATGGTCTACACTGCCACTTAATACGCCAATGATCGCAAGCAAAATGGTTAATAAGATGACACCAACTAAAATTGTTACGGCGTTTGCACCAATAAATCCTGCAATCCATAGCATGATTTTTTTCTTCACCAAACCCTTTACCATGTTCCAAAGGTTTTTCATGACTTCTCCTCCCCTTCGGTTCCTTCCATCGCTTGTTGATTTGGTGTAACGACGTTTGAAATAAGCCATTTTCCATCTGCCTGTTTCAACGTAATGTAATACAATTGCATTGGATTATTGGTTGTTTTTCCATCAATGGTGACATGCCATGTAATAAATACACCAAATGTCATCATGTTCTTTTGAGGATTATTGGAAGCAAACAACTCCATTTTTTCAATCGTTCGTTTCACATGTTGATCTTTTGCTTGCTGAATATCTGGCTTCATTTTCTTCAAATATGCATCTGTCACAACCCCTTTCCATTCCTCCCAATCGGACACCTGCAATAAATAAAGAGCAAGCCCTTTTTTTGCTTGCTCCTTTGCTTCGGTTACTACCTGTTTCCCATATGCATTTTGATAGTTTTCTTCTAAATCATTCGTATTCGCTGACTTTTCGTCTACATTCATTTTCTCTTGATCAACCTGATGGGTTGTTTTTGGTGTGTTTTTATCCTCCAAAGCCTGCTTGATTTTCTCCTCATTTAGCCCTTCCATTTTTTCCATCCGTTGTTCTTTTTTTGTTGTTTCCTTGAATAATTCTTCGGGATTTTGCTTTTCCGGTTCGTCAGATGTCCATTTCCACACACACATAGCGACTGTCAAAATCGCAATCATTAACAAGAATATAAACTTATTAAACATACGTTTATACGGATCTTTTTCTACTAAACTACCTCGTTCTTTCCGCCCTGACATCGTTATAACCCCCCTTCAAACAATCGCAATTCTTCGTCTGATGCTTCAATGGATAGCATCAAATTTCCTACACCACTGATCGAAAGTAAACAATCCCCTTGTTGTAGCTGCGGTACATGGTCCAACTCACTTTCCGTCAGTTGTCCTTCAAAGATGGTTCGTAAAGCATCTAATGTGTTGGAATCTTGCTGCATCACAAATTTATATTGGGTGAGTTCAAACAACGTGCGGATTTTCGTCACGGTATCTGTGTCGGAATGATCAGGCACAAAATCACGAATAGATTGACTCGCTAATACTAAACCACCAAAATATTTTCGAGCTTCACGAGCGAAGTCTGTTAAAAAGGAAACGGCCAACATATTTTCTGCATTGATAAGTCGATGTGCTTCATCAATCATAATCAGAAAACGCGTGGCATCATCTTCCAAAAATCTGTCATCACGATACAACTTTTCTTTTTGTGGTGCACCAATCTGAATTAAGTTATCCCAAATGAGATTCAATACATTATACATCTGGGCATTAAATACACCTTTTTCCAATCCCGTTAAACTACGAATCGAGAAAAAGATAACCTGTTCATTCGTGATGTCTGGGACAGTGGTATAACCGTTAAACAAATAACCATAACTATGCACCAGATTGTCAATGACTAGTTCAATTTTTTCCAGTCGATTCACACGGGAAACTGATATTTCACGGCGTATGATTCTCCTTTCGGTGTTTTCATATAAATGTTCACGGATAAATGCCAACAAATCACTAAAAACCGGATACTCTTCGTTCGTAAGTGTTGTAACACCAGTTGTTTTCATTTTTTTCATGAATCCCAGTGACTCATAAAACAACCGAAGAATCTTTTTAAATTCTTCACTTTCTTCTTGTGACGGATTCACGGCAAGAAAGGTATAGAATTTTGCTACTTTGGATATATGTTGCATAAAACTCAGTTCCTCATCCTTTTTTTTATCGTGATTGTCCTCTGCTTTGTATATTTGCAATGGATTAATAATGCCGTCACTCCCATCTAACCCTATCATTTGTCCTCGCACGGATTGCACCAATGTTTTAAATTCTCCTGTGACATCAAAGCCACGAATAAAATTGCCACGCGCTTCATTATCCATTAATAGCTTTTTCAGTGCGGTTGACTTCCCAGCGCCCATTTTTCCAACGACAACTGCATTATAAAATCGTCTTAATTTGTCATGATGAAATAAATCAAACAATACATTCCCACCTGTAAACGATGTTCCAAGGTAACTCCCTGTTCGATCATTTAACTCTGAAAAATGATACGGGAGTCCCGAGGCAAGGGTAATGGCAGGGAGCCCTTTTCCTTCTCGTTTATTCGGAAAGGCAAGTTGCTGTTCATAAGGTAAAAACAATGCTTGCCACTCCCAGAAGGACTCATTGAGGAAAACCTGCCCTTTAAATCCAATAGATTGCAACTTCGAAATCGTTCGATTCACCTTTTGTTCTAATTCCGATATCGTTGGGGAAGCAACAAATAAACGAATATGCATTAATTTAATAACCTCTCCTGCTTCACTTATTTTTTGATATAAATCTTCCATTTCCTTATAGCCACGTTGGGCATCCATTCGTTCCGATTCCTGGTTAGCACTTCGAAAACGTACATCTTGTTCCACCATGCTTTTGTTAATTGCACTGATAGTTTCGTCCTGATTCATCGTAGAAATATCGGTTACAACTGTTACATCATACATGGACATCAATTTATCCATCCAAAGAACCTCGACATTAGAAGGGTAATCCCAAACATGGATACAGGTTTCATACCCATCCCCTTTTTTTATATATTTATCTTTAAAAGATATACCGCCTTGTGGTTGAATAGCTGTTACAAAATCTTTATCCAATGGCGGACGTTTTGGTTTGTCCTCTGTTTTTGTTTGTTGTTTTTGCAACATCATGTTCCCAACCTTTCGTTATATTTTGGTATTTTGATTGTTTAACAGAAATAGAATTTGTTTCTTTTTTTCCCGGGATAATTCCTCCACTGGAAATGCTCGCTGCATTCCCTGAATACAAGCATGTTTTCGGTCAAGTAAAGCATCCTTATCTTCGGCATAGACAAAAAAGAAGAACTCCCGATTGGAACGTTCTCGCTCTAAAAATTTAAATTCATAGATTTTTTGTTCAATATACTGCAATCGAATCGGACTCGTTGTTTGTTCCTTCTTCTTCTCCCAATAGGCGAGTTGCGGACTAGTATTTGCCGGAAAGTTGAGAATCACCTCCTTATACGAGTGAAAATAACTTCTTAAGAACTGAGTTCGTTTCAATAACAAATAATTCAAATCAGCTTCATTTAATGCATCAATGTTTTGTGTCTGTATTTGAAGAATATCCATAACCCCTTCCTTCATAAGAATGTGGTCATCATATATTTGAAGAAATGGAACAATTTCAGGTGTTTGCCGTAAGAGTTTTTGTTTCGTATTTGCTTTTTTATTTGGTCGATCTTGCTTTTGTGGCTTGCGACGGAACCATTTCCCCTTTTTCATCCCGTGCTTTTTTATCTCCGACTCTACTCCATTTAAGGTTTGATTATTTGGTTCATCTTTACCTGATACTACTTCCAAATGATTCATCAGGATTTGGCCTCCTTTGTGCTTTAATTTTCTCTCGAAGATAAATATTTTGCTGTTTGTGTAAATCTATTGGATGGAATGTTCCTTTTTTATGCCGGAACAATAGAATCAGCGATTCATAATTCTTTTTCTTTGGATTACTGCCCGATAGCATCAGCAAATAAATCATTCCGACAATTGCAACTGCAAAGTAGGGAATGATAAACACACTGTGCACTAAATCCTGTAATATCGTTAACAATAAAAGAGAGCTGATCAGCAATATGACCAGCTCTCGCATTACAAGCCCAAGAATTTTCGGCTTTGCTTTAATCTCTTTCGGAATCTCGTATTTCATTACCTCTCAACCCCTTTTTCAGAACCTTTGTGTGTTTCGGTTTGGCTATCCTACCTTTGAATTCACTGATTTTTTGTCCTACATCATAGCCGGTATTGTGTGCCCTTCCCAGATAGTGACTGGCACGTTGCACCGTCCGGTTTCCACCAATTAATGTATGCCTCGATTTTGGATGGATATGTCCGGTACTTGCCCCGGTATTCACTTTCGGTTGGGAAACAGGTGGCGTTGGCGTCCGACCAACCGCATTTTCTGATGAATGTAGCATGTTCGGCATCGGTTCACGTTGACTTGTTGACGATTTTGGTTTTGTTGATTGTTGATTCAATTGCTTTGTATTTAACGATTGACCGTTGCTTGGTGACGGTGGTTGTACAGGATTTTTACTATTAACAGAAGTAGAAAATTGTCCTTCTCCTTTTCGGGAATGAGGTGCTGCATCTTTATAGGAAGGCATTGGTTTCACATCTTGATTTCTGCGCAGTCCTTTCGTTAAACCAACACCACCTGCAATAGCACCACCAGCGCCTTTTCCTCCTATTTTAACAAGCTTCTTACCAGTTTCAGCAGTCATCCTTCCACTTGCGCCAGCCATTTTTCCACCAGCATAAGCTCCCATCATCGCTTGCCATCCTGAACGTAACCCTGCATCAACACCCATGGTTCGTTGGATAATATCTGGTGCATCAATCAATGCCCATGCACCGGCAATTAAAAGGAGCATGACACCGACAATACCAATATGACGTTCTAAGCCGTTTGCCCATTGGGCATAGATGATGAACATCCGCAATAACACCATCATCACAAAAATAACAGCAAACGTATTAACAATTTCCATCAAAACCTTTTTCAGGCGTTGTCCGCCTGTTAAATCCGTTACAGCAGTAAACATGGCGTATAGTTGATGAAAGGCTAAATCAAACATAGCACGCCCAATTTTAATCGTCGTTATCATCAAAGCAAAAGCAGTTACCGCAAGTGTCGCAATCGCAATCCCCCAATTGATGTGATAACGGTAGTAGCTTTGTTGTCCAAGATTTGTTGCTGGAACTGTATTTTCATTTAACTCAACAATGCGAGTACCTCCCTCGCCGGTAGAAATCATTCTATGTTTTAAAAAATACTCCCCAGTCTTTGATAAATTTTCAACCCAAGGTTCGGATGCCCAACCAAACCAATGTTTCGCTTCATATACATCTAGTTTTTCATTTATTTCAATCATAATAGGGTTTTTTAGCTGATTCCCAAAGGTGTAGTCCGTGGTACCAATATCCTTTGTTTTTGGATGTGGTGGATGTGGAAGTATACTTTTATTCCCTACCATGGTTTCTTCACTTAATCCACTTGCATAGTTAAACCCACTGTCCACGTAGTATTTAACGTCTGCAATATTACGTTTCAATACGTCATCTGAAAAGGTTCCCGGTTTATCTAATTCGTCTAACCCCACATTTAATAAATCATCCATCATGGTCATAAGTGTGGGAAGAATGACAATCACACTGATTGCAATTAAAATGTGCATCACAATTTCATTTCGCTTTTCGATTTTGTTTAACATAAACATAAACCCAAGAACAGTTATCGAAACAACAAATAATGCCACTGCAACCGGCTGCATCGTTTTCACAAAATCCTGCATGGCAGGATTATCGTATAATCCACCAATAGTAACAACAGTAGTCGCCACACCTTCAACCCAATCATTAATCCAAACTAATAACTGAATAATCCCCCAGGCAATATTCCGTAATAAATCATCATACAACCATCCACTATATAAATCCAAAATGGCCGATAGATCTTCATACAACTTTTTTATAAATGCCTTATCCATCTGTTTCACCTCTTTTATATAAAAGAATAGAACCCACTGACAGTGAGTTCTATTTGCTCAAATATATATTTAATAGGTTAATTCAATATCATGTTCTTTGACATAATCAAGGTTATATTGAATTCCTTTTTTAATATCATTGTACATATCATCTTGTAAGAAGGTACCTTTTTCCGAACTTAAACGTTCAAGTGTTATATTCAAGACCCAAGCTTTTGCGTAATAGTCAAATGGAGAATCCAGTTTTCCATCATACACAACGGTTAACCCACCATCCTCAAATGGATTATGTGATGATGCAGATTGTTGTTTAAATTCTTTTTCTAAAGAACCGAGTGTTTTTTTATCTTTATCATTCATGTTTAAATAATATGCGGTTATATCCTGTTTTTTTAAAGCTTTATCATAAGCATCAAGAAATTTTGTTTTCTTAACATCCTCTTTATTTGCATCAAATAACAATAAGTAAAATGCTTCATTATCATTCTTTTTTGCTACTATTTTATCAAGTGTTATTTTGTTCAATCCGACTTCTGGTTTATCAGGTTCTGTCTTTTTTTTATTATCTTTCGCTTCCCCATCATCTCCACATGCACTTAACACCAGCAGAAATGACATCACTATTAAACTTACTAGGAATCGTTTTCGCATAACGTACACTATCACTCCGTTTCTGCTTTTAGTAATAGTATATCAATCCTCCAGACCTATGGAAATAGTTACCTTTCCCTATTTACTATATCTGGCATTTTATGAACAATTATATCCCGCAGCAAATGTAATTCACCTGCTGTAAACGTGAAACCCTTACCAATCCTCGTTTTATCGGGATTCCACCACCGAACGTCGTATTTTGGTTCATCCCCATTCCAGCTAATGAGATTTAGTTCTTTTGTCCAACCTGCTTGACTTTCATGTAATACAGCAATTTCCTCAATAACATCCCACTCTACTCTATAGTTTTTCGGTTTATTAATTCTTTCTCCTCCTCCGATTAAGACGTTGCCTTTTCACGCATTTTTTTAGCTTTTTCATCTTCCTTATTTTCATCTGACTGTTCACCTTTTTGTTGTTCCTTATTTTCCTGATTCGTCTCTATTTGTTGCTCTATTCGTTGCGTTGCTTTCTTCTCCCATATTTCCATCACTTCTTCTGGTAAATACGTTTGTAACGTCCCCATCACCTTTAGATGCAGTCTTGAAAAATAAGGGTGGTACACCATAAAACTCAAGTAATGCAAAAATGACCAATTATCCATGTCTTGCAGCAATTGTTTCATCATTTCCTCGTCCGGATTTCCTTGACTTTGTTCAATTTGTAATATGCTTCGTTTATACCGGTGAAACGCCTTTTCTGTCATCACATCTGCCATTCTAAAGAATACATCCTCGTTGGATTTTGCGGAATAGACTATGTTTTGCAGGTCCATGTCATGGTACTTATCTGACATGATTGGCAGCATCATAATCGAATGATTGGTATCAAATTCCTCCGCTAAATATTCATACCGGAACTTATGACTGGTTTCGTCTTTATTAAAAATAGGCTTTGGTTCTATCTTTCTCCGTTTTTTATCCTGACGTTTATTGACTCGAATAACCACAGACTGCCCTTCCTTTAATCGCATTAGTTCATCCGATGTTAAGAGTGCGCGCTCCTTGGTTGATTCACTATGCGACTTATCAAAGGAATGATAATCCCCACTTCGGCTCACATCCGTAATCGTTTTCGTTCCCAGCATACTGGAATAATGCTCTGCCGTATTTTTATCTTCAGTCAATATATATATCTGGTTGGAACAGTTCCCAATAATCGTATCGGATTCTTCCCCATATGCTGATTTCACTTGGGAATAGGCTTGAATGATTAAGTGATAACGAAATCCTCGTCCGGCACCTACTGTTACCATGCTTGCCATTCCATCAATAGGCGGCATATTGCCAAATTCATCAAGTATAAAGTGAACATGTCGATTCATCTTACCATTCTTGCCTTTGGTTGCTTTCTCCGAATTTACGCGGTACAACTGACTAATGAAAATACTTGCCAGTACATCATTCGATTTATCCGAATCGGGCGTTGCAATGTAAACGGCAACGGGTTTCTTCCCGAAACCAATATCTGTTAAATCCAAGCTGTTATGTGAAGTGACTTTTGCGTTTGGTTCCAGTGTAAATATTTGCAGCTTATCCATCGCAACACTAAAAATGCTTCCTCTCGTATTACCAGTAGAGAAATTACTCGTTGCATACATCATTCGTGCAGGATCATTCTCACCCCGTGCTTGAAAAAAGTCATCCAATGCATTATTTCCTTCTTCGTCATTGTCACTACCTTTGCTTGATAGGAAATTCGCAACAGAATACATGGTCACACTTTCTTCTTTGCCGATTTTCACCATATCTTCTGTCAACGCCAAAATGATGGCAGTCACAAGTGACTTCGCACTGTTTGACCAAAACGGATCTTTTGCATTCGGATTGTGATACAAACTGAATGCCACACTGTTCGCATATTTTTGCGCATCAGCTACCCTGCCCAGCTTCCATGAATCTATTACTAGCTGTAATGGATTAAATCCCATGCCCATGTCATGCTGAATCAAATTAAACACGTGAACATCATAGCCACGTGCTTTTAACGTTTCATAGGATGCTCCTGCAAGCTCCCCTTTTGGGTCATTAATTACCATGGATGGTTTCTCTTTTGCTCTGCTTTGTACATCCATCATCGGAACAACAAATGTTTCCCCTTTACCAGAACGGGTAATCCCGATTACCATGGTGTGTACCGGTGCATCATCAATTAACAAGTGATACGTGTTACCCTGGTGTAAACCACCAATAATCGTACCGCCCTTTCCGTTATACTCCTTTTTAGAAGCCGGTATAATCTGATATTGTTTTTTCATGTTTTTCACAGACTCGAATTCATTCGTTCCATGCTGCCCATGATTAATAGATTGATAGTTCATTTTAATGTTGTACAATAACTTCATAACACTGATACCAACCACAACATAAAATCCAACATAAAACCCGATCCATTCTTTCTGAAAGATAAAAAGGTAATGCCAATCCACCGAGAAGGACTTAAAATTTATTTTTTCAGGATGCCTAGCGAATGTCTCCAGCAGGTGTAGCACTTGCTGAAAGAAATGTAACAGGAAATTCGCAAAGAAAAATCCAACAATAACTATAGATGCAACTACTATGCTGATAACTTTCCAATTACTTAATCGTTCTGTCAATGACATTTGATGCGTATTCAACCTGCATCACCCCTTCCTTCTCATTCTCCCATAACCGCATCTTTGCTTGGTTATACTCCATGTAAATCACAATGAATTAACTGTCCGATTTTTTCACGTAATTGTTCTGGTTCTATTTCTTAGATTTCACTTTTGTTGCATTTAATAATATAGGGATGATGCGAGTCGGCATCATCCCTTGCTACTAATTATAGGTCCATTTCATGTGTTTGTTGGAATGATTTTTTTCGCTGGTTCAGTTTCCTATAATGACGTTCAAACGCATCACGATTATGTTGCAAATTCTCATTTGCATCCTTACAATCTGGTGAGTATTCAAATAGAGACCAATTTATTTTTTCCGCTTCTAAAACATCAACTATATCTCGTGTCGCTTTCCATCCAGCTGTATCATCATCCATCGCAATGACCGTGTGTTTATCTGAAAAAAGTTCCTGATGTTCACGGACATAATCTTTAACTTTTCTTGTTTTAGATGCACCTGTTAAAGCAATCAAGCCTACATTTTCATCAATTTCACGAAAAGAGAGCGCATCTAATATCGATTCACTGATAACGACTGTTTCAGCGTTGTTCGGAATGTCCATAAAAAAATCCCTCGTTTCTTTAGAGGGATTTAAAATAAGCTGTATTTCTTTTGGTTCTATGCTTTCGTCGATACTGGAACGGAACAACACTCTGTTTAAGGTGTTATCTTCTCCATACAGTGGAAACATTAAATTTCGTTTGCACACCCAGCTATTATTGGAATAATCTTTTCCCAGTAACGGTGTTGCTTTGTGAAAAATATGCTGTCCAATATCCTCATGCTGTAAATCTGCAATAAATGATCTTGCTACTTGTTTGGATAGCCCACGATAACCATCATCTAGCGTTTCACTTTTTAGACCGGTTTTCGCAAATGACAAAACCCGTGTGGTCCAATCCAAGGCTTCTCGTTGTTTAGGTGTCAAATTCGGATACTGCTTTTCCATCTTTTGTTCATAGGCTGCCACGTTCTCCTTTTCATGAAATTCAAGCATCATTCGGGAACCGCAATGATTTTCACGATTACACTGAACAAAGCGCTGATTGTTCTTATACATGAACGCTTCCTGTTCATTACATTCAGGGCAATTACAAATGTAATAGTGCCCTTTATCTTCCGCATTCAATTCATCCAATGCATTTTCGATATTTTGAAAAACAAGTTTCTTATAGGCATTCTGCTTGTTCATGTCCAACGCCCCTAGAAGTCAATTTTTTCTGAAATTGCTTTAAAACCGGTACAAGCACTTGTTCGTTTATTTTCCCATCCGTATTTAAAACGTCCCCGGCAAATAACAAATCATCGAACCTTGTATAAAATGTTTCGATTAATTGATTGTGTAGTTCATAGACTGCCTTAAAACCATGCATGGAGATAAATCCTTCATCAAATAAACGCATCTCAAAGGATTGATACGTATCATTTTTTATCATGAGCACATCTATCCGTTGTTTCTGCAATGATTGAAAGTTTGTTGTAACATGCGTGACAAATTGTGCAAAGGATTCCTCATTGGCCATATACGTTTCCAATCGGGATCTTACAAAACCTTGAATTTCTGTATCCTTGGATGATTCATTCACTGATTCAGATTCGCTAGTTTTTTTATTCATGGAAAATGACTTATGGCCACCCAATGCTTGAATACCGTTTTGTTGGTTGTTCTGCTTATTTCTCTCTTTCGCCACTTGATTCTTTCTAAAACTCTGTTCAATTTCACCTGCAAACCGCTGAATAACAACATCATAGGTGGTACGAATTGCCACCATAACATATTCCATTTCCGCGTAAATACTAGTTTCAATGAAAGGCAAAATTCCGTCATACAATTGTTTTAACTGTTCGTCCGATAATTCCAGTGTCTCTATTCGTTTTTCGGAGTATGCTATTACTTTTTGGAGTCTTGTTTTAAATGCCTGGAAGGGTTTATCTGGAATTATTTTTGTCAACAACGTATCTTTCATTTTTTTCATTTCTTTCACCTCCATAAAAGGACTTCCACCGGAAGCCCTACATTTCCATGTCGTTTTCTTGATTTTTATCTTTCTTGTTCCCAAGCTTCATTAACCTTTCCTGCTCCAAACCTTTCTCAATCTGATTTACTTTTTCTTTTTGCACAGGCGTTAAATCCATTTCTTTTATTTCATCCAAAACTTCTCTTTTTAACATATAGACTTTCTCGTATCCATGTTTTGCTTCAAAATCTTTCATTTCTTGCTCCCCTTTTTTGCTTTCATCAGGGGGTGTTTCCTTTTCACTTGGTTCTTTGTTCAATGACTTCAATACCTCTTGCTTATAAGCATCCTTATAATTGGTTTCTTCTTTTGTAAATTGTAACTTTTGCAGAATACCCTGTTTATAAGCCTGCTTAAATTGTTCAGCTTGATTCATTTGATTATCCTGTTCTTTCTGTACTTCCTCTTCCAAATTTTTAAGCCTTTCCTTTGGATACTTCGATTTCAGCACAGTATCTTGATATAGTGTTTCTAATTTCTCTCGTTTCCATTTGTATCCTTCATTATCTGGATACAATACTTCCTTTTCCTTTGCCGATAACAACGCCGTATACCTGTTTGCTAATTCCTTTTCAAAATCGTGTGTAACTGGCATTTTTCCCCATCCTCTCCAGATTAAATGGCCCCCAACAAATGGAAGTCCCCCTACTCATTCAATCGTTTAAAATGTTGAATCGTGACAGAATCGTCTAAATTAAATTCATCACAAATTGCTTTTTCAATACCACGAATATCGTCAATTGATTGTATAGGCTGTTCTAGTGTAATATCCACGTTTCCGCCACCATCTTCATAAAGATAACTGATAAAATACGTACAGTTTCCATTTGCGCCTTCTCGCATACTTCACCCTCCCTTTTAAAAATGAAAATAGCTTCAAAATGCTGCTTAAAATCCAACAACGCGTCCGCCTAACCAACTTACAAGGCTAGCTGCCAAGTAGACAATGGCAAAACCAATCCCTACATTAACCATCCATCCGACATGCATTTCTTTCTTTTGCGGATCTTTAGCAAACGTCCACATAAGACCAATTACAACTAGTACAAGTCCAGCTAATACAGGTGCAATTGGTTTAATGCCATCCGTGATATTGGTTATGGTTTCAATTGCATCTTGCATTTATTTCACTCTCCCTTCTTATTCGCTACTTCTGTAACCTGTTTTCGATATTGCACATTAAATTCCAAGATGATTTCCTGATGCTTTTCATGTAGCCATTCAAAATACGAATTGCCATCGGATTCAATAATTCCTTTTGCCAACGATTCAAACTCCTTAAATCCTTCCGGCTTCGATGGCTTCCGATTTTTCTTTGTTGATGGTTTCTTGCTTGTATCAGGTGTATTTGTTTTTTTGGATTCTTCTTTTGTATCCTTTTCAGTCATTTTTCCAAAAGGAGTTCCATTTGGTGTAGACATCGACATTCACCTCCTTTTCTTGCAAAATAAAACTCTTTTCCGTAAAAGAAACGAGTTTATCGGAAGTCCTAAACTTCCTGATACTAATAATTTAACACCGTTTTTATGCCATTTTGTCCCTACTTTTGTTTACTTTTTATCCCTGTTTTTGTTTGCTTTTGCCCCTTTGTAACTTTAAATAAAGTTTTGATCAAAAAAACGCTTTGCAAATCCGTATTTATGACAAATAAAAAGAATCCATTTTGAAAAAATCAAATTGGATTCTTCTTGAAATATTTCTAAAGAATCTATTAAATCAGAACTTCACCCTGCACAACAAGATAATTTTGAAACATCTTTATCAAATGTAAGAGCAGCTAACCTTAGCCCTTCAGCCATTGTTAAATATGGTGCAAGACTATCTTTTAAATCGTCCACTGTTAAGCCATGCTTTACTACTAGCGAAGCTGTATAAATTACATCTCCTGCATTTTCAGATACAATATGAACCCCAAGAACTTTTAATGTTTTAGCATCAGCAACAATCTTAAATGCACCAATCGTTTCATGATTTACTAGTGCTCTTGGAACGGCGTCTAAAGATAATACCGATGTTTTTACTTCATAGCCTTTTTCATTTGCTTGTTCTTCAGTTAACCCAACTGTTGCAATCGATGGATTTATAAACGTGACAGCAGGTATAACGGATAAATTTAATTTTTTATTTAACCCACCTATCGCATTATCGGCAACAATTCCACCTTCATACGCTGCTACATAGACAAATTGAGGTCCTAATGTTACATCTCCTGCTGCATAAATCTTCCCATTATTTGTACTAGCATATTCATTTATCAGGACTTCGTTTCGTTTTCCGACTTCAACCCCCGCTGCACTTAAATTTAAAGAATCCGTATTTGGTTTTCTTCCTGTTGCAACAAGTAAATGCTCTGATTCCACGACTTTTTTCTTACCATCTACAGTTATATAAACCTTTTTTGCCTCTCCAACTTGTTCAACACGCTCATAAGTTGCCTCTTTAATAAGGTTTATACCCTTTTGGATAATGGTACTTTCTACGGATTCTGAAATTTCCGAGTCATACTCTTTTAAAAGGCGATCACTTCTTTGTATAAGCGTGACTTCTGAACCTAAATTATGAAATAGTTGTCCAAGTTCCAATCCGATATAGCCTGTACCAATAACAGTTAATCGTTTAGGCACCTTTTTTAATTCAAGTAGTGTTGTACTTGTTAGATAATCCACTTTTTCAAGTCCGGAAATCTTTGGGATCGATGGCGAAGCACCTGTTGCAATTAAAAAGCGTTTTGCAGAAAGTTTCTCCCCATTTACTCCAACTGTATTTTCATCAACAAACCTAGCTTCACCCTCTATTAAATCAATGCCATATTCATCAATTAAATCTATATATTTTTGATTTCGAAGTTCGCTAACTAATTCATCCTTTTGATTCACCAAAGAAGCTAAATCGACTTCCCCATTAGATGTTTGTAAACCTGTGAATTGATTTGTTTTTGCTAAATGATTGATTTCCCCTGCTCTTAGAAGTGTTTTTGATGGAATGCAGCCAATATTTACACAAGTTCCTCCAACTATTTCACGTTCAATCATTCCCACTTTTGCACCATAACCAATTGATTTAATAGCAGCAGAAAAAGCTGCCCCTCCTGAACCGATTATGAGTAAATCATAATAATCTTTGTTGTCTAACTCGAACTTTTTCAAGTCCTGTAATGAAATTTTTTCTATTTCTTCTGGTTGATAATTTGCTTGCTTAATTGCCTGTCTTACATTTTCAGCATTAACATCATCTGGTAATTCCAATACCGATTCACCACGTTGAAAACTGGTTTCGATATTTTTTGCACCTATGTTTGTTAATGCAACATCGATATGTTGTTCACATCCTGTACAGATCATTCCATTGATTTTAACACAATATTTTTTCACTATTTTTTCCTCCTCTATAAAATTTACAGTATCTTCAATCAAATATTAACGATTCAATAATAGGACATTGATTTATTGCTTTTTGCTCTGGACATCGACTTTTTAAATCCCCTAACATTGACTCAATACGCTTTAAGTCAGCTATTTGTTCTTGAATATCTATTTCTTTTTTTGATACAAATTCAAATATATTTTTGCAACGAACTTCATCATTATCAACAACACCAAGTAATTTATAGATTTCACTCAATGAAAAGCCTAGGTCTTGCAGCCTTTTGATAAATTTTACACGCTTAACATCATCATTCGAATATATCCTATAACCTGCATTGGTTCGGGAAGGTTCTTTTAATAATGCTTTTTGTTCGTAATATCTAATCGTCTCTTTATTTACACCACATTTTTCTGCAAATACACTAATTCGGTAACTCAAATTATTCACCCCTATAAACATAATAAACCGTGTACCTTAGTACACGGTCAAGTATAATATTAAATTCTTCTACTTCAATTATTCTGCCAGTTAGCTTAAGCTCTTCGCTATAATCAAACCTGTATTCAGGAATATGGCCCTTTTCTAGAATAAGGTATGTATTAAGGTGAGCAGATTATTTCCTGTCATTGCCGTGGTGCAAATAACATCACCGAAACACCAACTAAGCAGATACTTGCACCTATTAAATCATAGAAATCGGGTGTTTTTTTATCAATTCCCCAACCCCATAGCACAGAAAGAACGATAAAGACTCCACCATAGGCGGCGTAAACCCTACCAAAAGATGGGAATGACTGAAATGTAGCTATAACACCATATAAAACTAACGCAATTCCTCCGAATAGCCCTAAAATAGCAGATTTATCTTCTCGCAACCATTGCCAAATGAGATAGCCTCCACCGATTTCAGCTAAGCCGGCTAATAGGAAAAGAAATATTGTTTTAAACATTTCCAAATCACTTCCTTGAAAATTTCAATAGGCACTATTTAACTTTCAGCAAAATGTATGGCCCTTATATGCATACGGAGGCAAAACTTATTCATTCTTGCGCCCGTTGAATAACTATAATAACGCGATGATTTCAGGTCAAGCATTTCCTCCGTACAATTTATTTATTTCAAGTATCAAAATATCCTTCAAATGATAATAGATCATCCTTCAAATAAATTCCCCAATACCCCCAGTCGTGACCACCACTCGAAAAAGCATTAAATTTAAAAGGGTAATTGATACATAGCCCATCCACTGTAGAACACATAGTAAGTGATATAAAAAACAGAAAGGAAATCAATCCCCTCTATTTAACTATTAACAACCACAGTTGCTACCTCCGCAACTACTTTCTCCAGCATTCACGCCAATTATTTGTAATTGATTTGGATTAACTTGGCATACTCCTGTTTCAGGTAACCTCAACTTAACTTTTGTAGCTTCTTCGATGTCTCCAGAAAGATAAGCAACAATAGAACGAACTTGTTCATAACCAGTTACCATTAAAAACGTTGGTGCACGACCATAACTTTTTACACCTGTCATATAAAAAGCTGGATCTGGTTGACGCAATTCTTTTTCCCCATGTGGACGAACAGTGCCGCAACTATGAAGATTAGGGTCGATAAGTGGAGCAAGTTCTGTTGTGCTTTCAACTATAGGGTCTACATCCAACCTTAATTCTTTTAAGAATGAGAAATTAGGCCTGGAGCCTGTATTTACAATGATTTCATCTACGTTATTTATAGATACCCCATCACTGCTATGAATTACAAAAGATCCATCTTGTTCTGTTATTTCTTCAACATAAAAATTTGAATGCACTTTTACTTTACCATTATCAATGATCTCATGGGCTTTTGAACCAAGTTCTCCTCTGGCTGCTAACTCATCATTTTCTTCTCCTCCAAAAGCCTCTTTTATTTGTTGTTTACGAACGATCCAAGAGATTTTTGTGTTCGGAAATTCCGCTTTTAATTCAGTCAAATCTATTAACGTATTTAATGCAGAATGTCCACTTCCAATAACAGCAACATGCTTATCTTTAAAATTTTCTGTTTCTGTAGCGATATCTGGAATATGTGTATATAGATTCTTCTGTAACCCTTCATTTCTCCAGATACCATCCGCAAATGGAGGGTTTGGATTGTTCCAAGTACCGCTGGCATCTATAATTACTTTCGCTTCTATCTTTTCAATTGCACCATTTACTTTTACATATAGAACAAATGGTGTTTGATCACGTGAATCAGATTTCATTTTATCGATATTTTTCTTTGTTATATCGATAACCTCGGCATTATATTTTATATTTTCTTTGATTTGGGGAAGGTTTGATAAAGGTTCGAGATATTCGTTGACTAGTTCTTTACCAGTAGGTAATTTATCAGCTGCCGGTTGTTCCCATTGAGTTTTCTCTAATAATTCTTTAGCAGCCTGATCAATGTTAAATTCCCAGGGAGAAAAAAGTTGAACGTGCCCCCATTCAAGAATGTTACTGCCAGCTTTTGCTCCTTTCTCCACTATAAGGAAGCTTTGGTTATATCCGTTTAAATGTGCAGCTGCTGCAAGTCCTACTGGACCTGCTCCAACAATAACAATAGGTAAATTTGATAACATATAAATCCTCCTCTTAAAATTTAATTGGAACAAGAACAAGTTTGTTCTATTGTTTTGTCATTAGATTTACGAAATAAGCAACAAAGTTCCTCTGAAAGAACATTATTTACTTCTTTATGATTTAAGGAGTAGTAACTCCAAGTTCCCTTCTTTTCTTTCATTATCAGATTGGCCTTAAGCAAAATTTTTATATGGTAGGAAAGTTTTGATTGAGCCAATTCCATCTCATCCACTAAGTCACAAACGCAAATAGAATCATTTGGAGAATTAGCTAATAAATTAAGTAGTTGCAGTCTTTTTTCGTCTGCTAAAGCCTTAAACGTTTTTTCATAGTGTTTAAAAGTACTTTGTAAATCGACTTTTACTGGAATCATGTTTATCCCTCCAATCATAAATCAAATCATTTTGATGTATTAATCATAAATCAAAATAATTTGATTTTCAAGTACTTAATCAATTTTTTTTGATTTATATTTTTCGCATACTGAACATGGGAGAAATGTAAGTGAAATAGCCTTGGTGAAGAATTTATTGAGGCAAATAAAAAGGCCTCCGAAGAGACCTTTTTATTAACAGCAATTATCTAATCCTAACAACACAAACTTCTCTCCATCTTTATCTAGTGTTACCGCATCAATGGAGCTTTTCACTTGTTCATCGATGGCGACGCGAATACCGTTTATTTCCTTAATTAAATCCGTCTCCTCTGGATGATCAAGGGATAAACCTATCTGCGGACCACAGCAACCTGCGCCTGCGGAATGTATACGAATTCCTTCCACCCCACGTTTGCCCATAATTGTCGTTAACGTTTGTTTTGCTTCTTCGGTAATTTTCATAACTTTTCCCCTCTCTCGTAATGATAAAAATTATATGAAATGGACTTACAAATTGACCCCAATCTAAGGTTGCTTCTCCTTCTATGGATCGTTCAGGGTCCATAGCTGCCATACATCCTCCAAAACATACATGATTAATTACGTATATAGTCTTTTAATTTTGCATATCCTATTTTTTCTTCACCTGTCCATGGAATAATGGCAGCCTTCTCAGCCAATTCGTCGCTTACTTTTTTAATCCATCTTTTTTCCGTATTAGCTCTGCCAGCTAGTATTGGATCCTTTGTTTCTGTTGCATGTAAACTTTGGTTAATAAGCCACCACTTTGGAACAATTTGCGCCCGTTTAAGATCCTCTTGCAGCCGTGTTGCTTCTAACACTGGTGTTGCCTCGGCAAGCGTCACAATAACAACTCCGGTCTCTTTTGGATTTCGGAGCCTGGGTAACAATTTTTTTACGCTATCCGGTACATCACCTGTTGAGCGACTTATTTCCTTATGGTACGTTTCCGTTGAATCAAGCAATAACAAGGTGTGTCCGGTAGGTGCCGTATCAATCACGACAATTTCATCTTGTGATTTTTCCACCATATTCGCAAAAGCCTTAAATAGGGCAATTTCTTCGGTACAAGGCGACTCTAGGTCCTCTTTCAAATAAGCGAGTCCTTCTTCATCCTGTTCTTTCCCAGCAACAGAAAGCACTTCCTGTTTATACTTTTCGACTTCTGTCTTCGGATTAATACTGCTAATAGACAGATTGTCTTTCAATGCACCATCTTTAAACGTGTATGCAAGATGAGCTGCTGGATCTGTTGTCGTCAAATGGACCTTATGCCCTTTTTCGGAAAGGCCGACAGCAATGGCCGAAGCAATGGTTGTTTTCCCAACCCCTCCTTTCCCCATCGTGAAAATCACACGTGTATTTTTAGCTGAAAAATCATCAATAATTTCATTTAATCCCGGCAATGGAATGATTTCATTATCATCGCTATTTTCTTCTATTTCAGCAAACGGTTTATCGCTAACCAAATGACGTAGACTATCCATGTCTGTTAATGAATAAGAAACATATGGTACAGATAATGTTTTGATCTGCTTTAATTCTACAGGCGTTTTGGTTAGTGCCTTTTGCTGACGCTCATAAAAAGCTGTTGATACTTCATCATTTGGACTTTGTGTCTGAAAAAGTCCATTGATGATAAGTAGCTGATTTTGAATACCGATGTCTTTTAGTTCCAAAGACGCCCGGTTCGCTTCTTCTAAAGAGGACACATCTGGACGAGAAACCAAAATCAAAGTTGTTTTTTCGCCATTTGACAGGGACCTGACAGCTTGAGCATACAAATCTTTTTTCTCGCCTAAACCTGACAGTGGTCCTAAACAAGAGGCGCCATGCGTGCTTTCTTGCAAAAAGCCACTCCACGCCGTCGGTAGCTGCAACAAGCGAAGTGTATGTCCCGTTGGTGCTGTGTCAAATAATACATGATCGTACTGCTTTACTATCGTATCATCAGCCAGCAGATGAGAGAATTCATCAAATGCGGCAATCTCGACCGTACACGCACCAGAAAGCTGTTCCTCCATCTGTGTGACAACTGAATCTGGCAATTTACCCCGATACGGACCGACCGTTTTTTCACGATAGGTTTTTGCGGCTTCTTCAGGATCAATATTACATGCGAATAAATTATTCACGCTTGGAATCTCGACTGGATCACTGGTTAGTTCGATTTTGAAAACATCCTGCAAATTGGAAGCTGGATCCGTGCTAACCAATAATACTTTTTTTCCTTGGTCAGCAAGGGACACGGCTGTTGCACAAGCTACAGATGTTTTACCAACACCGCCTTTGCCAGTGAAAAATAAAAATGGTGTCTGTACCACCTGTTTGGGATTGAAAGATTCATACATCGATGTTTCCCCCTTTCGAATTATAGTTTATCAATGTCAATGGTTACACGTGTTTGGGGTTTATCTTTTAAGTCTGCCGCATCAACCTGCAACCAATCGGAGAATTCCTCATTACTTGGATAGCTTGAATCTTTTACAATTTCACCATTTAGTATGGTTACAGGCAGTGCATCAGCACCTTTTTCTTGAAGAACCTGATTTACCTTTTTGTTTTCAACAAATTCACCAGGATCATTTGAAAGATTAAATCTTGTAACATCAAATCCTCTTTTTTCTAAGGAATAGACCACTGATGCAACACGTGTTAAATCTGGATCGACACTTGGTCCACAAACACCTGTGGAACAGCACATTGCTGGATCGAAAATTTCTAATTTACTCATGTTTACCCCTCCATAACAATATAAGTATACACTTATATATGTATTCCAATGATAGCCAGGAGTTACGAAATCCCCCTGACTATTTTTTATTTACCGGTTTCTGCAAAGTGTTTAATTCTTTCACCAATTTCATCACGTACCCGTTGAAATACACTCCATTTTTCTTCATCCGTCCCTTCTGCTTTTGCAGGATCATCAAATCCCCAGTGCTCTCTCTTTACATGCGGTGGTGTCATGGGACATTTGTCGGCTGCATCCCCGCAAAGGGTAACAGCCATAGCAGCATTATTCAAAACATCCGGATCAATAATTTCCGATGTTTGTTCTGAAATATCAATACCAACTTCCTTCATTGCTTCGACTGCGTTTGGGTTTAACCCATGTGCTTCAATTCCCGCACTTTTTACGACCCATTCGTCATTAAGATATTTTTTCGCCCAGCCTTCCGCCATTTGGCTTCTGCAAGAGTTTCCGGTACATAAAAAGTAAATTGTTTTTTTAGACATGTGGTTCATTCTCCTTTTCGTTTCCACTAGTTTTGTTACTTATAAAATAAGCAATAGCCAAACATATAATCCTGTTAATGTAATAAACAGCGTTGGGATTGTAAGGATAATACCTATTTTAAAATAATAACCCCAAGAGATTTTAAATCCCTTTGTCGAAAGAACATGAAGCCATAGCAATGTCGCTAATGATCCAATCGGTGTAATTTTTGGTCCCAAATCGGATCCAATGACGTTCGCATAGATTAGCGCTTCCCTCATAATTCCCGATGTACTTGTGTCTGCAATTGCTAATGCATCGATCATGACAGTTGGCATATTGTTCATAATGGAAGATAAAATTGCTGCAATAAATCCCATGGAAATCGTGGCGACAAACAATCCTTGTTCTGCCGTAAACTGAATAACATTAGCTAACACATCGGTTAATCCGACATTGCGCAAACCATAAACGACGACGTACATTCCGACAGAGAAAAAGACAATCGCCCAAGGGGCTCCTTTTATGACCGTTGCGGTCTTAACTGCGGAACTTCTCCTCGCCATTAGAAGGAAGAAAATCGCTACAATACCGGCTATAATTGAAACTGGAATACCTAAAGGTTGGCTTGCGAAATAGCCAATCAGCAATACTGCCAGAACACCCCAAGACATACGGAACATTTTATGGTCCTTGATTGCTTTATTTGGTTCTTTAAGCTGACTTACATCATAGTTTTCCGGAATACTTTTCCTAAAGAACAGATAAAGCACAAGGATACTTGCACCTATTGAAAAGAAGTTCGGAGCAATCATACGTGTAGCATACTCAATAAATCCAATTCCGAAAAAATCTGCTGAAACAATATTCACTAAGTTACTCACAACAAGTGGTAACGAGGAAGTATCTGCGATAAAACCACTCGCCATAATGAATGGTAAAATCATTTTTTCTTTAAAATTTAAATTTCGTACCATCGCAAGTACAATTGGTGTGAGAATAAGCGCGGCTCCATCATTGGCAAAAAGAGCTGCAACAACAGCACCTAGAAGAATTACATAAACAAACATTTTCTTCCCATTACCCTTGGCAATTCTCGCCATATGAAGAGCAGCCCATTCAAAAAAGCCAATCTCATCTAGAATAAGGGAAATAATAATAATCGCTACAAATGCTAATGTGGCATTCCAAACAATATCTGTTACAGCTAACACATCTTGAAGGTCAACCACGCCTAGAATTAACGCTAGTATTGCTCCCCCGCATGCGGACCAGCCAATTCCTAAGTTTTTCGGCTGCCAAATCACTAATACAAGCGTAAGTATAAAAATAACCGTCGCTACAATCGCTAAATTCAAATGAATCCCCCTACAAGTCGCACTGGATACGTAATCCCGCATCCTCCAGTGCACGTAATTTCTCTTTCTGATCAGGTATCTGTTCTAAGACCTGTTGAATGATCGGGTATGTCGCATGGGAAGTATTTAATGAGTAAAATATCCATTGCCCTCTCCGTTGCTCCTTCACAAGACCCGCATCGCGCAGTTTCCTTAAATGCTGGCTAATAGAAGGCTGACTCATTTGCAGAACCTCAACAAACTCGCATACACAACATTCTCCATCTTTTACTAATCCCATAATCGTTAAGCGTGTTTTATCACCTAGCAGCTTTAACGTTTGCGCGGCATTTTCTAATTCAATTATTGTTTTTTCCATGAACATCACCTCTCGCAATTAGTATATTAGCATATGCTTATATTTGCAATGAAAAATAACTCTTTATTTTTATTGTCCTTTTCGTGACTTAGATTAAAAGTCTTGAAAAAACCCTTTATAGAACATACTCTCGTTTAGTTTTAAAAGGATGTGATCTTCAACAAAAGGCCCTATTCTTGAATAAAACTATATTTTTTTAATCATAAAAAGCCCCTCCGGACAGTCTAGAGTCCAAAGGGGTAAGCGATATGGTTTAATTCAAGGCTTCAGTTAATTGTAAATTAAAGCCTTGCACACAAACCAAAGAAAATGAGTATAAATGGGATACCCAGCACCCAAAGCCAAAATTCAACCGTACTCATCATATTGATATAAAATTCCGTATGCATAAACCATTGAAATATAGCCAAAAAAACGATGCCACAAAAAGTGGATAATGCAATAAACAGGAAGAGAAAAACCATCACAAGCAATGATTTTTTCACCGTATGGACAAACGTTGACATCATGAACAATCGCCTTCTGTTATTACACCATAAAGTTTACGCCCTAGGATTTCCAACGCTTCTCGCTTCATCCTATAATATTTATTTTTCCCCATGAATAATTGCGGATAAATTACCTCATCGCTGTATTTTGCCCCATCGTTTCGTTTTTGCAAATACTTTAATTCAATCAGTTCCTGTTCACAAGGATTAAGTGATTCCACTGCTTTAAATAATGTTTCCACCCATTCCCTTGCGCGAACAGATTGTAATGCAAAGCTTTCCGTCTTACTCTTGTTGAAGGTGCCGGAACCTTTTGGCATATCAGATATAGAAGAAACAACGCTTGGCACTTGGGTTTCTTTTGCCATTGCACTTATTTTAAAATACCGATTTAACCAATTTTTTTCTGCATGGTCAATAAAGAATTGTTGTTCATACTTTAGAATTTCTTCTATTTCTTTTTGAGTAAATATATTCTCAACTTCGGAAGTGAATCGCATTATGGAATCATCCTTTCTGGAATAGTAGGCTGTTTGTTTAATCCTGTTCCCTCTGGAGGATGGTATTTATCTAACGAACGTAATTTCCACTTTATACGTTGAAAATAAACAGATAGAAGCTCCTTTTTCCGACTGCTTCTAACGCTTTACTGAAATGCCTGTCATAATAACCCCATTCTTGCTGCATGTATTCTTGAGTAGTTTTATCATGCTGTCTCCTCCTCAGTTGTTTGTTATCGCAGCACATGACTTCATGATTATGATCTTGCATACGGTGGACTTCTGAATAATCGGAATGAATCACCAGTTTCTTTTTCGTACTTTTGTTGATAACTTGCATAATATTCCTCCAAAGTAATGCAAATCGTTCAAATAAGCCCTTCTCTACTTTATATTAATTTAAAATTAGACTATTTAGCTGTCACATGCTTAAATCAGCTTAAATTGACGATTTCACATACTGAACAAATGATGCTATACTAAAAAATATCTTATTGGAAATCAGAATGGTTGATATTTAGGCGTATCGTTGTTTTCTGTTTTCCGGTTCATTAAGATATTTTCTTGTTTTCGCTACCGTTGGTACATACTTGTCTCCAACGGAATTTTTTTGTTGCATCCATTGTCGCCATTTCCTGTCCGTTTCCATCTCACTGTCTTTCGGGTCAAACGCCATCACACTTTTCATTCCTAGAGACATTTAAAAATCCCTCCTTCTATAATCTGAACCATTCATCACAATCACTTCTGTATTTTCCATTATTCTTGAAAAATTCCGTTCGTTCACCCGTTTCTTTAGTTCTGGACTTTTTAAATTTGTCGTATAAATGGTTGCCTTTCCAGCACGATCATCGAGTATCTCAAACAGTTTGGAAGTAGACCATTCTGTTTGTTGTTCTGCCCCAATATCATCAAGAACCAATAAATCAACACGCTGAATAACACTTAGTAACTCCTCCTCTGTCGCACCTTCTTTGTTATAGGTTTGCTTAATTTTCGTTAGCAATTTTGGGAGCGATAGAAATAAACATTCATATCCCTGTTCCATTAACTTTTTAGTAATAGAAACAGAAAGGTGACTTTTTCCGGTTCCATAAATCCCTGTAAATAACATATTTTGCTTTCCATCAAATGTATCAATATACGTTGTTACAATTTGTTTTGCCTTCAATAATTCATTACTGGTAGGTTCATAGTTTTCTAATGTTGCTTGTTTTAGCGATTCATTTATTAACGAATAGTAATGGAAACTATTCATCAATTTTCTTTGTTTCCGTCGAGAACAAGCCTCTTTTGTTTGTTCAGCAAGTTCAATTTCCTCACAAATACATCCGTAATTGGCAATGACCTTTTCTCCTTTCCGAGGGCCGATAGGAATAATTAACTCTTTTTGTTCCACTTCTTGATTACACCCTTCACAAATAAAAGTATTAATCATCTTTTGCTCAGGACTTGCCATATGCTTATTAGCGCTTTCCATTAGGAAACCCTCCTTAGAACCCATAATTATACCCATCATCAGTAGAAATAGTGTTTTCATGTTTATTTGACTTGTAATGCTTCATCTCATTGTTTTCTATTTCTTCCAGCGTTAATAACGACTGGTTTTCCCAATTACGGAGTATCCCTTCAATGTAGTTCAGTCGTCTTTTATTATTTTTACACGCTATATTCAAAGCCTTTAAGATTATTTTTTCAGGATGTCTAAAAGGAGAATTCTCTAACCACGACAACAACTGCTTTTTAGCCTGAATATTATTCAATCCAAACCCATTATCATCCCAAAATTGAATTATTTCTGACGTATGTTGTTGTTCCTGTTCTTTATCTTCTTTCTTCTTTCTTCCCTCTTCCTCTTGTTCTTCTTCTATACCGTCACGTGACGTCACGCTAACATCACGTGATTTTTTTTCGAGTAATTTTTGCTTTTTCTTTCGTTTCCGATATCTTTTGTTGCGCTCTGCATTCAACTTTCTTGCACGGTCCATTCCCTCAACATTTTGATGTTTTTCCCAGTTGCTAATGTGAATAAAAGAATCTTCGTCGATATGAATCATTCCAAATTCTCGTAAGGTCTTCAGTGCAAGTCGTACAGTATTTACTGGTCTGCCGAAAATCGTAGCAAGCATTTCTTCCGTGTATGGTATATTTTCATTTAGATATATATACCCATTAGCATTAGTCTTTCCTGCTTGTGCCAGGAGCTTCACCCAAATAATGAGGATGGTATCTGACTCTGGCATCTGTTCGATCAATTTAATCTTTTCATCTTCAAACATAGAAATATCTAATTTGATCCACTTTAAATCCCGCATTACCCTCTTCCTTTCTTTTTAGAGAATAATAGTTTTTCAAAAAGAAATATTGATGCTATCTCATCCAATCCACCCCTTTTCTTTCCAAGTTGATATTCTACTGCCCATACATTCTTTAATGGATATACCGTATTCCTGTTCAAGACAAGTTAGAAAAGAATCAGCAACCATTTGTACATCCAGTAGTTCTTCAGCTTTTTGTTTGACTTGAACCATGTCATTATCATCAATAAATTCCGGCGGCTTCACTAAACTAAACGCCTTGATTCGTTCAATAGCTTCTGTTGTTTTGTTAATAAAAACCTGTTCTAGAGCTAATCTGTGCCATTCAATCGCTCTGCCTGTAGTAGCAAGTGGCGCAACATAATGTTTCGCAGTCTGACGGGCAATTTCAAATCCATATTGCGCGTCATTAAATGCGTCAACACTTTGTTTTGCTAAATCCTCCGTCATATTTCTTCGGTCATTTTCCAAGTGAGATACCAGTTGTTTACTGACATGCAATAAGTTCGCAGTATTTTCCTGGCTGTAACCCTTTCTATCTCGGACTGCTCTAAGGTACTTACCTGTTTTCAAATTCCATCTCCTCTTTTTGTATATATTTATTTGATTCTGAATACACCAAAGGCCGTTATGATAGGTTTATAAGCTTAAAAGTTTTCTTTCCATGGTTGTATCGTTTGTCAGGTCAATATGGTCTTTGATCCATTTGATAGCATCATCTTTTGGATAAAGAACACGATCACCCACATTTATTTTCGGAAAATCAGATCGTCTCACGATATGCGCATCTAACGTTTGTGTACTCACATTAAATACGTGTTTTGCCAGCTGCGTTTTACTGAGTAAATAAGGAAAATCATTTAATTGGTCACGATCCTGCTGCGCTTTTTCGGCAATCTGATACATCATATCGTACATTTTGTTTTCGAATTCCGGCTGCGGTTTAAGTGTTGTTTCAAACAAATCAATGTTACCTCCTTGGTTAACATGGACAAAGTGTCCAATTTATTGTTACAAAAAAAGCTCATCAACTGTGTGATCCAGAACATCAGCAATATTTTTAGCCAGATCTATTCCTGGATTTCTCTTACCTTGTTCAATTTTGTAATAGTAAGATGTGGATATACCCACATTTTTAGAGATTTCCTCTACATTCTTATAACCTTTATTTAATCTGATGTTTCTTAAGCTATTTCGCAATTGCACACACCTCCTTTGGACAAATCGTCCTACAACCCTATTTTAATGGACGATACGTACAATGTCAACATCTTTTCTCCCCGTTTTGTCCAATTATATTTTATGTTTTGGACAAATAGTATAGAATGATCTTATCGGAGGTCACAATATGAATTTTAGTGATAGGTTAAAAAAGCTTAGAAACAGGGAAAATCTGAGCCGAGAGGGATTAGCGGGTAAAATTGAAGTTTCGTATTCAACCATTGCAAAATATGAAAGCGGAACCCGAGAACCTGATTTTTCTACTTTAGATAAATTGTCAATTTTTTTTAACGTTGACACAGACTACCTTCTTGGGCGTACTGATACCCCGAAATCATCAAAAGAATTCGACTCATTGTCTGAGATCAAAAAAATAGTAGATGAATATGGCATTGAGGATATGTTTTTCCACAACATGGACGATTGGAAGAATCTAACTCCAGAGGATGTGGATGAACTGCGTAATCATTTTGAGTATATTGCTTATAAAGCTAGAAAAAGAAAAGAGAAAGAAGATAATGATTAGAATCGGCTATAACAAGTGATATGGATAAAACGATAATGACTTTTCGTTACACGATCTTCACTATATTTTCAATAAATATTATTGATGTGCAAAATATTGTACATCCTTTTTTGTACAATTATCACGAACGTGTGTTCCAATTGTAAGAGAGGGGGATACCATGAAATACATCACAACAGCCACGGAAGATGCAGTTAAAGATTTGTATTATAAAATGGGGTTGGTGGATCCGGATCATTCCGTTGATGACATTGCCCAAAGGCTTGGCATTCAATTGTTCTACCTTCGCAAACCCTCCTTTGCATCCCATGGATGCATATATTTAGACCCCACAATTCCAGAAAAAAGAAGAAAAGAAGTGTTTTCGCATGAACTGGGACACATTCTTTATCATTCCGGAATTCAGCTTTTCATGACTGAATCCTATCGTCGAATGCAAGAGTGGCAAGCCGATAACTTTGCTCTACATTTTGCGGTCCCTACTTTTATGCTAAAGGAAATTGAGCTCTTAGATTGGAATCAAGCAATTAATTCTGTTGTCACAACATTTAATGTTACACCTAATTTCGCAGCGAAAAGACTGGAACATTATGAAAAACAAATTCAAGGGTAATACTTCGTGAAAAACTAAGTAGAGAAGCTAATGGATTGTGAATAAAGGCCGGCATGAATATTAAGGTCCAATATACTTATTGCGATCATGCTTTGTAAATGTATTTATTCAATAGAACAAAAATACACAGATAATTTATATGATTTGATTGAGGTGATTAACATGGCTTCATTCAGAAAACGAGGAAAGACTTGGCAATTTACAGTGGAGATTGGAATTGACCCAGTAACAGGGAAACGAAAACAGAAAACTCAGAGCGGGTTCAAAACCAAAAAAGCTGCACAACTTGCTGCTTCTGAAATAGACAAAAAAGTAAACGATGGAACCTACATTGGAGAATCCGATATTACATTTGGTGAATTAGTTCCGATTTGGCTTAAATACTATAATAAATACGTTAGAAAAGGTACTATGGAAAGCAGGAATACATCGGTAAACAAGTTGAACGAGTACTTTAGGTTCATCATGATGCGAAAAATAAAGAAAACTGACTATGTGAGCATGCTTCACAATCTGCAAGATAGGGAACTTTCTGTAAACACCATAAAATCGATTCATTCAACTGCAAGCTTAATTTTTAAATATGCTTGTTACGAAATAGGTATCATCAAAATGAACCCGACAGAAAACGTGGATATGCGTTTTTTAAAATCAGCTGTTCTTTGTGAAAACGATGGCAGCCTCAAAGACAACGAAAAGTTTCTGGAAAAGGAAGATTTGGCTGAGTTTCTGCAAATAGCCAATTCCAGAAATGGTGAGAACCCTCAAGAATATATTGTGTTTTTAATGTTAGCCTATACGGGATTAAGACGCGGGGAGCTGTCAGTGCTAAAATGGCAAGATATTGACTTTCAAAATCAAACAATATCAATTACCAAAACATTTTCTTACGGCGATACAAAGGCAGGTAATGATATTCAGCTAATTTCTCCAAAAACTCCGGAATCCAAACGTGTTATCGACATAGATGATTTTGTTATCATCCAATTAAAAAAACATCAATCCTGGTTAAAACAATTCATGATGGAAAATAGGAAATTTTACAGAGATCAGGACTTTATATTTGTGAATACTTTTAAGTACCTAGGTTACCCGATAGCTCCGCAAACGATTTATTATCATATGACGGCCATTTTAAAGAAAATGGAATACCCTGTTAAATTGAGTCCGCATTCAATGCGGCATACACATGCATCACTTTGTATTGAAGCAGGTATACCATTACGAGACATTGCTGAGCGCCTTGGCCATCGTGATATTAAGATGCTGGAAAAAATCTACGCACATACAACGAAAGGGCAAAAGAAAAAGACGGCACAAATGTTCAACCAGCTAATGTCTAAAGTTCGTAAAGAAACACCATTTTAGAATAAATGTGGACAAAATGTTGACAAACGAGATTTTAAGAGTTGTTTTTACAAGCTGGAATAAAACTAGAACGCGTGCTATAATGACATTTGTGCAAGAGTATAAATTAAACAATATCCCCAACCATTTATATCTTGCAAATATAAATGATAGGTGGTAACAACATGCCAGATAAGAAGGAATATCAAGTATTATTGTACTATAATTATGTACACATAGAGGATCCGGAACAATTTGCAAAGGATCATTTGCAGTATTGCAAGGATTTGGAATTAAAAGGAAGAATACTAGTTGCACAGGAAGGAATCAATGGAACTGTTTCAGGAACTGTTGAACAAACGAATGCTTACATGGAAGCCATGCACAATGATCCGCGCTTTGCCGATATGGCGTTTAAAGTAGATGAGCATGATGGTCATGCATTTAAAAAGATGCATGTACGCCCACGTAATGAATTAGTAACGCTCCGCCTTGAAGATGATATTAATCCAAACCAAACAACTGGAACACATTTGAAGCCAAAAGAGTTTTTCAAGGCAATGCAGGATGAAAATACAATTGTCTTAGATGCCCGAAATGATTATGAGTTTGATTTGGGACACTTTCGTGGTGCAATTCGCCCTGACATTGAAACCTTCCGTGAATTACCGGAATGGGTAAAAGAAAATAGAGATCTTATCGAAGGAAAACGCATTTTAACCTATTGTACAGGCGGAATCCGTTGCGAGAAATTTTCGGGCTGGTTAGTTAAAGAAGGCTTTGAAGATGTAGCACAATTGCACGGTGGAATTGTTACGTACGGTAAAGATCCGGAGGTACAAGGGGAACTATGGGACGGACAATGTTACGTATTTGATGAACGCATATCTGTTCCAGTTAACCATAAAGAGCATGTGGTAGTCGGTGTTGACTATTTTGACGGCCAGCCATGTGAACGGTATGCTAATTGCGCTAATCCCCCATGCAACAGACAAATGATCTGTTCAGAGGAAAATGAACATAAATATTTGCGAGGATGCTCACACGAATGCAGGACTAGCCCGCGTAATATGTACGTTCAGGAACACGGATTAACAGAGGAAGAAGTACAGGAGCGATTAAATAAAATTGAGGAAGAAAAGAACCAAACAGTGTAAACAATTGATTATCGATTCTTATTATTTAAAAAGGTAGATCAGCTTAATTGCTGATCTACCTTTTATTTTTATTATGCTGATTGTTGACTACCACCTAATTTATCCGATTTGTTTCGCATAAACTGAATTGCCGCGATAATGCCAAAAATAATTAGGCCGACAACTGAGAATATTATGTCTGGATATACCAGCAATAATCCTCCAGCGAATAGGAAAAGACGTTCAAACCAGTTAACTTTGCTGACAAAATACCCAATCATTCCGGCACTTATACTTGCCATACCAAGCATAGCTGTAATTACCGCTATGGAAACGTTCATCACATTGGCATCCCCCTGTAATAGAAGAATTGGCTGTGAGACAAACATATATGGAATAATAAATGCCGCGATTGCCAGTTTAACAGCAGTTACCCCGGCTTTCATCGGATTGGCCCCAGCTATTCCTGCCCCGGCGTATGCAGCTAAACAAACAGGTGGTGTTATATCTGCCACAATCCCGAAGTAAAACACAAACATGTGTACAGCAATTACCGGAACATCAAATGCTAGTAAAGCGGGTGCAGCCATCGTCGCTGTTACAACATAGTTTGCTGTAGTAGGTAATCCCATACCCAAAATAATACATGCAACCATTGTAAAGAACATAACTAGGAAGAACTGTCCTTGGGCTAGATCAATAATACCACCAGCTATTTTTGGCCCTAGGCCTGTAGTAGTTACGGTGCCTGCAATAATACCTGCAGTTGCACAGGCCGCGATAACTGGTAACGCAGTTCTTGCCCCTTCTTCCAGGATTTTTATGATACCCTTAAATGATAATCTAGTGTCTTTCCTAAAAAAGCTAATCACAAATGCTGCCCAATAGCGAATAAAGCTGCATATGTCGGTGTGTATCCAACTAATAGAAAACCGATAATAATAATTAGTGGGATAAATAAGTCTAATCGTTTGATCAGATTTTTTGTTTTCGGAAGCTGTTCCTTCTTAAGCCCTAAAATCCCTTGTTTTCGCGCCTCAAAGTGGGTACCCATAAATACACCTGAGAAATAAAGAATTGCAGGGATAATCGCGATAACAATGATATCGTTATAAGGTATACCAGTGTAGGATGCCATTATAAATGCTGCGGCTCCCATAATTGGCGGCATAATTTGTCCACCAGTTGATGCTGATGCTTCTGTTGCAGCAGCAAAGTGGGGTTTAAATCCTGCATTCTTCATCATTGGAATGGTAAAAGAACCAGAACCAACAGTGTTTGCAACGGAACTACCACTTACCATACCCTGCAGTCCGCTTGCAGCAACTGCTGCCTTAGCAGTTCCCCCTGTATATCTTCCTGTCAAACGCAAAGCGATATCATTAAAAAATTGTCCAATATTTGTTTTAACTAACATAACCCCGAAGAATAAGAACAAATAAATGTATGTGGATGAAATTTGAATAGGAATACCAAATATGGAGCTTGAGCTAAAAAACATTTCAGTAGCTAGTGACGGCCAGTCATATCCAGCATGTCCGATAACCGGAATATATTGACCAAGCAAACCGTATAGTAGAGCTAGAATAGCGATGATAACGATTGGAAGTCCAACAACTCGTCTTGTTGCCTCTAGTAGTAAAATGATTCCTGCTGTTGCAACAATTTGGTCTGTATAGGTAAAGCCAAAAATAATTGCGTTATTTATGAGTCGCTCATAATTAAATATAATATAGTAGTTCGTAAATAATGCAGCAAGTGCTAATAATGCATCATACCATGGAACACCTCTACGCTTTGTCATGGATGATTTAATTGGATAAAGTAAATACACCAGACTCAGCCCTGCTCCCAGATGAATGGCACCTTGTATCAGTGAAACTTTCGCTCCATAAAATGCTGTGTATAGCTGAAAAATGGTTAATGCACTACCAATAATCAGAGTTACCCAGCCCCAGGCACCTAAGTTTGTACGAAAAGCACTTTCCTTATCATACTTTGCCATCAATTCATCTTTATCTATTTGTCCAGTATCTTGTATAGCCAATAACGTAACCTCCGTTCCCTCCCTCTATTAAAGAGGGTAAAGAACCGGACACGTTCGTCCGGTTCTTTCATTCCTATTATTCTATAATGCCGACTTCTTTAAAATACTTTTCAGTACCAGGATGCAGTGGTAAATCCCCTACACCTTTAAGTGCGTTGTCTTTTGTAATTAGTTTCGCTTGAGCAATTGTCATATCGCCTGACTTTTCATACAACGTTTTTGTCAGTTGATATGCAAGATCCTCACTCACTTGGTCTTTTGACCCAAGAAGAAGCGCCATAGCCGTTACAGTTTGTACTGGTTCATCTAACCAGTCATATGTTCCAGGCTCAACTGTGTATGCTTCATACTGGCTGTTTTTAGTGACTTCTTTTAATGCGTCACCTTCAATATCCAGTAACTTAACTTCTTTTGTTGCAGCTTGTAATTCATCGGTTGAAGAAGATGGTACACCTACAACCTCAATCGATGCATCGATTGTTCCATTTTGAAGCTTACTCTTAGCATCTCCAAAGCCTTCCTCATATGCTTCATAGTCGCCTTCTTCAATACCATATGCTTTCAAAATTAATTCAGCAGCTGCACGGGTTGCTCCACCTGGAGGTCCAATTGCAACTTTTTTACCTTTTAAATCAGCAATTGATTCAATTCCAGTTGACTTAAGTGTTGCTACTTGAACTGCCTCAGGGTATAGTGAACCAATAACTGCTACGTTATCTATTTCTTTACCTTTAAATTCTCCTTCACCAGCAACAGCATCAAGCATTGTCGTATTCTGTGCAATTCCAAGTTGGAAATCACCTGATTGGATCTTGGCAATATTCTCAACAGATGCACCAGATTCTACTGAACTAACATCAAAGCCGTCAACGTCGATATTATCTTTCCATAGATTAGCCATTTCCCCGCCAAGCGGATAATAGACTCCACCGACACTTCCGGTTCCCATGGTCAGATTTGTTTTTGGATCTCCACCGCTGTCACCGCCGCCATCACTGCTTCCACCTTTGCCGCTTTCGCCACATGCACTAAGTATCATGCCGACAGCAAGAAGAAGCATTAATAATACTAAACTCTTTTTCCTCAAAATAATGTCCCCCCTATTTTTTTATTTATCTAAAACATATTGAAAATATGTTTCAAATACATATGAACACGTTTCCAATAAAAATGATAACGTTTTACTAAGTATTTTAACCTAATTTAGTTAATCCTACAAGTTTTAAAATAATTCCAATTGCTTATTATATGCGGACTCAGACAACTTTTAGTAATGTATCCGAAAAATAAATCACCATTTTTGACATGTATTAACACTGTTGCTATATTTTAATGCAAGGAGGTCGCAGATATGACCATTTATGATTATTCGGCAAAAACCCTTATGGGAGAAGAAAAGTCGTTGCATGAGTATGAAGGAAAAGTGGTATTAATTGTAAATACCGCAAGTGAATGTGGCTTCACTCCACAGTTTGAAGGACTTCAGAAATTATATGATGACTATAAGGATCAGGGTTTAGAAATTCTCGGTTTCCCTTGTAATCAGTTTAATAATCAGGATCCCGGTTCAAACGAGGAAATATCCGATTTTTGCCAGCGGAATTATGGTGTTACCTTTCAAATGTTTAGCAAAATAGATGTTAAAGGCGATCAGGCCCATCCATTATTCCAGTATCTTACAAAGGAAGCTCCTGGAATGCTGACCAAACAAATCAAGTGGAATTTCACCAAGTTTTTAATTAATACGAAGGGTGAGGTAATCAATCGGTTCGCCCCGCAAACTAAGCCAGAAAATATTAAAGACGACATTGAAAAAGCATTAAACGCATAAGTCAAAAAGAAGCTGTCCATTGTGACAGCTTCTTTTTGATTTAACTATTAATAGGCCTTTGCCCAATAAACCAATTCTTTTGCTTCGGTTCCGCAGCATACACATTTATCGGCAATCTTCTCCTGTTCAAAGGGAATACAACGGGAAGTTGCCATTGTCTCTTCCTTAATTTTTTCCTCACAGGCCTGATCACCACACCACATAGCCTTAATAAATCCTTGCTTTTCATCAAGCGTTTGTTTGAATTCTTCTAAGGTAGTTGCAACCGATGTTCTTTCCGTCCGGTGTGCCAATGCTTTTTCAAACAAACTAGTCTGAATTTCTTCCAGGACTTCAACTACACGTGCTTCCAACTCACTTAGTGCTACGAATTCCTTATCGCCGATATCACGTCGGACAATCACTGCCTGTTCTTTTTCTATATCCTTTGGTCCGATTTCAATTCGGATTGGGATACCCTTCATTTCATATTCATTAAACTTCCAGCCAGGTGATTTGTCACTGGCATCAATTCCAACACGGATTACCTTTTTCAGCTGATCGCGAAGGTCATAAGCTTTATCCAGTACACCTTCCTTATGCTGGGCAACAGGAACAATCATTGCCTGAGTTGGTGCAATACGGGGAGGAACGACTAAACCGCGGTTATCTCCATGCACCATAATTAATCCGCCCATGATACGCGTGGAAAGTCCCCAGGATGTTTGATGTACAAACTGACTTTCACCGTTTTCATCCAAATACGTTATATCGAAAGCTTCCGCAAAACCAGAACCGAAATGATGGGATGTTCCGGATTGTAACGCCCTTCCATCATGCATTAGACTTTCGATTGTCAATGTATAATTTGCTCCTGCAAACTTTTCTTTATCGGTTTTGCGACCTCTTAACACAGGGATTGCTAGGTATTTCTCAACCACATCTGCATAAACCCCGAGCATTCTTTCCGTTTCCTTCGATGCATCTTCATCTGTCGCATGTGCAGTATGCCCCTCCTGCCAATGGAATTCTGAAGAACGAAGGAATGGACGAGTTGTTTTTTCCCAGCGTACAACGTTTGCCCATTGATTGTACAGCATTGGCAAGTCGCGATAAGAATGAATATTTTTGGAATAATAATCACAGAAAAGCGCTTCAGAAGTTGGCCGGACAGCGATTCGTTCCGTTAATTCCTCATCTCCACCATGTGTCACCCAGGCCACTTCTGGTGCAAATCCTTCAACATGGTCTTTTTCTTTTTGCAGAAGACTTTCTGGTATGAATAAAGGAAAGGCAACATTGGAATGTCCTGTATCTTTAATCATCTTATCTAACTCATTGCGAATATTTTCCCAGATCGCATATCCATACGGCTTAATAATCATCGTTCCCCGCACTTGTCCATAGTCGACTAAGTCGGCTTGTTTCACAACATCGGTATACCACTTTGCGAAATCATCTTCCATTGCCGTTATTTTCTCAACAAATTGTTTATTTTTCTTACCCATTATATAGTTCCTCCTTTTAAAATTTTAAACGTAAAAAAGCCTCCATCCGTATAAGGGACCGAGGTTTGGTGGTACCACCCTTGTTTACAGGAATCATACATCCTGTACACTTAGCCTGATAACGGTAAAATACCGCGTACATCTTCTGAGCAATAGCTTTTCCGATGACGAACTTAAAGGCAGGTTCTAATTTGTGTTTTAGGAATTCGCACCACCCATTCCCTCTCTTAAAAACAAACCAAATTATACTAATCCTTCTCAACGTTTCTATATTATTGATTTAAATATATATCCAGTCGCAGATAAAGTCAAGTTCGCATCATTTATTCCAGACTGTGTTCGTATTTTGAAAACAATTCCCCGCCCATATCATGAGATCCAACGAATGTGAAACCGGAATCATTATAAAACTGATTCAGCACTGTGTTGTGACCAATACAGTCTAACCGAATGGAACCACCAGTTTCCATACTTTCCAGCATCCAAGCCAACAATCGCTTACCTAACTGTTTGTTATGTTGATCACGCTCAACCACTAATCGATGCAGATAAAAGGACTGGTTCGGATGAATGCCCCATAATTCAGTATCCCAGTCATTTTGTTCAGGAGATAGGTTAAAAGAGGCTACCAAATTACCGGTAGTATCTTCCACAACATAGGTCGTACCTTTACTAACTGCGGATTCAATCTCGTGATTTTCTTTTCCACTATGTAAGTAACTCCACTGATTAATACCATTTTCTTTTAACCATCTGGCAGCGTTTATCAGCATATTAATGACGGCAGGGGCTTCTTCCTTCGTTGCTCTGCGAACCTGATAGCCAGCAAAAGTATTTGTTTTAAAAGTCATTTAATATCCTCCTTCCGAACTCAGTCTTAAGACTGATACAAAAACAATCTAAAGGTTGTTATGCATAACAGTTCCATCCGATAAACTAAGGTTATAAAAAGGAACCAAGACAGGGGTCAATCTAAAATGGAAATCTTAAAAAACAAGAATTTTTTAGTTTTATTATTAGGTAGAATTATAACAAACATCGGGGATAGTATCTATTATGTGGCAGCGATGTGGCTAGTATACTCGCTTGGTGGGAATGCATTTTACTCAGGATTGGCAGGTTTTTTAACATTACTTCCTATGGCACTTCAATTTATATCCGGGCCTTTTGTTGATCGCTGGCCGGTGAAACGAACGCTGATTACCACTCAGGTTTTACAAGCAGCTTTAATATTGATCATTCCTATAACCTATTATTATGATGCAATAACTGTTCAGATTGTGTTAATCGTTATGCCGATTGTTGCCTTTATTGAACAATTCGCCTACCCCTCCCAATCAAAAGCATTACCAATTATATTGTCCAAAAAGGAGTTGATAAAAGGGAATTCCTATTTTTCATTCGCCTATCAGGGAATTGACATGGTATTTAATGCGATCTCAGGCTTGCTGGTTGCATTTGTAGGCGCAATCACCTTATATCTCGCAGATTCCATAACTTTTGCGATTGCAGCTATTTTGTTCAGTTTGTTGAAAATACCGCATCAAAGCGAAAAGGCGGATTCAACAAAAAAGGGGATAAAGCAGGGGTTAAAAACCTATTTTCACGAACTTAATGAAGGGTTTTCCATTGTATTTGGTTCACTCATGGCCACTTTCTTAATTGGCTCCATTGTAGCTAACTTTGCCATTGGCGGTGCGCTTGCTGTCCTTCCAGCATTCGCAGATGAACAGGGCGGAGCAGAGATTTATGGATTTTATCTAGCGTCGATGTCAACCGGCGGGTTAATTGGAGCCCTATTGGCTGGGTGGATGGGGAAGTTCCGCTTGGGCGTCTTTTCTATATTTGCCTTTTTTATTGGTGCGATATGTTGGTTTTTATCTGCTATTCTACCATGGACATATATTGCTGTAGCCTTATACGGAATTGCCTGGATTCCGATTGGAGGAACAAATGTAATATTTGCGGCTGCCGTTCAATCAGTTGTACCTAATCGTATTCTTGGCCGAGTGAATTCAGTTTCTGCCAGTATGGGTACAATCGCCATGCCAATCGGTTCATTAGCGGGGGGATATTTTGCAACCGTTACGAGCCCAACATGGGTATTCGCCTTAACCGGGTTAGGTATCGTATTTATCTCTATTGTCTGGTTTCTTCATCCGCGTTTAAAGGGCTTGCCAAAGGCAGAAGATCTGAATCCCGAATCATTTGGATTGGATTTTACTGAAGAAAATATGGAACATGTGACTACTTAAAATACCATTAAAAATCGCGCGTAAAACCATGTTTATCGCGCGACTTTTAATATATCCATTAAGACGATGTATACATTCCACCATTTATATGAATGGTTTGTCCTGTCATATAAGTTGATTCATCTGAGGCAAGGTGTACGTATGCACCTGCAAGCTCAGATGGCTGTCCCGGCCTGCCAAGTGGTGTGTCCGTACCGAATTTCGCTACTTTATTTGCGTCGAAGGTTGATGGAATCAGTGGCGTCCAGATTGGTCCGGGCGCAACGGTATTAACACGAATATTGTCTTTAGCAAGGGACCTGGCCATACTTCTGGCAAATGCTGTAATCGCCCCTTTTGTCGCAGTATAATCAATCAATGTTTCATTGCCAACATGCGCATTTATGGAAGAAGTGAAGATGATTGTGTCCCCACTTTTTAAATGTGGAATGGCCGCTTTTGTCATGTAAAAGAATGAAAAGATGTTCGTCTGAAACGTTTCTTCCCACTGTTCATCACTAATATCAAGCAAACTATTTTGCGGATATTGGACTCCCGTGTTATTGACAAGGACGTTCAGACTGCCAAGTGACTCAACTGTTTGGTCAACCGCTTCCTTACAAAACCCTGAATCTTTCACATCTCCTTGGATCAAAAGGCATTGTACACCTTCCGCTTCCACGCATCGTTTTGTTTCTTCCGCATCACTATCTTCTTCTAGGTAGGTAATTGCCACGTGAGCACCTTCCTTGGCATAAGCAATAGCAACAGCTCGTCCAATCCCACTATCACCGCCACTTATTAAAGCAGTCTTTCCTGTTAGCTTGCCACTGCCAACATACTCCTGACCGGTTTGTTTAGGAGTAGGATTCATTTTATCCTCTAGTCCTGGCTGCTTTGGCTGTGTTTGTGCAGGTTGTCCACCAGTCTGCAAATAACGCATATCCATTTGTACATTCCTCCCTTTTAAAGGGTATTTTCCCCATTGGAAAAAATTTAATGCCAGAATGGATAAAAACTGGAAATCTTTAAGTCATATACGATATTCCTACTCACTCACCAATCACAATCGAATGTGCCTCACCCTGTGTACGCTCTGCTGCATGATATGTAGGGCCGACTAAATCTGTATAAGAAAAACCATAGGCAATTGCAGTAGTAACAAAGCTTTTGGCAACCTTAACCGCTTCATGAACCGATTTCCCTTTTGCAAGCTCAGCAGTAATTGCTGCAGAATAGGTACAGCCTGCACCACTCGTGTTCACCGTGTCAATTCGTGGTGCCTTAAATGTAGTGAATGCTGATCCATCATAGAGAACATCAACAGCTGGGCCATCTAACCGGCCGCCTTTCACCAATACATATTTCGGACCATTCGCATGCAAATCAATAGCTGCTTGCTTTAAATCCTCCACTGATTTTAACACTCGTCCATCCAGCAAAAATGATGCTTCAGGCATATTCGGTGTAATAATAGTGGCTAACGGCAATAACTGTTTTTTCATTGCATCTATCGCATTGTCCTCCAATAATTTTGAGTCAAGTTTTCCAACCATGACCGGATCGATGACAATATGTGCAATGTTTGAAGCACTGATAATTTCAGCCGTCTTTTCAATTACTTCTTGTGAAAATAACATTCCCGTTTTGAGTGCATCGACACCAACCTGTTCCATCGCTGTCGCATATTGTGCTTCAATCGCCTCAATGGTTTGCGAGTGTACGTTCTTACTTGTTTCCGGGTGTCTGGCTACTATTGCTGTGACGACACTCATGCCATATACATCAAGCTCCTGAAATGTTTTTAAGTCTGCTTGAATTCCTGCGCTTCCCCCCGCTGCGGAACCGGCAATCGTAATTACACGTGGTGGTTTAATCATGTCAAAAAATCCTTTCTACACTTAAAATAGTACAACAAGAATGAACCAAACAATCATAATAGCCTGGATCATAACCTTTGCAACTGCTCCACTTAAAAAACCGATAAGGGAACCAATTGATGCACGAAAAGCTTCTTTCATTGACCGCTTTTGAATCATTTCCACGACAAGCACTGTAACAAACGGCACAATTAATATACCAAAAGGTGGAATGATAAAGGAACCGACGATTACCGCAATACCTGCTGCCCGTTCGCCCCATTTACTGCCACCAAACTTTTTCACAAAATAGCTATTAGCAATAATGTCTGAAACGATCAGTATTACTGTTAAAATGACCATGCTTATCCAAAAAAACATCCCCAGTTCTGTCCGGTCAATTCCAAAATGATATAACAAATAACCGATCCAAATTACTAGCGGAGATGGAATAATCGGGTATATAATCCCAATGAAACTAGCTATGAATAATGCGATAATGATAATCCAAATAAGAATATCTACCATAGTAACCTCCGTTGATTACGCTGTTTTTTTCCGAAAAACACTGGATATCCTTGTTTCATCCTTTGCAAAAATCCGTCGATAATTTTCCCAGTGCATGATTAAACTAATTAGAAACAATAGAAAGGCAATCCCTCCTGTTACTGCTCCGAAAAAATATAAAGATGTCACAATAAATGCGATGTACATGAGGAATACCCCGACAACCAAATAATCAGTAACTAATGATAATACAAGCAGCGTTCCAATACAAATGACAGCAACTTTCCAATCAATAGCCAAGAAGGCACCAACCAATGACGCTGTTCCTTTTCCACCTCTAAAGTTCATCGTGACTGGATAATTGTGGCCGATAACAACAAATAAGGTAGTGAGATAGACAAGTATGACTGTCTCTTCCTTTGCAAGCCCGTGGCCCTGTATAATATATAATAAAAATAATATCGATAACGTAGCTTTAAAAATATCGATGAACGCGACAATGATGCCATACTTAAAGCCCAATAATATAGTAGTATTTGACGCTCCAGAGTTCTTTACACCCGTTTTCTTAATATCAACCTTCTTATATTTGCCCACAATCTGCGAGCCATGAACACATCCAAATAAATAGCCAATAACTACACTCAATATGTAGACCATCCACTTCCTCCTTTCTCTTCTCGTACGATCAAAATTTATCGCCACAACCCTTTTACGGTCTATATGTTTGTAAAGTTTCATCATCTTAATTACAGAATAAAACAGGTAATGTTAATTGATAGGTTGAATTTAGATTTGATATGATTTAAATAAATATATAATTATAAGGGGAACTACTTGATTGAAAAAATGGAATAAAGATATAGTAACTTGGATTATCATTATTTTATTCTTTGCAGGAATAATCATGCTATATAACAAAATGAATCACGATTATGTTGATTTGGGTGAAAATGCTCATTTACCATCCGAACTTCATCCCGTCGTCGAGCAAAACAAAAATAAACTGGTTGATAAAGCTGCAGCAATTGGAATTGATGTGGTAATCACGGAAACACGGCGATCCGTTAAACAACAGGATAAACTGTATGCACAAGGGAGATCCACAGGTGGAAACATTGTTACCCATGCTAAGGGGGGCGAATCCTACCACAACTACGGACTTGCAATTGATTACGCAGTAAGGAATAAGAATGGAACCTTAATTTGGAGCACAACCTATGATGGAAATAAAAACGGCAAAGAAGACTGGTATGAGGTTGCAGAAATTGCAAAGTACCTAGGATTTGAATGGGGCGGGGATTGGTTAAATTTCAAAGATTATCCGCATTTACAAATGGACTTTGGTTTAAGCATTAATCAATTGAAAAAAGGGGTAAGACCGGACACAAAAACTAATCAATAGACATGTCTAATGAATAAAACTATACTTAATTTCAAGATAAAAGGAGGAATCCCTATGGAACTAAAAGGTATTCACCATGTATCAGCCCTTACAGCCAATGCAAAACAAAATTATGATTTCTATACAACTATACTTGGCATGCGTCTTGTCAAAAAAACGATCAACCAGGATGATCCATCTGTTTATCATCTATTTTACGCGGATGAGGCTGGAAATCCTGGAACTGATTTAACTTTCTTTGAAATACCACATGCTGGTACAACCTATCAAGGTACAGGCAGTATTTCCGGAACTTCTTTACGTGTCCCAGATGATAAGGCTTTGGAGTTTTGGGAAAGCCGTTTCTCGGAATTCGATGTAGACCATGACGGAATTAAGGAACAGTATGGACGAAAGATTATTTCGTTTCGTGATCCCGAACGGCAACGATTGATGCTGGTATCTGATGAAGCAAACATTGGGGTAAAGGGCGGGAAAACGTGGGTTCACAGCAGTGTTCCTGCAGACAAGGGAATAATTGGCCTTGGCCCCGTTAAGCTTACTGTAAAAAGTGCCGCACCAACTACAGCAATTTTGACGGAGATTCTAACATTCAAACAAACAGGTTCCTATCCTTCAATAATAGATGGTCAAAATGAAATCCTTGTATTTTCAACTGGCGAAGGTGGAACAGGTGCAGAAGTGCATATTGAAACTAGAGATGACCTGCCAAAAGAGCGACCTGGGCGCGGGAGTGTTCATCACGTTGCTTTTCGTGTCGACAATGAAGATGAATTAGCAAAATGGAAAGACCGGTTGGTTGCAGCCCGCCTGCCAAATTCCGGATTAGTTGATCGCTTTTATTTCAAATCACTCTACTTTAGGGAACCAAATGGTATTTTATTTGAATTAGCAACGGATGGTCCGGGCTTTAATACTGATGAGGATGATGAACACTTAGGTGAGTCATTAGCTCTGCCGCCACTGTTTGAAGATCGTCGTAAAGAAATTGAAACGAACCTAAAGCCACTGGATACGAAGAGGCCACATAATTAATCTAATTAATTACACCCAAAAACGCTTGAGGATGCACCGAACTTAAACTGCACCCCAAGCGTTTTTATTTCACCTATTTATGATAATCACTTGTCCTGTCTTCATTCCCATCTTCTTCCGGTAACGCATCAATTGAGTGCTTAAAGGCGTAACCTTTATTAATGGCGATTAACGTCAATGCTAGCACAGTCAGCATAATAATAATCCCTAAAACGATATAGCCTGTCATACACGGATCTCCCTATTTCAGATATTTTTCATAACGATTATTTTTATAATTCCAGCCTTTTCGCTCGAAAAAGTCAATAACATCTAAATGGTCCGCGGATATTTCAGCACGCATAGATTTCATCCCCTGCAGAATAGCAAATTGTTCCACTTTCCTGTATAAATGTTCATTTAATCCTTTTTTCTTATCACTATCATTAATCGTAAACTTTTTGATTTCCACTACCTTTTTTTCCCGGTCCACCAGAAAGAATAAAAATGCTTTGACTTCTAGGGACTTTTCTACAAGAAACCACCTTGAGTTCGAGTTACATAGGGATTTTTTATAGATATTCTCTTCTAGTATACTATCATTAACGTTCAGGTGCATATTCTTTTCTGAACCATCCAATTGCTTGATTACCTGATAATCACTTTTCAACGCTTCTCTGATTTTATACATGTTCGTGCCCCTTACGCATTCTCAAACGGTTTGATTACCCCATAAATTGTTTCAGTATACGGCATTTCTACACCAACCGCTTTGGCTAATCGAATTGCACCACCGTGCAGATGGTCAACTTCCAATGTCATTCCCTTTCTTAGATCCTGATGCATAGATGATGTCGCTTCGTCTGGCAGTCCACGTAACTTATTTTTAGCTTCTTCCACGTCTTCTTCCGTAATCTTTACCTTATATGCCTTGGCAAGCGTCTGCATTTCATGTAGCAGCATGTCAACAATCCGGATTGTTTCCGCTTCCTTGCGAATTGGACCAATAGATAGATTGGTTGCTGTTGTGATCCCTGAAAAGGCGTTAATAAACATATACTTCTTCCAAAGCTCAGTTAGAATCGCATCAGTATTATTTCCAGAGATGTTTGTTTTCTTCAATAGTTCATCAAGTTCCTTACAAATCGTTGTTTGTGTTGGTTCCAATGGTCCAAAAATCAGATTATCGAAGTCACTTGAATGAATAACATGCCCATCCTCATTTAATGTTGCAATAATAAATGAAAGCCCTCCAAGCACGGAATCTTTGCCAAGCTGATCCTGCAGCATACTGACATGCTCAATCCCATTTAAAATTGGCAGCACATATGCACCATTTTCAGTTAAACTTTTTAAGTCATTTATTGTCCCCTGAACATGATAGCCTTTCACACATACTAATACTAGGTCCGCGTGACTGATTTCAGTAACGTCCGTCACATATTTCGGATTATCAATCCTGTAGTCTCCCTTTGGGCTTGCTACCTTGATTCCCTTTGTTTTTAATTGTTTGGCTCTTCCTTCCCGGACCAGAAATGTTACATTTGCTCCACCCTCATGAAAACGACTTCCGAAATAAGCTCCAAGTGCTCCAGCACCAATTATGACAATATCCACTACAAACCCCTCCTTCAAGTACATTCTATTACATCCAATCGTACCTTGTTTACAGTGAATTTGTCCATTATCTGCTTTTCGGAACTAAATATGAAGCATATCCATGTATATTAAACATATGATTAGGAATTAACAGTATAATACAGCTTAATAGTTTTATAGAATATATTTGCCTATTTATTTAAAATTATCAAAATATACAGCGTTTGAGAATAATTCGATATATCGCTAATATTAAAGAGTGTCTGCTTGAACATACTTTTTTTTAGCAGAAATGAGGTCATTTGTACCTAGTTTAATAGTCACACTGTACATTTTCAGTAAAGCATTAATCAAAACATAGAACTTTACTTAATGCTTTTTCAAAAAATAAGGGGAGGTTTTTTAGATTATGAAAAAAATAGGCTTGGCAGCTGTCTTTTGTTTTGCCTTACTGTTACTGGCAGCATGTGGTTCAGAAGAATCAAGCGGCAGCAGTGATGGCGGCAGCGAAGATTTACTTGCAAAATTAAAAGAGAAGGGAACTGTTACCGTTGGCTTTGCCAATGAGAAGCCTTATGCATATCAAGAAGGCGGTGAATTAAAGGGAGCTGCAGTGGATATCGCAACTGCAGTTTTCAAAGAGCTAGGCATAGATAAGGTAGAGGGAAAACTAGCTGATTTCAGTCAGTTGATACCTGGTCTGAATGCAGGGAAGTTTGATGTCATTACAGCCGGTATGGCAATTAATCCAGACCGCTGTAAAAATGCCGATTTCGGTGAACCGGAAATGATGTATGGTGAAGGATTAGTTGTCCAAAAAGGCAATCCGTTAGATCTACACAGCTATAAGGATATTGCGGAAAGTAAAGACGCAACTGTATCAATCATGCAGGGTGCAACTGAGAACGAGTATGTTAAATCAGAAGGAGTAAGTGAAGGTCAAATTCAAAGTGCTCCAGATATACCGGCAACATTCTCAGCAGTATCATCCGGCCGTGCATCTGCTACAACCGGTACTGAAATGTCACTTAAGATGGCATTAGAATCATCTAAATCCGATAATCTGGAATTTGTAACTGATTTCGAACAACCTGATATAAAAGGAATTCCAAGCTACGGCGCTGCAGCATTCCATAAAGATGCTGACAAATTACGTGAAGCTTATAATGAAAAATTAGCTGAACTAAAAGAAGATGGGACCGTTAAAGAACTTCTGGAAGCAAATGGATTCAGTGCTGAAAATAATTCCGTGCCAGAAGGAATCACTACAGAAAAAGTTTGCAGTGGTGAAGCTTACTAAACTATAAATAAATTGAACACTCCATAGGGTCTGGCTCCCTCACCCAAGGGAGCAAAGACCCTATGTTTTACTTTTCACTACAACAAAAGGGAGTGATTATCATTGATGCTATAATTGAAATTTTCCCCGTTTTATTAAAAGGCGTAGAGATAACGGTAACCGTTCTACTAGCCTCCATAGTCTTAGGTTATTTAACAGCCTTTGTCGCTGGATTCTGCCGCCTTTCAAATAACATTGTCCTCCGAAAATTAACTGGCATTTATGTAGAGGTTTTTCGCGGAACATCCTTAATCGTGCAATTATTTTGGCTATATTATGCATTGCCAATTTTGTTTGGAATCGATATTGGCAGTAACTTTTGGGCTGGTGTATTGGCAATCTCATTAAATTATGGTGCATACATGTCGGAAATCGTCCGGGGATCGATTTTGTCTGTTGCCAAAGGACAAACAGAAGCCGCCACTGCATTAAATATGTCGGCATTTCAGCGAATGAGACTTGTTATTTTTCCTCAAGCATTGCGTATGATGCTTCCGGAGTTTGGTAACTATCTTATCTTAATGCTGAAATCTACTTCACTTGTTTCATTAATTGGCATGACAGATATTTTATATTATGGAGATCTTCTAAGAAGTTCCAATCTATCTCAGGCGCCTACCGTTTATCTGTTAGTACTCGTATTCTATTTCATTCTTGCCCTCCCATTAATCTGGCTTACAAAGAAAATGGAAAAGGCATCTAAGAAAGGGGTGGCGAATTAATGAATAATTGGAGCTGGGATATCTTTTTCGATGCATTCCCTATGGTAGTACAGGGTCTTGGGATAACAATCGGATTAACCATTGCCTGTTATGTGTTCGCGTTAATCTTTGGATTCTTCTGGACGCTGGTTAAACAGATCCCAATTAGGCCAATCAGATGGGTGCTGTCCTGGATTATGGAATTCATTCGATCCACACCACCACTGGTACAATTATTTTTTATCTACTATGCATGGCCAATGGTACCTGTTATCGGGGTGACACTAGACCCATTTACAAGTGCCGTTCTTGGTCTGGGTATACACTACAGCACATATATCGGAGAAGTCTATCGAACTGGAATTGACAGTGTAGATAAAGGGCAATGGGAGGCTTCCAGGGCATTAAACTTTTCAACCGGGAGAAAATGGACAAAAATTATTCTGCCGCAGGCGATACCACCCACCATTCCAATGCTCGGGAATTACTTAATTATAATGTTTAAAGAGGTTCCACTAGCATCAACAGTTGGTGTCGTTGGTATTCTGGCAATGGCAAATAATTACGGTGCTGAGCACTGGAAGTACCTGGAACCCCTAACAATAGTCGCAATTTTATTCCTTGTGCTGAGCTATCCATCAGCCTTATTGGTCAATAAACTCGAACGTAAGTTTAACCGACGCTTTGATAAAAAAGCAGCAACAGGAGTTAAATCTAATTAAAAGAAAGGCTGATTGTTGTTTTTGACACAACATCCATAAACTGCGACGTATGCGCCGGGTTGATTTCCGCTGCGGACCGTTGCTTTCCGCGGGCACGGCTTCAGCCTCCTTGCCCCGAGGGCACTGAAAAAGGTAACGTTAATACACAAATAGGTGGATCTATCATCGCATCTTGAATATACTGCGCTTTCCGCGGGCGAGTGACGAGCCTCCTCGGACTGCCGTCCTGCGGGGTCTCGCCGATCTCTCACTTCCCGCAGGAGTCTCCGTATATTCAAGATGCTAAGTAAAGGTGAAAAGCTATATTTTTAAAATCCACCACTTTTTCAGTGCCCTTCCTTGCCCCGGCAAGGAGGCTCATCAGCTGCCCACGGAAAGCGCAGTGTTTTTCCGTAGCGGTCGCTAGGCCACCAAACATGATTTTTAGTTATGTCGCAATTTATATCAACTGCGGTAATAGTAGCAACAAACTATGCGAAAACAGTAAAAATAGAAAAGGAGTAGTGATGTAATGTCTGAACCAATTGTTCGTTATCAGGACGTGCATAAATCATTTGGTGATGTTGAAGTATTAAAAGGCATCGATTTAGACATAAAGCCGGCGGAAAAAGTCGCAGTCATCGGACCAAGCGGATCTGGTAAAACAACCATTATCCGGATGCTGATGACACTGGAACAGCCAACTGCAGGCAGTATTATTGTCGATGGAAAAAACCTGTGGCATATGAAAAAAGGGGATCAGCTTGTACCGGCCAATGAGAAACATTTACGGCAAGTGCGCGGCGATATCGGAATGGTGTTCCAACACTTTAATCTTTTCCCGCATATGACTATTTTAGAAAATTGCATGTCAGCACCCGTACATGTTCAAAAAGAGGATAAAAGTTCAGCTAGGGAACGTTCGATTGAAATGTTGGAAAAGGTTGGACTAGGGGATAAACTCGATAACTATCCAAGTCAGCTTTCAGGTGGACAAAAACAGCGTGTAGCAATGGCTCGCGCCCTTGTTATGCGTCCCAAAATTATGTTATTTGATGAGGTTACCTCTGCATTGGACCCTGAATTAGTCGGTGAGGTATTAGAAGTAATTCGGGAAATCGCCAAGGAAGGTGAAATGGCAATGGTTCTCGTTACCCACGAAATGGAATTTGCCCGAGACATTGCCGATCGCATTGTTTTTCTCGACAATGGTGTAATTGCTGAACAGGGACCACCAATGGAGGTTCTCGAAAACTCAGAAAATGAACGGCTGCAAAGCTTCTTGCATCGATTCAGGACATGAGTTCAATAAATAAGGTCAAGCATTTCGTCTAGCAATGTACAAACTGGAATATGAAAGTGCTGATTTTAACTTTAAAATTAGACTGATTAAAACAATCCAGCCGGGAATCAGCTTGGGTCCGCACTTCTTGGGCACTTCACTAGACAAATTTTACTTTGTTCCTTTTAGAAAATCGGCATTTGCCTTAACAGCAAATGCCGATTTTCTTAGGTTACAGGTCTTCCCCAATTATCTTTACTTCACGTTCCAAATTGACGCCAAATTTTGATTTAACCGTATTCTGAACGAAATGTATAAGATCAATATACTCTTTTGCTGATGAGTCATCAACGTTTACGATGAATCCTGCATGCTTTAGTGATACTTGAGCCCCGCCGATTTGTTTGCCCTGCAGTTCACTGTCCTGGATTAGTTTCCCGGCAAAATAGCCTGGTGGCCGTTTAAACACACTACCACAAGATGGGTATTCTAACGGTTGCTTTGATTCCCTTTTAAATGTCAGGTCATCCATAATTGCTTTAATCTCATCATAGCTTCCCTTTTCCATAGAAAATGTTGCTTCAAGTACAATGTATCCATTATCAGGAATGTTACTTGTTCGGTAATCCAGGTCAAGTTGATCCGCTGAAAGCTCAAGTAAATTCCCTTCCCGGTCCACCACTATTGTACTTTCCAATACATCCTTTATTTCACCGCCATAGGCACCTGCATTCATGAAGAGCGCTCCTCCTACTGAACCAGGAATCCCACAGGCGAATTCCAGACCAGTCAGGCTTTTTGCTAATGCTGCGCGCGACGTGTCAATAATGCGGGCACCACTCTGAGCAACTACTTTTGTATTATTGATTTTAATAGAAGCTAAGTTCTTTAAATTTAACACGATTCCCCGTATGCCACCGTCTTTTACAATTAAATTAGAACCATTTCCAAGCATGGTGAAGGGCAATTTCTGTTCGTTGGCGAGCTTTACGACGCTCTGCACTTCTTCATAAGTTCCCGGGGTTACGTAAAAGTCCGCCTCGCCACCCAATCGTGTATATGTATGTTTGTTCAAGTGTTCATTCACCATCACATTTTCCTTTGGAGTAATTTCAATTAACTTTTCATACGTATGATGATAATTTTCCACTTTAGATCATTCCTTTTAAATAGTTTCGTGCATTCATTTGATTATCTTATTCGGTTATCCCCTGATTGTTCCATAGAAAGGAATGAATCAAGCGATCGACATGTTTATTTTCATGTAATTCACTATGCCCTAGTGCCTGGTTCTTAATCATTACGATTTTCAATTGATCCTTTGGTATAATCATTCGTAAGGCATTGACGCTTTCTGGGCGCGCTATCTGGTCGCCTGTGCTCCCTATGCCCAGTACCTTAAGGTTCTTTGGAATCGCTTGTTTCATTTCCCGCATCAATTGCAGAGCAGCCGAATTAGGTTTTAAGTCAGTTGCGGCTTCATCCCTGTTGATTTGAAAATAGGTGTCATTGTACACTCCATCAAACGGACTGCCGATCGTAATCAGTTTGTTTGTAGTCGGGTAAAGCGAATCATTTTGATATTCTTCAATATATTTAACGGAAACTAACCCACCCATGGAATGACCAACAATGTTCACCTTGTCAATTTGATAATTCTCCTTCATATGGTGCAGCACGTTTGCTAACCACCCGGCTTCGTCTTTAAAGCTTGCCCGATTATTATCAAAAATCACCTGAATAAAAACCGGTTTGACTTTCCCTTTATTCAAGTTATATACACGTAAGTCCCCATTACTGTACACTCGGTAAATCAACGCCTTGTTTCCCCAATTATATTGATTCTCAAACCGGTTAAGCATATTTCCGAACGAATTATATGTTCCTTTATATCCATGAATAAAAACAGTCGCAGGCAAGGTATTTTTCTGTGATCTTGCCTCCTCAGGCATATAGGTGATCACAGCAATACTGACAATAATAATGATTAATGTTGTAATTCGAATAATATATTTCTTTTTCAAAAAAATCGTACTCCCCTAGCGACTATGTTTTATATAATGTTTTTTGTTTTAAAATAACCACGGTGAATATGCCGCCAATTACAAACAATAGCAGTTTGACAATAACCAAAGGTACAATGAAAAATATCGTATACCCCATCGAAACCCACAATAAGGTAATGCCTACTATTTTCGCTTTTAAGGGTATTCCCTTACCCGCGCGGTAGTTCTCAATATAAGAACCAAGCCATTTATTTGTAATCAACCACTGGTACAATTTCTCGGAACTACGCACATAACATGCTGCAGACAGCAGTAGAAATGGAGTGGTTGGCAAGAGTGGGAGGATAACACCCAATATCCCGAGGCCTAATGAAATAGATCCTGCAATTGTCAATAACACTTTTTTCATCTTCACACCAGCTATTAAGTAAATTTACTCATCATTTTTATTATAGCATCTAACCTGTTATTATGCTTTGTTTACAACAACTATTTTATATTTTTTATTGCATGAAATATCGGGCTTTGATTCTCATAGGTTGCAATATAGCGAAACCCTATTTCCTTCAGAAGTTCAAGTGATTCCTTGAACTGGAAGGCAATCGTTTGTTCAACATGTGAATCCGATCCAAGTGTTATTATTTCGCCACCCAAGTCAAAATATAATTGTAATATATCGGTGCTTGGCATTCCATTCTGCAACCCATAGCGGACTCCTGACGTATTTAACTCAATCCCCTTCCCGGATGAAATAACTTCTTTAAGGATAGCGGAAATGACTTCTGTGAAATGATTATCTGCTGGTTCATCCTGATATCGCTTAACCAAATCCAAATGACCCAATATCGAATAATCTCGATAGTTCCTGACGCAATATAATAACTCCTGATAATATGTTTCATACGCCTCTGCACGTGTTTTGTTCTTGAAGACGTCTCCAGAGTGAAGATCCTTCTTATCAGCCGTATGCATCGAGCAAATGATGAAATCAAAGAATTCCTGTTCCATCAATCGTTGATAGCGCTCCAGTAAATATGGCTGTACGCCAATCTCTACTCCTTTTTTTATCGTTATCTTGTCCTGATATGTCTCCTTAAGCTGTTTTATTTTTTTATCATAGCCAGGCAAATCCAAGTCAAAATCAATCGTTGGATCCGGATACTCATAATCAATATGCTCGGTGAAACAAATTTCACTCAATCCGAGCGTTATCGCCCTCTCAATACTTTTCTCCATTGGTGTTGAACAATCTGCAGAAAAATTGCTGTGTACATGATAATCAAACATAAAAAAACACTCCTTGTGTTGACATTTTCTATATTACCTACTACAATAACAAATAACTTTAATTAGATAAAGCAATAAAGTAATAAAGCGAACTGAAGGTGATGCGTAATGTATCAGGATATTTTTGATAACACGAATGATACAAGTGTAGTTGACTTTTCCAAAAAATCATATCTTCTAAAAAAAATCAAAAAACGATTCCTTACCTATGGATATCGGCAAATACAAACTTCCACTCTAGAACAATATGATCTCTATCAATCAATTACTGGAACCGTCCATCCGGACAATATGATTAAGGTAATTGATTCTTCTGGTAAAATACTGGTGCTTAGACCTGATGTAACGATTCCCATAACGCGAATGTTTGCGGCAATAAATAAGCAGCAGCTTCCCGTTCAGCAATTATTTTACATCTCTGAAGTGTTCCGACATGCAAGTCAGGAAAATAGTGAACAAACACAGGCAGGTATTGAAAACTTTGGACCAAGTACAGTAGAGCAGGATGCTGAGGTAATAGCCTTGGCCATCCACACGTTACATGATTTAGGATTCGATTCCTTTAAATTAGAAATTGGTCAGGCGAGCTTCTTTCGTGAACTCTTGGAACTGCTCAACCTGTCAGATAATGCGAGAGTTAAATTACAGTCACTGATACAAGCAAAGAATGTTTCAGAGATCAAACGGTTATTGGAGCAATTGCGCATTCAGGATGACCTGAGCATCCTTATTCAGCAGGTTCCCTTTTTATATGGCGATTTCCTAGGGGTTATTCATTCTGCGAGTAAATTAGCTCTAAACAAACAAATGAAAAATAAACTAGCGGAACTTAAACGGTTATACGAAGTACTGCAGATGTACGAGGTGGAAAACTATGTGTCACTGGACCTTGGGTTAATCAACCATATGAATTACTATTCTGATATTATTTTCCAAGGTTTTGTAGAAAACGTTGGCAAACCCGTATTAATGGGTGGAAGATATGATCAATTAGCTGAACAGCTAAATGCTTCACTTCCGGCAATCGGGTTTGCTATTGACGTCGACTTTTTAGTTGATGCGATGGACCAGCATGCCCTCTTCCCAAATGTCACCAATAAAATGGACATTGTCCTGCTGACGGAACAGGCAAGGCTTCAGGAGGCTATCCAATCAGCTACCATGTTACGAAGCCAAGGGTACCAGGTGAATGTTAGAACTGATGAAAGTACAATTCCCGCTTCCACTAGTTTAATTAGATATGAAAATAAGCAGCAAACACTTGAATGTTTAAACCATACCCATTCATTTTCTGACCAAAATGAATTAATGAGGCTGCTGAGGCAACAGAAGGAGGATGAATAATGAAATACCTGACCCTTGCCTTAGCAAAAGGGCGTACCGCCGAGCAAGCTATTAAACTATTAGCTAATGCAGGCATTCACTTTGAGACATTTACATCAACAAGCAGAAAGTTAATCTTCCACGATGATAGGACAGAAATCAAAATGATTTATGTAAAAGCTGTGGATGTCCCTACGTACGTCGAAACCGGTGCTGCCGATATTGGAATTGTCGGAAAGGATAATATACAGGAATCGGGAGCAAACGTATACGATATGATGGATTTAAAATTTGGCTCCTGTCAGTTTGTCGTTGCCGGAGTAGATAAGAATAAATATACAGATGCACAAAGGATAACTGTCGCAACTAAATATCCACAAATCGCAACAGATCACTTCCATAAACAAGGGAGACAGATTGATACGATTAAACTCAATGGTTCAGTTGAACTTGCACCATTAATTGGGATGGCTGATGTCATCGTGGACATTATGGAAACAGGCACAACATTAAAAGAAAATGGGTTGGAGGTTTTTGAAACTGCTGAACACATCAGTACACGGCTCATTGTCAATAAGGCAAGTTTTGCTACAAAGTCAGAGCGTGTCCATAACCTGCTAAACCAAATTCAGAATGCTTTGGGGTGAAAATATGAGAATAATCGAGAAATCAGCTTTTTTAACCGATAAAAATAACCGTTCTAGCGCTTATCACAGTCAAACAGTACGTACTAGAGTTGCAGAAATCATATCGACCGTGAAGGAACAAGGCGACTCGTCACTTTTTACGTTCACAGAACAATTTGATGGCGTTAAGCTTAATGAATTGCGGGTGAATGAGCAGGAAATAGCGGAAGCACGCGACGTCGTTGGAGAGGACTTTATCCAGGCATTACAAGAGGCGAGGCGTAATATTACAGCCTTCCACGAGTCTCAAAAACAGCCCTCCTGGTTCATGGGCGAACAAAACGGTGTGTTTTTAGGGCAAAAGATCACCCCGCTTGATCGTGTTGGTGTTTATGTCCCAGGTGGAAAAGCAGCCTATCCCTCCACCGTGCTCATGAATGTAATTCCTGCCAGATTAGCCGGGGTTCCAAAGATTAGTATTGTTACACCGCCACAGGCAGATGGCAAAATCAATCCATATGTACTTGTAGCAGCATACGAAACCGGAGTTGACCACATTTACAAGGTCGGAGGTGCGCAAGCGATTGCCGCCCTTGCATACGGAACTGAATCCATTGCTAAAGTCAATAAGATTGTTGGCCCTGGTAATACTTACGTAGCCCAAGCAAAAAAATTGGTCTACGGCGATGTTTCCATCGATATGATTGCAGGACCGAGTGAGATTTGCGTTGTTGCCGACGAAACTGCTAACCCCCAGTTTGCCGCTGCTGATCTATTGTCACAGGCGGAGCATGATGAGGCAGCAAGCGCTATATGTATAACCACTTCGGAAGAACAGGGATTGACAATCCAAAATGAAGTCAACGAGCAAATGAATCAACTAGACCGTCATGACATCATTGAAAAATCTTTAGAAAAGAATGGACGTATCGTTGTTTGCAAGTCACTTGATGAAGCCTTGGAGCTGGTTAATACGATTGCACCCGAACATTTACAACTCATGATCAAAAATCCATATGATCACCTGCATATGATTCGGAACGCTGGTGCTATTTTTCTTGGGAATTATTCACCAGAAGCTTTAGGTGATTATTTCGCCGGTCCAAATCATACGTTACCAACAAACGGGACCGCCGCATTCGCTTCCCCGCTTGGGGTCTACGATTTCGTTAAAAAGTCGAGTGTCATTCATTATACAGAAAATGCTCTATCCACTGCGTCAGAATCCATTATTACGTTGGCTGAAGCGGAAGGATTAACCGCACATGCGAATGCCATTCGAGTAAGAAAAGCGTAAACGCCCGGTTAGAAGCGGACGCATAAGCAAGGGGCCGTAGAACGCATGGGTTTGGCGTTCGTAGTGGCCATTGCTTATGACGGCAGCTTCTGGGCGCTGGAGCTAGACAATAGAAAAAACTGCATCATACATTTTAACACAGAAAGGATAAATTACATGCGATCATCTTCAATTCAACGAAAAACAAATGAAACAGCCATAAATGCAGAGTTCTCAATTGACGGCACCGGGACCTCTTCCATTGATTCAGGCATTGGATTCCTGAACCATATGCTGACACTTATGAACAGGCACGGCTTATTTGATCTTAATCTTACCTGCGCAGGAGACCTTGACGTCGACCAACATCATTCCGTCGAAGATATTGGAATCGTGTTAGGGCAAGCTGTTAACCAGGCACTTGGAACAAAAGAAGGAATTAACCGCTATGCGACAATTACAACACCAATGGATGAAGCACGCAGCACTATTTCGATCGACATCAGTGGTCGTTCTTTTCTTGTCTACCAGGTTGATGGATTAAAAGACAAGGTTGGAGACTTTGATACAGAACTTGTCGAGGAATTTTTCCTAGCGTTTGTCCGCCATGCAAATCTTACCCTTCATATCGTACTGGATTATGGGAAGAACAGTCATCATATGATCGAAAGTATCTTTAAAGGATTTGGAAGAGCGCTGGACACTGCAACAGGTGAGAATCCCCGAATTCAAGGGGTTCCGTCGACAAAGGGTAAACTGTAAGGAAGGGAGATGCCGGTATATGATTGCAATCATAGATTATGGTGTGGGAAATATCAAAAGCCTGCAATTTGCCTTTGATAAATTGGACATTAAAACTTGTGTTACCGCAAGCAAAGAGACAATTACCAGTTGTGATGCTGTCGTTTTACCAGGTGTTGGAGCATTTAATGATGCGATGAAAGCCTTGGAAGCACATGGCTTGGTAGACATTCTCAAGCATGAAGCTGGGTCAGGTAAACCATTCCTCGGAATTTGCTTAGGCATGCAATTATTATACGAAAAAAGCTATGAGGATGGCATCTGGGATGGACTGGGATTATTAAGCGGACAAATTGAACGGATTGCGCCAACAGTGAAGGTCCCGCATATGGGCTGGAACACCCTCGCCCATCATCGGGCAAATCCGATTATAAGCAGCATCGATGAGCAGTCCTATGTTTATTTTGTACATTCTTATTACATTACAAAACCAGATCAAGCATCGCTCGTAAGCAGTTGTTTATATGGCGATGAAGTCCCTGCCATTGTGCAGCGGGACAATGTAATCGGGATGCAGTTTCATCCAGAAAAAAGCGGACAAATCGGCATACAACTTTTGAAGAACTTTGGGGAGATGATTTCGTGATACTTTTTCCGGCAATTGATATTCGAAATGGAAAATGTGTACGCCTTACACAAGGTGACTATAAACAAGAACGTATTTACAGTGATTCACCGATCGACGTTGCCAGACAATGGGAAAGTGCGGGAGCAGCATATATCCATGTAGTTGATTTGGACGGTGCAAAAACCGGAAACAGACTTAATCTATCCACCATTAAAGAGATTGTTCAGTCGGTTCAGGTGCCAGTCCAGGTTGGTGGTGGCATCCGTTCAATAAAGAGTATAGAAGATTATCAATCAATCGGTGTCAGCCGGGTAATTATGGGTACAGCTGCCATAGAAGATAAAGTTTTCCTCCGCGAGGCAGTATCCACGTTTGGCGGGATGATTGCCGTTTCTATCGATGCTCGAAAAGGCATGGTAGCAACGAATGGGTGGACAAAAACAAGTGATGTAGCAGCTGTTGATTTGCTAAAGGAACTGGATGATCTTGGAGTGAGAACCATCATCTACACCGATATTTTCAAAGATGGTATGTCGGCAGGACCTAACCTTCAAGAACTAAGCCTAATCAATGACACAACGAAACAAAACATTATCGCTTCCGGCGGGATATCAAGCCTTGAGGATATTAAGCAGTTACGTGAAATGGATATATACGGCGGAATAGTCGGTAAAGCTTTATACGATGGCACACTATCTCTAAGTGCTATTTTAAAGGGTGATAATAATGCTCGCTAAGCGGATCATACCATGCTTGGATGTTAATCAGGGTCGTGTCGTAAAGGGAAAAAGGTTTCAGGATATAAAGGATGTAGCTGATCCAGTTGTTTTAGCAAGGCAGTACAGTGAACAAGGGGCAGACGAACTCGTTTTATACGATATAACAGCTTCAAGTGATAACCGTAATATCTTTCTCGATATCGTTGAAAAGGTTGCGGCCGAAATAACTATTCCATTCACCGTTGGCGGCGGAATTCGTACTGTGGATGATGTGCGGCATGCACTTCGGGCTGGTGCTGATAAAGTTTCCATTAACAGTGCAGCAGTTAAAAACCCTGATCTGTTAACAGAGGCTGCATTGAAATTTGGAAGCCAATGCATCGTCCTGTCAATCGACGCTAAAACAACTAACGACAGCGAATGTGCGGTATTTTTAAATGGCGGTCGTGTAAACACAAATATGAATGCAATTGAATGGGCGATTAGAGGTGAGCAGCTTGGCGCGGGTGAATTGGTTATCAACGCAATGGACACGGACGGTGTGAAGGATGGCTATCATGTTCCATTGACAAAACAGGTTGCCGAAAACGTTAATATTCCAATCGTTGCGAGTGGCGGCGCAGGATCGATGGAACACTTCGCTGCTGTTCTAACGGATGGCATGGCTGATGCCGCACTTGCAGCGTCCGTATTTCATTATAGTGAAATTGACATACCGGAATTGAAAGCCTATCTGAGTCAGAACAATATTGCAATAAGGAGTGTATAAGCATGCAAATACAAATAGATCAACTAACCTTTGACGAGAGTGGTCTTATCCCAGCAATCATCCAGGATGCGACCACTGGTGATGTACTGATGCTCGGGTATATGAATCAGGAATCGTTAACAAAAACACTTGAGACAAAGGAAACGTGGTTTTTCAGCCGCTCGCGGCAAACATTATGGAATAAAGGTGCGACATCAGGCAACAGACAAACTGTACAAAGCATAGCATTTGATTGTGATGTGGATTCATTATTGATTCAAGTAGACCCACAAGGTCCTGCCTGTCATACCGGCGAGCCAACTTGCTTTTATCGGGATCTCTTTACAAATAAAAATAAATCAGTCAACCGAAATGTTGTTCATGACGTAACCAACAAGATCAAACAACGTCGCGAAAACCCTGTTGACGGTGCCTATACCACCTATTTGTTTAATGAAGGTATCGACAAGGTTCTGAAAAAAGTTGGCGAAGAAACGAGTGAAGTTATTATTGGTGCAAAAAATAATGATAAACAAGAGGTTGTATGGGAAATTGCCGACCTAACCTATCACACACTTGTATTAATGGAAATGCTCGGGGTATCCATTAATGATATTAAGGCGGAATTGAATGAACGTCACATTCAAAAGGAAGGTAATCAGCGTGAATAAATTTTGGAGTTCTGCTGTTGCACGAACAGAGCCATATGTCCCTGGTGAACAAATAGAGCAAGAAGGTCTTTTGAAACTAAATACCAACGAAAATCCATATCCACCCTCACCAAAGGTAGTAGCGGCAATTCAAGATGAACTGGGACGGAAACTGCATCGCTATCCAACGCCAAGTGTTGATCGTTTACGGGAAAAGATTGCTGAATTTAATCAACTTAATCCGGAACAGGTATTCGTTGGAAATGGCTCAGACGAAGTGCTTGCATTCAGCTTTATGGCCTTTTTTGAACCTGGTAAGACCATCCGTTTTCCGGCTGTCAGCTATAGCTTCTATCCGGTTTATGCAAAGCTGTTTGATATACCATATGAAGAGGTTCCGCTTAATCGTGACTTTTCACTTGCTTGGGATAAATTTTTTCAATCGGATGGCGGAGTGATTTTCCCTAATCCCAATGCACCTACCAGCCTTTATTTGGATAATAAACATATAATCGATATTATTGAAAACAATCCGAATAACGTGGTCATAGTTGATGAGGCATATATCGATTTTGCAAAAGAGTCAGCTGTCCATCTCGTTAATAACTACGAGAACCTGCTTGTCGTTCAAACCATGTCCAAGTCCCGTTCACTGGCAGGTTTACGTATCGGATTTGCGGTGGGAAATCCAAATCTCATCGAAGCATTAAATCGCGTCAAAAATTCATTTAATTCGTACACACTGGATCGATTGGCAATTGCGGGCGCAGAAGCCGCAATTATGGATGTTGATTATTTTCATGAAACAACCAAAAAAGTAATTCATACACGAGAATGGGTTACTGCCGAATTGAAAAAGGTCGGCTTTACCGTACTACCTTCTGATACAAACTTCCTATTCATTAGGCATTACAAAATAAACGCAAATGAAATCTATCAAATGCTGAAAGAACAGAACATATTGACAAGACATTTTAACAGACCATCTATTGAAAGCTATTTACGAATTACGATTGGTACAGATGAGGATATGACCACACTTATCGATACACTCACACTTTGCTTATGCCAAAAAAACAAGGCTTCTGCCAATTAAATGGTGGAAGCCTTGTTTTCGTTCTTAGATCATATGCTTGATTTTTGCATCTTCTTTTAGCTTTTCAACTTTTGCCTGCAGTTGTTGCTGCTGTTTCTGCTGTTTTAATTGTCCCTTAATTTGATCTTTTACTTCTTCTAATTTAGGAATAGTTTTGGCATCTTTACTTTGCTCTTTTAGTTTGCTGTAATATTCCTTCACTTCTTTATCCGTAATTTCTTCAGCCTTAATCTCCTGTTTCATATACTTTTGAAGTGTTAATTCAAATGCTAATTGGTCTTTATACGTCGCTTCTGTTAAATGATATTGATCCAGCACGGCCTTGAACTGATCAGCATTTTTTTCTTTAATTGTTTTAAATTGCTTTTGAACCTCTTTGTCAGTTACTTCAATGCCTTGTTCCTTTGCTTCTTGTTTTAGAAGCTCCTGTTCGACAATTACATTCAATGCTTGTTTCTTAACGTTTTCCAAGTCACTTACATCTTGTCCATATTGATTCATCAACGTTTTTGTTTGTGCGTAGGAAGCGTTGTATTCTTTTCCTGTTATTTCTTCACCATTTATTTTAGAGACAACTTTGTCGCTGTCCACTTTTTCTTTATCAGTGATTTTGACGTCCTTGGTTGCGGGTTGAGCTGTTTCCTCAGACTTCTTGTCATCATTACTTTTACTATTATCACTTGCAGAATCATCACCACATGCAGCTAAAATTGTTGCTATACCTAACACTAAAACCAACATGATAACTTTTTTCATAGACTGATTCCCTCACTTCTTAACTTTGTCCTTACATTCAACCACATTATCGCTAGTAATTGCAAGTACTATCCATCCGCCTAAAACCGTGCAGTGCTAGGGTGGCAGGCAATCGAAAAGGTTTTTTACACTTTAGAGTCATTTGCATGCTTGTTTCCCTCAATTTTGCCACAAAAGTAGTTTTTCGCCCCAGATGTAGAAAAAATCAGCCTCACGATTGAGCAAAATTCATGCCACTAGCCGATTCGATAGATATGGTTCCCTCCTATACTAAGATTATGACGAGAAACGGAGGGAATTAGATGCTAAATTTATATGAACTCGAAATGCTGTTTGATAGACTGCGTGTTAAGTAAAGTAACGTAAACACATCACCATCAAACCTTCAACTTTCATTCTTCCTGTAAGAAGCTACCATGAAAACGGCATGGTAGCTTCTTTTTAATCCGATTCGACTTCGCAGCCGTCACCGGTACAATATGTGGTTTTCGACTTTTTAGGATTTAATGATTGTAACGTTGGTTCCTTGCTTTCCTCTTCAAAGACCTTTTCCAGTACTTCTGCAAACACTTCTGGTGGCTGCGCGCCAGACACAGCATATTTTTCGTTAAAAACGAAAAAAGGCACTCCTTGAACACCAATTTCCTGTGCCTCGGTTTCATCACCCTTGACCGCTTTTGCATATTTATTTGATTCCAGAACATCTCTCGCAGCATTCAGATCAAGTCCGACTTCACTTGCAAGCTTACATAGTGTAGCAAAATCAGCAAGGTGCAATGACTCTGTAAAATATGCATGCAATAGCCGTTCGGTCATCTCTTTCCCTTTGCCCTGTACTTCAGCAAACTTAGCGAGACGATGGGCATCGAATGTGTTCGTATGCTTCATTGTATCAAAATGATAGGTCAGGCCAACTTCTTCCGCTTGTTTAGCCAAATTTTCATTTGACTGTTTCGCTTTCTCAACACTCATATTATACTTTCCTGCTAGCAACTCATGAATATTTTTATCAGGGTTTTTTTCTGCGTTGGGATCAAGTTCATAGCTTTTATATGTGATTGCAACCTTATCTTTATTTGAAAATTGTTCCAATGCTATCTCCAATCTGCGTTTACCGATGTAGCAAAAAGGACAAACAAAATCTGAATAGACGTCAATTTTCATAACTAACACCTCATTTCTGTTTGTAATTGTAGCATAACATCAACGTTAATCAATACCAATGTGCTTATACAGTCAGTGCAAACCCCTATTCTTATCAACATATTTGCCATAATCAGGGATGGCAACTTTCCCGAAGTTTTCTACCAGCTCTTCTAGTCCATTTATCAATTCCTCATCTTCCATTGTCGGTCCATGCCCTGATACAATTAAGCTTGGCTTTAATGCGGCGAGTTTTTTCACCGAATCCCAAGCAGCATCCCAATCAGTGGTCAGGTATCGCGGTGGCCCATTTAATTCCGGACTCTGCATTAACACGTTATAAAACGAATCCTGTTTGACAGTAATACATGCATCACCAGATATTAAGGCTGTATCCTCCTCACGGAAAAAAGATACGTGGCCGGGTGAATGGCCAGGTGTATGAATCCACTTCCAATCCTCAAGCCCCGGGACACTGCCATCAGCAGGCAATGCTTGTACAGAATTCCCAAGATCAATTGGTTCGTTCGGAAATAACCTTGATGCTTTCGCAACTAGGCCACCCTCGACAGTTGGATCTGGTTCAGGATATGACTTTTCACCAGTTAAAAACGGAATCTCCAACTCATGTGCAAAAACCGGCACCTCCCATTCTTCCACTAAATCCATCAGGCCGCCAACATGATCAAAATGTCCATGTGTCAGGATAATTGCAGCTGGCTTGCTCTCACGTCCAAAGCGGTCAACAGCAACTGACTTAATTTCAGAAGCTGCTTTTGGCATCCCCGCATCAATCAGAATCCAATCACCAATTCCCGGGGTTCCAATGAAGCATATATTAACAATTTGATCTGTATAGTAATAGACATCGTTTCGGACCTGAATTCCTGTTCCGCTTGTAATAGAAGTCATCGGCATAAAGCGCAGCAAACTATTTTCTGTACTGTTTTCATTTGGCTGTTTATCCATTCGTGAATCCTCCTTTTTCCATAGTATTTGTTGGAAGAAGGATATTAATCATAAAAAGTCGTAAATCCGTAACCAGTGAAGTTTGTTATCACACTTGTGTAAAATACAAGCTACTTCTTGCCTAATACAAGCTGAATTTCTTGATTTACTGTCCAGTCCTGGCTAAATACTAGCCACGTCACGAAATACGAGCTCTCTCCTGCCAAATACATGCCGCTTCCCTTGATTTACCGTCCGACCTAGCTAAACGAGCCAAATCAACAGAATACAAGCCGCAGGAAAGTACATTAAAAAACAGCCCCTCTGTCTATCCGAGGGGCTCACCAACTAATAAGATTCCTTCTCTTGAACTGAACCATTTTGGTTATAAATTGTTAGTTTTGTTCCTTTATTCCTAGCAATTTCTCGCGCTCTTTTTATTGCTTCATCCTTCTTCTCGAAAACATCACTGGCTTGTTTGGCGTTAGTTGATTGAACCGCCCAGCCTTCTTCATGTGAAACGACCTGCTCGCCTTCTTCTAATCGTTCCGGATTGCTATCATATTTCTTGCCTGCATCTGAACGCTTAGTCGGTTTTCCGCTGCTTTCATATTCATCAATCTCTTTCTTACTAGCGTTATCATACCATTCCTTTGCCTGGCTTGTTGCAATTGGTATTGCACGGTCCTCGCTATAACCTTCATCAATCATCGAATTCGTTATATCTATTGCTTTTTTGCGTACAACCTCATCCAAATTTTTAAATGAGGATGGATAATCCTCTAAAGTCCAAGGCATTAGTAAAGCCCTCCTCCAATCCGTGTTTTATGTACAATACCCAATGTTAGCCAAATTAAACAATGCCTACGTATCCCTGTGACGTTCCACCGCATCGGAAGAATAAATCCCGATATCCATCCTGCCGTTTACTGATTTAGCCCGAATGAGAATTGGCTGGTTGAACATATTCTTAAACGAAAAGTCCGGCCCCCACCAGCTTACTGTGGCATCACGGCCCGGAGGTACATATGGTACACTGCGGCTGTGCGAGTACCGCTCTACTATTTGAACACCTTTTAAATTTACTGCGTTAAATAGCGTGGAGGATACCTGACATATTCCCCCGCCAATATCCTCTGACAGCTCACCTTTTACAATTACTGGAGCCTTTTTATAGCCTTTTTCCTTTGTCCGCTTTCCGACCACCTTATTAAATGAGAACGTCTCCCCCGGGAAAACAACGTGATTATTAATAGCCTTCGCCGCAAGATTTATATTATGAGTACGCTCTTTGTTACTTTCTTTATAGAGGGTCACGTAATGTCCAATTTCCTTTTCCTTAATTTCGGCTAAAAGCTCACTGTCAACGCGTGGATATACACGTTTAGTAGGGACTTCCATTTTAACAGGCTGACCCAAATAGAAAGATTCATGAAACAGTTTCTGAAATTTACGCCGGTCTAATGCAATACCGGATTTTTCCTGTACAATCGCTCCCTTTCCATCCAATGTTGCGTTGGTCGGTTCTTTGTAAACCTTATCATTTAACTGTGTAATCAATCGTCCGAGCCGCGCCTGGTTGATAAAAAGACTTTGAAAATACTCCAAGTCATACTGATCGAGCTCAACCGTTTCAATTATATCTCCATGGTCGGTTACAGTTAACTGGTATGGCACATGCTCAATGGGCATCATAAAAAGGTATAACGATAAAAGTATTGAATGCATAAAACGATCCCTCCTTCTTTTAGTATTGCTTGAAGGGATTGTTTTTATGAATAAATCATGGATCATTCTTAAAGCATAAAAAAAGCTAAAACCAAAGGGTTTCAGCTTTTTTTATTCAATAGGGATTGTCCCATAATTGTAACGCGATCGGTATTCTTTAGTTCATCAATTGTCTTAACACCAATTCCAAACATCGCCATTTTTAATTCTAATTCAATCTGTTCCATAGCCTGAACCACGGCTTCCTCAGACTCAGTCGCTGCCTGCAGTAGTTTCCGTGCAAATCCAATGACATCAGCCCCAATGGTTAATGCCTTTGCAGCATCAAGACCGGTTTTCATTCCTCCACTTGCAACAACTGGTATATTCGAACCTAATTCACTTCTTACGGAAACGATACAATCCTTGGTCGGTATTCCCCAACTATTAAATGCTTCTGCTGCCGCCTTTCGAAGCGGATCATTTGATCTTAGTTTTTCCACCTGACTCCATGAAGTTCCGCCGGCTCCCGCAACATCAATGTATGAAATACCTGCATCGTACAAGCGTTTTGCAACCGTTCCATCAATTCCGAAGCCTACCTCTTTCACACCAACTGGAACGGTCAACTCTTTACACACTTTCTTAATCTTAGGGATTAATTCGTGAAAGTTAGTATCCCCTTCGTCTTGTGTGATTTCCTGCAGACTGTTCAAATGAAGCACAATGGAGTCCGCTTCGGTTAGATCAACAATTTGCTGGCATTCTTTAGCTCCATAACCATAGTTAAACTGAACAGCACCGATATTGGCAATTAAAGGCGCTGTTGGTGCGTGCTGGCGCACAAGGAAAGAATCTTTATGTGCATCACTCTCAAGCAAAGCACGTGTTGAACCAAGCGCAATCGCCCATCCTTTCTGTTCGGCGGCTTTTGCCAGGTTTCCGTTGATTTCCTCCGCAAGTTCTGATCCGCCAGTCATGGAACTGACAAGAAATGGTGCTTTAACTTTCTTTCCCAAAAAAGAAGAATCCAGTTTAATATCGTCAAAATTAATTTCCGGTAATGCATTATGTATAAATGAAATTCCTTCCAAACCAGTTGTCTTGTTAACACCTTCCACATTGTCATTCAGGCACAACCGAATATGTTCTGTTTTTCGTTTATTAATTCCTGTATCCATACGTATTCCCTCCACAATCCTTCATGCTACATGCAAGCACTATACCAAATGACTATGGAAAAAGCCAACCACAAGGTCAATGATCAGCCCATTACCATAATTTACTCTAAAAATAAATACAATTTCCTGATGGGTCAATGACAAGGTATTGCTCACCATCTAAATCAACATGCACATTTAAATCTTGTAATCGCTGGACAATCCCAATCCGTTCATTAGCCGGGACAAAAATTGCGTAACTTTTTAAACCGGCCTCATCATCCATAGGTATGCTAGCACCTTTACTATTCCATGTATTCAGCCCAATGTGATGATGGTAGCCTGCAGCTGATAGAAACAGCGCTTGTTCCCCAAAAAGATTCACAATTTGGAAGCCGAACCCATTTGTATAAAAGTCTTGTAACGATTTGAGGTCTGATACCTGTAGGTGAATATGCCCTATAATTGTTCCCTCAGGCATCCCTTCCCAGCCATCTGCAGCAACCTCCCTCATCAGTGCATTTGCATCCAGCGGCAGCGTACTCATTTCAACCTGTTCACCGTCCCATTTCCATTCAGATGGATCCCGGTCAACATATATCTCCACTCCATTTCCATCGGGATCAGTGAGGTACAATGCTTCACTAACCAAATGGTCCGATGCACCTTGAACAGGATAGGCTGTATGCATAAAGTGACGAAGCACTTTCGCCAGATCGGCCCGTTCGGGTAATAAAAATGCCATATGAAATAACCCGGTTTTTCGTGAATCCAACGGTTTTGCACCTTTAATCTGTTCAATAGTCAGAATAGGGGTGATTCCACCGACCGCGAGCTTCGCAAGATAAGGCTGTTCCTCAACCACCCGAAAACCCAGCACATTCAGATAAAAATGAAGTGACCGCTGTAGGTTTGCAACTTTCAAATGAATATGGGTAACATGTTTTATTTCCTTTGTATGAAATCTCATGACTTCTCCTCGTAATCGAATATAGTTATATCTAGTTTACTTATTCCCTATTTTATTAAAAGAAAAACGTTAAACTGTTACGCCTATCTGCCCAGCTTATCATCCTATGTCCATATGCTACGCTAACCCCAATATATATGGAAGCAACTCCATGGACTGTAGTGGCTATCGCTCCATTTTTCAAATCAACCACAGCGGCAGCCAAAACGAACACCCAAAAACCGATTTCACATGCAACTATAAATCATCCCAACATAACATAAGCTCCTTTTTATTACCGTTCTTGTTTTGTTAAATCCAATATAGCATATCATTTTATATAATACACTTGTGTTATAATAAGAATATGCCAAAAATAGTGGATCATGAACAAAGAAAAATTAAAATAGCAGAAGCGACTTGGAACGTTATTGTGCAGGATGGGCTGGAGAAAGCCTCTGTTAGAAATATAGCGAAAGAGGCGAATATGTCCGCTGGATCGTTAAGACATTATTTCTCGACGCAATCAGAGCTGTTTGCTTTTTGCATGCAGCTTGTTTCAGACCGTGTTAAAAACCGGGCAGCACAAAAAAGTTACGATGGATCATCACTTGAAGCTATGGAAACATTATTAAGTGAGTTTTTACCTATTGATGAAGATCGACGAACAGAAATGGAGGTCTGGTTAATATTTTCGTCAAAGACTCTCGTTGATCCCACTTTGGAAGAACTAAGCCAATTAATCTATGATGAAATGCGTCAGGCTGTATCAACGGTAGTGGAGGGACTTATTGACATAGGTTTGGCACGAGGTGATCTGGATAAGCAGCTTGAGATTGAACGATTATATGCACTGATTGACGGAATGGCAATACATGGAATCCTTCACCCAGACAGATTTTCAGTAAAAAAAACGCAAACGACATTGCAATACCATTTGAAAGCTTTGTGCAAATAGAGCTTTTAATAACATATATTTTTTTGAAGGAGGGATTGCTTTGAAACAGATGGCCAAGGATTTCGCTACAAAAGCGCACCAAGGGCAGACCCGCAAGAACTCGAATGTACCTTATATCACACATCCGGTACGAGTTGCTGAGAGATTGGAGAAGGAAGGATTTTCGGATGAATTGATCTGTGCTGCTTATTTACACGATGTAGTAGAGGATACTCCTTATGAAATAGAAGAAATTGAGAAAACATTTGGGTCTAGGGTTGCAAAATTTGTTGCGGCCCATACGGAAGACAAATCAAAGTCCTGGGATGAACGCAAGCTCCATACTATCAATACGGTAAAACACGCTGAGAATGATGTTAAATATTTGATCGTTGCTGACAAGCTTGATAATTTACTAGGATTGGAGCACGATCTTAAAACGCAGCGTGAAACTGTATGGAATAAGTTTAATGCGGGAATTGAGAAACAAAGGTGGTATAACCAGTCAATTGCAGAAAATATGTATGTGGGAGTCGACCCAAAAGATGTTCCAGAATATTTTGCTGAGTATGCTGATACCGTGGCAAGAGTATTTGGTTGATCTCTAACAAAAACACCTTCCTAGGTTCATCTGGAAGGTGTTTAGTATGTCATCGTTTTTTCCGATGCTTATAATTATCTTTTTGATGTTTACTAATCTTTTTCCATTTACTTTTTTCTGCTAATTGCGCCTTCTGGTCCTGCTTTCTTTTCTCATATGCCAGTTCACGCTGCAGTTTTAAATAGCTCAAAAAGCGTTCCTCTAATAATTCCCCATTTGCTAATGCTTCCTGCACACGGCATCCTGGTTCCGTATCATGCTGACAATCAGTAAATTTACATTCGCTTTCAAGTGTCTCAATATCCTGGAAAGTTGCATCAATTGATGACTCACCTTCCCACAACTGCAACTCACGCATGCCAGGTGTATCAATCAATAGTGCTCCGTTTGGCAGCAGGAACATTTCCCGATGTGTTGTTGTGTGACGTCCCTTGCTGTCAGCCTCGCGCACATCCTTTGTTTCTTGGACCTTATTGCCAATCAATGTGTTCACTAGTGTAGACTTGCCAACACCTGAAGATCCTAATAATGCAGCGGTTTCTCCAGCGGGTAGATATGTCATTAGTTCTTCAATACCTTCTTGCGTAATGCTGCTGATTGGTATAATCGGCACGCCAATCGCGACCTCTTCCACCTGAGCCACAATCAGATCAGTTTCTTCCTGTGTGCACTCATCCTTTTTTGTTAAGACGATAACCGGCGTTGCACCACTTTCATATGTTGATAGGATATATCGTTCCATCCGACGCAAATTCAGATCATGATTTAGTGAATTCACGATAAAAACCGTATCCATATTAGCGGCAACAATTTGTGCTTCTGTTTTCGTTCCCGCAGCTTGGCGGACAAATTGACTTTTTCTCGGCTGGATCTGATGAATTACCGCCTTTTGTTCCTTAGGTAATTTCTGTACTTCTACCCAATCGCCTACCGCCGGATAATCCAGTGAAGTCAATGCCTGATTGATAAACTTCCCACTCAAATGTGAGAAATACTCCATTTCACCATCTAAAATACGATAACTATTTTTTTGAACCGCAATAACGCGGGCAATATTTTCTTTATCAATATCTTGGACAGATGAATCCCATCCAATTGTTTCAAGTTTATTCACTTTTAGTTTCCTCCCTAAATGTTGGAGGAAAGACCGTCCTTACGCTGACCGTTCCTCCACTTTGATTCGTGTATGTTGATTGATTGGTAATTCAATTTGATAAATAGCCATTTAACACCACTCCTTTCAAAATGGATGAACATAGTTTCTACTAGTATACTACAAAATTATTATTGGTGTCTCCTTTATTTTTATGCAATTTAAAATATTGCCAGAAGATCTTAGGAAATGACAAAATCCGTAATTATTTCCTGGGAAATACGACAAAAAAAACAGACATGGAGTTTCAATCCATGTCTGCTCTATACTCTATCGATTATTCATTTCACTCGGTTCAGGCCCTTTACGTTCATTGCGGTCCAACTCTGCAATATGTTTCATGTCTTCATCGCTAAGTTCAAAACCAAACACATCGAAATTTTCTTCTATCCGTGATGGTGTAACAGACTTAGGAATAACAACTCTTCCGCTTTGCAAATGCCAGCGAATGATCACCTGAGCTGATGTACAGTCATATTTGCCGGCAATTTGCTTGATTACATCATTTTTTAGAACTTCGCCACCTTGCATTAACGGGCTCCACGCCTCTAAATAAATATCGTTTTTCCGGCAAAATTCCTGAAGCTTGGTTTGCTGCAGATATGGATGGCATTCCACCTGATTGATTACAGGTGTAACTTCACATTCATCCAGCAAACGCTGCAAATGTTCTATATTAAAGTTACATACACCAATCGCCTTTGCACGACCATCCTTATATAACTTTTCCATCGCTTTATATGTTTCAACATAGTCATCAAACTCTGGTGTCGGCCAATGAATGAGATATAAATCAACATAGTCAAGACCTAGTTTATCCATACTTTCATCAAATGCTTTTAACGTATTGTCATAACCTTGATCTGAGTTCCAAACCTTAGTCGTAATGAAAAGATCTTCTCGCGGTACGCTGGAATTGGCAAGTGCTTCTCCTACCCCGCGTTCATTTTTGTATACTTTTGCTGTATCAATCGAACGAAATCCAACCTCTATTGCATTCGATACTGCGGGTGTTACTTCATCCTCTGGAACCTGCCACACGCCATAGCCAAGTTGTGGCATGCGAACTCCATTGTTCAACGTAATAAACTTCATCTTATCGCATCCTTTCATCGATACTGATTAGAAGTTTACCATATTAAGGAACGCGTGAAAAAAAATTAGCTCTTATGATTTCTTCTAACAAAATGGATATTGACCTGAGATTTATCATCTGCAGGTCAACACTACTTTCCGCGAAAAAATTCTAACTTAACAGCTCATCTAATTCCGTCCACTTTTTTCTAGCAAATGTAAAGCTTCCCTCAAACCTTGTTAAATTATTTTTCTTCATCAGGTAAGTGAGTGGAAACAATCGATCAAGAAAATAACGGTCATGGGAAACAGCAATAATGGTTCCATTAAATTGAACGAGTGCATCCTCGAGGACCTCTTTTGATTCAATATCTAAATGGTTTGTCGGCTCATCCAGAATTAATAAATTATGATCCTGGTGAACAAGCTGAGCAAGACGCAAACGCATTTGTTCACCACCACTTAGGCTGTTTACCCTTTGAAAAACTGTTTTTCCGTAAAAAAGGAACTTTGCCAAAATCCCCCGCGCATCTCCCTCTGTTACATGGACCTGATCCCGGAATTCATCAAGGATTGACCGTTCAGGATTCATTTCAAGCATATGCTGTGACAGAAATCCTACTGATAAATTACTTCCTAGATGGATAGCACCCTGATCAACCTGCTCCGATTGTAAGATCATCTTTAACAACGTTGATTTCCCACAGCCATTTTCACCAATAATTGCAATTCTCTCCTGAAATCTGACGTGCATATTCGCATCCGCAAGAAGGACCTTTTCATTAAATTTTTTTGAAACATCTTCAACGATTACAACGTCTTTACCACTGCGTTTGTTCATTTGGAAATCGAGGTTAATCTTCTTTTGTTCCAATATTGGCTTTTTCAATGCTTCCATTCGGGCTAAGGCTTTTTCCATGCTTTTGGCGCGACGATGCAGTCCTGCATTTGGCGGGTTTGCTTGGTTTGCCCATTCCTTCAGACGTTTGATCGTATCACGCATCTTTTTCATTTTCTTCTGCTGGTCCTGGTATTGCTGAAATTCTATTAACAGACGCGCTTCACGTTCCTTCACGTAACTAGAATAATTTGTGTAATATCGTATAAGCTCACCTTGATCCATTTCTAAAATAGATGTCACTGTTTCATCTAGAAAATAACGGTCGTGGGACACGATAACAACTGCTCCGGGATAGTTGTTGATAAAATCAGTCAGCCATTCTATTGCAAACAAATCTAAATGGTTTGTTGGTTCATCCAACAGTAATAGATCCGGGGCGGTCAATAAAAGTTGCGCCAATCCAACCTTTGTTCGTTCTCCTCCACTCAGCTGCCCCCACTCTTTCTCTGCCAAGTCAGTGATTTGCAGGCCACTCATGATACGCCTGATCTGCGAATCAATTTCATAGCCGCCTTCCTCTTGAAACCTTTCTTGTAAAGCTCCATATTTCTCTATATGCCGGTTTAATTTATCCGGATTTCCTTCTGTGGCCATTGCATTTTCTAACGTGGTCATTTTATTTTTTAGATCAGTTAATGAATCAAATACATCATACAGCAAAGATTCCACCTTTTTATCCGGTGCTAGGTCAGGAGTTTGTTGTAAAAGTCCAACGGTTAAATTCTTCTTCCAACTAATCGCGCCTTCTGCCGGGTCCGTTTTCTGTGCAATCAAATGCAATAAAGTTGTCTTACCTTCCCCATTTCTTCCTATAAGACCAATTCGATCATTTTCTTTTATTTCACATGTCATATCACTAAAAATGGTGTTCGCACCATAGATTTGTGTTACATTTTTCAAACTGCAAATAATCATTTTCTTTTCCTCCGTATAGAAGAAAACATCCATATCCATGCAAAAAGACGACAGAGATATACATATCCCCGCCGTCTTTGAAAATTCCGTATGTGGGTAGATGTCTCTTACTGGTATTGTTGATTTAGTTGTTTAAAAAAGGACAGACGTATCCCGTTCACAACAAAATCAGCAAAAAGCGCATAACACATCCAGAGATATTCTCTGAATTTCGAAATGCCTTTACCAGTTTGAAACATGTTACCCACCTCCTTTTTTGATATTTTTAGTTTATTCTAAAAGAAGGAAGATGTCAACATAAGTAAATTTTGTTTAAAAAATATTACTTGACCGCAATTTCTGAGTATTGTAAGTTACATGGTAATAGCAATAAAAAAAGTAGTATTACCAAAGGAGAATTTTCGAAATGAAATGTTCCTCAGATGCAATTGAAAGAAAATTGATAGACACAACTTAATTGTATGGATGAAGGAACAAAAATCATTGTAAATACTACCAAACTGCAATTTTACTTTTTTAAAAGGAATTTATTTATCTTAGGTAGAATATATACACAATACATATATTTTTTCAGGGGGCTTTACATTGACTAATTCATTCCAGCTTAACGAAACTACTATTACCAAAATCCAACAAACCATCGAGTCCGGTGATTTGACATCACTAGAATTAACAACAATGTATCTCAAACAAATTGCTGCCTATAATTCAAAAGGACCAAATATAAATGCAGTTATCGAAGTTAATCCTGATGCTTTGCATATCGCAGAAGCTCTTGATGCTGAACGCAGTAAGTCGGGATCTCGAGGTCCTCTCCATGGCATTCCAATCCTAATAAAGGACAATATCGATTCAGGCGATAAAATGCATACGAGCGCCGGTTCATTAGCACTTGATAACCATTATGCCAGGGAGGATGCATTTGTAACTAAACAGCTACGCAAGGCAGGCGCCGTCATTCTAGGAAAAACAAATTTAACGGAGTGGGCTAATTTCATGACTGAAGGGATGCCAAATGGCTATAGTTCTCGTGGCGGGCAAGTCCTTAACCCATACGGACCAGGAAGTTGTGATGTTGGTGGTTCTAGTTCAGGTTCAGGTGCCGGGGTTGCCGCTAACTTTGCTGTTGGTGCAATCGGAACGGAAACGGACGGATCCATTTTAAGTCCTTCCAGCAGCAACTCACTTGTTGGAATCAAGCCTACAGTTGGACTCGTCAGCCGGACTGGTATAATTCCTATTGCACATAGTCAGGATACCGCTGGGCCAATGACCCGTTCGGTTGCGGATGCGGCAATTATATTAGGTGCAATTACCGGCTTGGACCAAACTGACGTTGCGACAAGAACAAATACTGATAGAATCACTGACTATACGCCGTTTTTAAATAAAGCTGGATTAGCGAACGCAAAGATTGGCGTTCCTGCTAGTTATTTAAACGAACTCGACGACCCTGAACTGGCACTTTTCAATCATGCGATTAAGGATTTAGAAAAGTTAGGTGCTACGATAGTAGATTCGATCGACTTACCGTCGGACCTCCCGGACTCAAGTGTGCTGTATCATGAATTTAAAAATGGAATAAATGCTTACTTAGGCAGATTCCCGGCAAACTCCACTGTCCGCACATTGCGCGATGTTATCAATTTTAATCAAACGAACGCTAATGAGGCGTTGGAATACGGACAAACCACCCTGATCAAATCGGAAACAAAAGACGGTACACTTGCCGATGATGAATACATTATGGATCGATTAACTGACCTATCATTTTCACGGGAAAAACTACAAGAAGTTATTAGAGAACATAAGCTGGATGCTATCCTTTTCCCTAATTACTATGGCTCCAGCATCGCTGCAAAAGCCGGGTATCCATCGATCACCGTTCCAGCCGGCTACACCAGTTCCGGGAAACCGGTTGGGGTAACCTTTACAGGATTAGCCTTTTCAGAAGCTAAGCTAATCGAGTTAGCTTATGCTTATGAACAAGGAACGCATCACCGTAAACCACCAGAATTATAGTTGAAAAAACGAGCAATCTTCCCAATTGAAGGTTGCTCGTTTTGATTAATCTTCATTCCAGATAATTTCCCCGCATTGTTCATCATGGTCAATTTTCACATCAAACCGATGCTTGCTGTAAAAATGCTCTAATCTATTAACATGATCAAAGTCACGTTCCACAATATCCCCTGTGATATACTGAACGTTTTCCAAGCGGGCCATTTCCTTTAAATGGCACATTAATATGGAGCCATATCCTTTGTTTTGCTCACCTTTTATGTCGGCAATATGAATGGTGTTCCCATCCTTATAATCTGCTTGAATCGCGGCATGCCAATCCCCACGGAAAGCGGCATCACAATCATGCAGCATAATCTGACACGCCTCTTCTCCTTTATCAGCATAGATGACAACCCAACCATTATCCTTTGTCTGATCAATACTTACAATCTGCCATTTTTTTGCGATTTCTTTAATATTTTGCTGCATACGAAATAGTTGAATTTCGATTGTATCCAGTTCTTCTTTTATCTCATCTTTACTTTTATTATCTTCTAAAAAAGCAGTTCCTATCATGTAAATCACCTAAATGTAAAATATTAATTGTACCTGATTCCACACACAATTTGCTATTTTACAATATATGCAGGGGGAATTTCAAATGGGAAAAGTTAGAAATGAATCAAATCAGCTCTGTACATTCTGTTAAATTATGCTAGTCTATTTGTATGTTAACCTTTAAATAAATAGGTTAACATATAAATAGAAGGGAGTTGTTGTTAGGGTGAAGAAAACAGAATGGACTCCATTGCATCTGACAATGGGAAGCTTATTTGTGGCGTTGACAGCGATTGGAGCTAACATCACTGCATTTGCCCCCTTTTTTGTTGTTGGCGGCGTACCTATTACATTACAAACATTTTTCGCAATATTGGCTGGGGTTGTTCTTGGTAGTCGGTTAGGAGCATTTTCAATGTTCGTTTATATGATTCTTGGATTAGCCGGGGCCCCTATTTTCGCCCAATTTAGCGGTGGGGTCGCAACGATTATGTCCCCTACCTTTGGCTTCATTTTGTCATTTGTTCTGGTTGCATATGTCGCAGGTAAAATTGTAGAAGCCAAACGAAGTCTGCCCATGTATGTAACAGCCGCTTTAACAGGAATGTCCATCAATTACATTTTTGGCACAAATTGGATGTACGGGGCTTATTTGTTGTGGTTTGATGCACCGGATGGATTCTCCTATCATCTAGCATGGCTATGGATGATCGTTCCATTGCCAAAGGATATTGTTCTCGCGGTATTGGCGGGTTTCTTTGCGTTCCGGTTAGAACGAAATGGTATTACAGCAAAAGCACCTAAACAACATAAAAACATTGCATAACAGGAGGAATTGGATGTTAAATTTTCATGCGTTAGCAAAGGAAGTTATTGAGGGATATACGTTAACAGAGGGCGAGGCTCTGCAAATTTTGGAATGTCCGGACGAGGAAATTCTGTCATTATTAAACAGCGCTTATCTGATTAGAAAACACTATTATGGCAACAAAGTGAAATTAAACATGATTATTAATACAAAGTCCGGTGCATGTCCGGAAAACTGCGGGTATTGTGCACAATCAAGGGATTCTACTAATCCAATCGAGAAATATCGAATGATGCATAAGGACACAATTGTCCAAGGAGCGGAACGAGCACACCAACTAAATTCCGGAACCTACTGTATCGTGGCAAGTGGACGTGGTCCGACCACACGTGAATTAAATCAGGTCACAACAGCCGTAAAAGAAATTAAACAAAAATATGATTTAAAGGTTTGCGCATGCCTTGGGATACTGAAACCTGGACAAGCCGAGCAGTTAAAAGAGGCAGGTGTTGACCGCTACAATCACAATATAAACACTTCTGAAAAACACCATCCTAACATTACAACGAGTCACACTTATCAGGATCGGGTAGCAACGGTTAACAAGGCAAAAAGTGCAGGAATATCTCCCTGCTCCGGTGTTATTGTCGGAATGAAGGAAACAAAACAGGATGTCATACTTATGGCAATTGCATTGAAGGAACTGGATGCTGATTCAATACCAGTCAATTTTCTGCATGCAATGGATGGTACCTTACTGGAGGGGACCGATGAACTAACACCAGTATACTGCCTGAAAGTATTGGCATTGTTTCGTTTTATAAACCCAACGAAGGAAATCCGAATTTCCGGCGGGCGTGAAGTAAACCTAAGAAGCTTGCAGCCACTCGGTTTATATGCAGCTAATTCTATATTTATCGGGGATTATCTAACAACGGCTGGACAGGAAGGGACAAAAGACCATCAAATGCTGCGTGACCTTGGATTTGAAATCGATTATGAAGGAAGTGAAATGCCAGTTTGATTATTTTTAGAGGGGTAGCCTGGAAAATCCAGGTTAGCCCCTCTTTCCATGGTAAAGGAAACAATCCTGTATATGATCATTTACCATACCGGTTGATTGCATATAAGCATAACAAATGGTTGGTCCAACAAATTTAAAGCCACGTTTTTTCAGATCCTTGCTCATCTGCTTAGATTCATCAGTCGATGCTGGAACGTCCGCATGCTCTTTCCAGTCATTTAATATAGGCTGGCCGCCAACAAAACTCCAAATGTAAGCATCAAAACTTCCAAATTCCTCTTGTATCTTTAAAAAAGCCGCAGCATTCGTTACCACTGAACGAACCTTCAATTTATTACGAATGATTCCCTCGTCCTGAAGAATTTCCTGGATTTTATCTTCATTATATGTCTGAATTATTCCAGGATCAAAATTATCAAATGCCTTACGATAATTATCACGGCGTTTCAATATAGTTATCCAGCTTAATCCTGCCTGGGCCCCTTCAAGACACAGCATTTCAAATAATTCTTGATCATCATGAGTTGGCTTGCCCCACTCGTGATCGTGGTAATCAATATACAATTGATCGGATGTCGTCCAATCACAACGTTTAACCATTTTCCATTCCCCTATTCATCTTTTGTTTCTACTTGGTTTTCCCCGTAAGAGATCCAATCACTATAGCTTCCAGGATACAACTTCACATTTTTATATCCTGCCATTTTCAATCCAATAATATTGGGGCAAGCGGAGACACCGGAACCACATGAAACAATGATTTCATCGTCTTTTGATAGATTCTTAAAATTTGTTTGTAAAGCTGCTTCATTTTTCCACTGACCATTTTCCTCCAGTACATCTTTCCAGAAAAAGTTTTTGGCTGAGGGAATGTGCCCGGCTTTCGCATACATTGGTTCCGTTTTTCCAAGGTACCTGTCCTTCGATCGCGAATCTACCAATACCGCTGACCTATCTTTTATTCTTTCTTTCACTTGATTAATGTCTACCATTTTTTCTTTTTCTACAGCCGGGTTAAATACTTTTAATGTCGGGATGGAAATAGCAGTAGTGCTGACATTTCCCCGTTCAACCCAGCGCGAGAATCCTCCGTCAAGCAAGTAGGTCTGTTTATGGCCCAAGTAGTCGAGTAACCACCACAAACGAGCAGCAAACATATCATTTTTTTCATCATAAATCACCACAGTCGTTTGTTGATCAATCCCTATTTCACCTAGCTTTTCTGCAAAAACATCGATATCTGGGAGTGGATGGTTTCCTCCGTGTTCAGCCACTTGTCCGGATAAATCCCTATTCAAATCCAGATACATCGCTCCAGGAATATGCCCTTGTTCATACGCTCTTCTGCCCTTATCAGGATCCGCTAATGAGAAACGTACATCCACAACGGCCAAGTCATCCCTTTGCTTTTCCAATTGTTCTTTTAACCAATCAATCGATACTAGATAAGACATTATTAATCTCCTCCTATTAATACTCCCTGTTAAAAGTATTTCACATAAGTTTGAATCAGGCAAAAATTAGATATCTTTCTCCATTTCCCTTTTTGAGGTATGATAATTCATAAAAGGAGATGATTGCTAAATGAAACAGGATTTGATTAAAAGGCTTACTACATATGTAAAAATCGATACCCAGTCAGATGATAAAAATAAACAGACCCCTTCCACTTCAGGGCAACTGACGTTGGCCAATTTATTAGTTGACGAATTAAAAGAGATTGGCATGAGCGATGTTACCATTGATAAAAATGGATACGTAATGGCTGCGCTGCCGTCAAATACGGATAAGCAATTACCGACTATCGGTTTTTTAGCGCATGTGGACACAGCAACTGATTTCACAGGGAAAAATGTGAATCCACAGCTTGTGAAAAATTATGATGGTAATGATTTGGTGCTTAACGCCGATTTGGATATTATTCTTTCAGGAAAAGAGTTTCCAGAACTCCCTGCTTATAAAGGGCATACCCTTATAACAACAGACGGAACAACGCTTCTTGGTGCCGATAACAAAGCAGGGATTGCGGAAATTATGACTGCAATGAACTATCTAATTGACCATCCGGAAATAAAACATGGCAACATCCGCGTCGCATTCACCCCGGATGAAGAAATTGGCCGGGGACCACATAAATTTGATGTTGAAGCGTTTGGCGCTAATTTTGCCTATACAATAGACGGAGGACCACTTGGGGAACTTCAATATGAAAGCTTCAATGCCGCAGCTGCTGAAATTACGTTTATTGGAAATAGTGTTCACCCTGGTACCGCTAAGCATAAAATGGTGAACGCAGGAACCATGGCAGCCCAATTTATCTGCAAGTTCCCTGAACGTGAAACGCCGGAACACACCGAAAAATATGAAGGATTTTATCATTTAAGTTCTATTAACGGAGATGTAGAGAAAACTGCTATTTCCTATATAATCCGTGATTTTGATAAGGAAAACTTTGAATCCCGGAAAACGTACATGGAAAAGGCCGTTGCTGACATGAAGGAAATTTTTGGCGACCACCGCATACAGTTGAAAATGGATGACCAGTATTACAATATGGGTGAGAAAATTGAACCCGTAAAGGAAATTGTTGATGTTGCCCAAAAAGCAATGGAAAATCTGGACATTGAGCCTTTGATAAAACCAGTTCGCGGCGGTACAGATGGCTCCCAGCTTTCCTATATGGGATTGCCGACACCAAACATTTTTACAGGCGGTGAAAATTATCATGGCAAATTTGAGTATATCTCCGTTGATAATATGGAAAAAGCCACAAATGTAATTGTAGAAATTGCCCGCTTGTTTGAAGAACAAGCGTAAGAGTGGTAAAAGCCGAACCCAAAGGGCTCGGCTTTTCTTAATACGCGATTCCGACGCGTGCTTTGTTAAAATTATTACTATTAAGTAGTGAATACGCAAATGCTGCGGTATCACCCACTGTTATTCGTTTTCCATCAACAGGCAAAAGGTTTTCCTCAACACGAAAGTCACCCTCAGATTCTCCGTCCGGCAGGTAGGTTGGACAAACCACTGTCCAATCCAGCTGCGATTTTTCTAGATATTGATATGCCTTCAAATGATCCTCAGCGGCGATAGTTTTTCTCCGCTTCGATTCATTCGATTGAAACCGATACAAATTAGGCTCTGTGCGACTATCCAAAATGCCCGCTGTGCCGATGGAGATGAGTCGCTTGATCTGTTGGCTTTCCATTGTTTGGACAATAATTGGCATACTTCGCGATAAGGTGTTATTCTGATCAGTATTTAATGCACTAATGATAGCATCGACACCATCAAGCGCCCGCAATAGATCATTCTCTTCTAATACATTACCTTTTAGAACCGTTAAATACTCATCAATAAGATTGAAATTTTCAGGTGACCTTACAAGTGCAACAACATCGTGGTGGTCGGCCAAAGCACGCTTAACAATTTTATGACCAACTCTGCCTGAGGCCCCTAATACCAACAGCTTCATTCCTTGCCCCAGCCAAAATTCCGTTGATACCACTCAGTTGCCTTTTCCACTTCTGAACGTGATAGCTGGTGTCCATTCATTTCCCATTGCAGGTCGACTAAGGCGTTTGCACGTTCCAAAAGCTCTTTAAGTTCTTCTGACTCTTCCGGTTTGCAAAGCGGATCGTTTTTTCCCGCTGCAATAAATACGGGACGGTCGGTTAGATCGGGAAGTTCAATTCCACGCCTTGGTACCATTGGATGGTGGAGAATGGCTCCCTTAAGCGAATTTTTAATATGGAATAACATGCTGGCGGCAATATTTGCCCCATTTGAATAGCCAATTGCTACAACATTTTCCCGGTCAAATCCATGTTCTCTTGCTGCTTGATCAACAAATTCATGTAACTCATTTGTTCGAAGGATTAGATCCTCTTCATCAAAAACACCTTCTGCCAGCCTTTGGAAGAAACGCGGCATGCCATTTTCACTAACATTCCCCTGCACACTTAAAACGGATGCAGTCGGATCCACCATTTCGGCCAAAGGCAATAAATCCTGCTCGGTACCGCCTGTTCCATGCAGCAGCAATAATGTTGGCTTGCTTTTATCTGCGCCTTCTTTAAATATATATTTCATATGATATAAACATCCTTTCCCAATTTATCTCGAATTAAAGATAATTTTATAGAAACATTTCTTTTCTATCAATCAATTGGACTTGCGGTGGTAAAATCCCATGTTGTGATTAGTCTGCACATGATATACTATTAATTGTCGTAATTAATTCAGGGGGAGCTACGCTTTGATATGCAAAATACAAAACTATTATTACCGATTATTTTACTAGTATCATTACCGACTATACTTACAGCATGTACAGAACCAACCGTTTCAAATCACTCTGCTAAAAAGGATTTCTCAATCGAACAGAAACAACATATACAGGGTAATAAGCTATCATTACCGGACCCTACACTGGAACAAGGTGATCAGGGAAATGCAGTAAAGGAACTGCAAACAGCAATGAAAGAAATTGGCTACCAGCTTACCGTGTCTGGAAACTTTGACAAACAAACAATTAAGGCTATGAAGGATTTCCAGTCACAGCAAGTGAAACTTCCAGCCTCGGGTATCTATAATTCAGATACAAAAGATTGGATGAAAAAGGCGTTAAATGGCAAGTTCACCGTAAAACCAGGGAAAGGAAGTGTTCCTATTTCAAATCCAAATAAATCAGTTGTTGTAGATAACCCAACCGATATGCTCGTTCTTGTTAATAAAAGCCATGCCTTACCTGATGGTTATATACCGGAAGACTTAATCGCGCCAAATGTTCGTTTCCCTTTTACAGAGGATTTACCGAAACGATATATGCGCAAGGAAGCCGCGCACGCGCTCGAAGACTTATTTAAGGCGGGCGATCAAGCAGGCATTGACTTGTACGCCCAATCTGGCTACCGTTCCTATGATAGACAGGTAGCTCTTTTTACGGCGTATGTAGAAAGAGATGGCGAAGATGCTGCTAATAAATACAGCGCAAGACCTGGAGAAAGTGAGCATCAAACCGGTTTAACGATGGATGTAACAAGCCCGGATATTAACTTTAACCTGAATACGAGTTTTGCCAAAACCGATGAAGGAAAATGGGTGAAAGCCCATGCCCATGAGTTTGGCTTTATCATTCGGTACCCAAAAGGTAAAGAGGCTATTACGAAATACCAATATGAACCATGGCACTTGCGGTATGTTAGGAAAGAAGTGGCAACGGTTATCCATGAAAAAGATATCACCTTGGAAAAGTACCTCGGAGCACTATAGATCAGAAATGGATCCGGAATCCCCGGGTCTGTTTTTTAAAAGATCAGGTAGGATAAATGAAAATCTGTCCAGCTCCAGCGCCCAGAAGCTGCCGTCATAAGCAATGGACACTTCGAACGCTAAACCCATGCGTTCTTCGGTCCCTTGCTTATGCGTCCGCTTCTAAACGGGCGCTTCCGCTTTTCTTATTAACCCATAAAAAATAAGCATCACTTATTAAAAGGTGCTTACTTGATTCATATGATTTTATTAAATTGTTTTTTTGCTTTCATGCCGTCAATCTTCTTATCCAAGCTGCGTATCCGCTCCATCGCCTCCACATCATTGATGGTGCGATAGTGGTGTTTGCCACCTGATTCTTCATCTGCTTCATCCGCAAGCGATACCACATATTGCAGGGGCTTTAATTCCAAGTGTCCCTCAGGTAAATAGGAATCCGTGTGTAAAAGTATAGCAACGGCTATTTCCTTTGCAGCATGCCGATCCTCGCCAATCCGAATTAACAGTTTATGCGCCCGGCTTGCCCCTTTAATCGCATGAATATCATTTTCCTTGTACAAATCATAATCCCATTCACCATCACGGTACCATGTGTAATGGCCAACATCATGCAACAACGCGGCTTTAGTTGCCAAGTCTGAATTCACATTGTGCTTTACGGAAAACTCAAACGCGTATTCGGCAACTCTGATTGCATGTGCCATACCGGATCGTTTCAAATACTTTTGGGTAATGGGATGAATAAATACTTCTTCAAGTGTTACGTTTCTCATTTTATTTCCTCCTTTCCAAGTTCTGTCTTTTATCCTATTCAGATAAAAATATATTGTTTAATACATTAGCACGCTCCTTTCCGTTTTGCAATATATAATTACCCATTTAAAGTTTTTCAAACATGTTATTCTGTCTATTGATTGTTTTTGAATGATAATGATTGTTTGCGATTGATTTATGTAACCGTTTGCTTTATACTGAAGTCACCAACTAGTTAAGGATGGTTTTTAATATGCTAACAAATGAACGGCATACAATTATTTTAAAACTATTAACTGAACAGCAAACAATCACTACGCAGGATATTCATGAAGCAACTGCCGCTTCAGAATCAACCATTCGGCGTGATCTTACCGATTTGGAGAATCAGCATAAATTACAGCGGATTCACGGTGGGGCGACCTTAACTGAGAAAAAGCTGCAGGAATATAGTATCGCCGAAAAATCAACCAGAAACCTTCAGGAGAAACAAATGATTGCAAAACATGCTTCACAATTAATCCAAGATGAAGATTGCATTTTCCTTGATGCCGGTACTACAACGTTACAGCTGATTCCCTATTTAAAGGATAAACAGGTCGTGGTTGTTACCAATGGATTAACACATGTGGACCTGTTGACCGAACATGGTATAACTACCTATTTAACTGGTGGATTCATCAAACAAAAAACTAGTGCACTGATTGGCACGCAAGCCATACAATCACTGGAAAATTACCGGTTTGATAAATGCTTCCTTGGTGTAAATGGTTTTCACCTTGAATTTGGGTATACTACACCAGACCCAGAAGAGGCAAACGTTAAACAAAAGGCAAGCTCGCTCGCTAAATCGACGTATGTTTTGGCAGATCACACCAAATTAGACAGGGTAAGCTTCGCTAAAATAGGTGACGTGTCAAGCGCGACTTTGCTTACTGGTACATTACCAAAAAGGGATTACCAATCCTTATCGAATAAAACAACTATTGAGGTGGCAGAACCATGATCTATACATGCACATTTACACCGTCGATTGATTATACAGTCTATTTACCAGAATTCCATCCGGGTAAATTAAATCGTACAGAAGAGGTTTATTATTTCCCGGGCGGCAAAGGAATCAACGTTTCCCGTGTTTTAAATCGCCTGCAAACAAAAAGCATAGCACTCGGCTTTGCGGGCGGCTTTACTGGTGATTACATCCGGGACTTTCTCAAGGCTGAAGGTGTACAAACGGATTTTATTGCAACGAATGAACCGACCCGTATTAATGTAAAGATCAAAGCAGATAGTGAATCAGAACTAAATGGACCAGGTCCACATACGACACAAGAACAACAAAAAGAATTACTCGAAAAAATAAAAGAACTTAAAGCCGATGATTGGTTTGTTTTAGCAGGCAGCTTACCAGATTCCATCCCAGAAGCATTCTATCAGGCAGTAGCAGCCAGTTGCCACAAAAAAGGCATTCATTTTGTCCTTGATACATCTGGAAGCGCATTAAAGCAGCTGATTGATACGAAACCATTCCTGTTTAAGCCGAACCAACAAGAACTGGCGGATCTATTTAATACGACAATCAATACAAAAAAAGAGGCTATTTTTTACGCAAAAAGATTAATAGAACAAGGTATCAAACATGTGATTGTTTCGATGGGTGGCAACGGAGCCATTTTAGTAACGAATGATGCAGTGTTAATTGCAGAGGCTCCAAAAGGTCAGGTGGTTAATACCGTTGGCGCGGGTGACTCCCTGGTATCGGGGTTCATCGCAGCTTATGCCCAGGAAAAAGATATAAATGAGGCATTTCGGTATGGGATTGCCAGTGGCAGTGCTACCGCATTCCGCACAGATCTATGTGAACAAAAGGATGTCGATGCATTAGTTTCACGTGTTACCTTATACCCTTATACAGAAGAGGATGTGAACTAAATGAAAATCACAGAATTATTAAGTCAAGATACAATCATTCTTGATTTGCAAGCACAGTCGAAGAAAGATGCATTGAATGAGCTGGCAAATCAATTGGATAAAGCAGGCAAACTTAATGATAAACAAGCATATATTAACGATATTTTTAGCCGGGAAGAACAAAGTACAACTGGGATTGGGGAAAGTATCGCTATACCACATGCCAAGTCTTCCGCTGTGAAGGTACCGGCAATCGCATTTGGCCGTTCCGAATCTGGGATTGATTTCGACTCCTTAGACGGCCAACCGGCACACTTATTTTTTATGATTGCCGCAAGTGAAGGTGCGAATAATGACCATTTAGAAGCATTATCTCGGTTATCAACCTTTTTAATGGATGAGAAATTCCGCGAAAAGATTTATCAAGCTTCATCAAAAGAAGAGGTAGTGGACGCGGTTAATGCAAAAGAAATAGAAGTGGATGAACCAGAAGAAAATGTGGAAGGTCATTCATCCAAAATCCTTGCCGTTACAGCCTGTCCAACGGGAATTGCCCACACGTACATGGCTGCTGAGAAACTATCCGAAACTGCAAAAGAAATGGGTATTTCCATCAAAGTGGAAACAAATGGGTCAAGTGGTGTTAAGAATCGCTTAACCGACGAAGAAATTGCCGAGGCAGATGCAATTATTGTTGCTGCCGACACAAAGGTTGAAATGACGCGATTCGCCGGTAAACCGGTTATACAGACAGGCGTCGGGAAGGCCATCCATGAGGCTACAGACCTATTGAATAAGGCTGTAAAAAAGGATGCACCGGTATATCAAGCTGAGAAAACAGAATCAAACACAGGTGGAAAGGAATCCCGCAGCGGCTTTTACAAGCACTTAATGAATGGTGTTTCAAACATGCTTCCATTTGTTGTTGGTGGTGGTATTCTGATTGCAATCTCATTCTTCTGGGGAATTGAATCAGATAATGAATTTGCCAAGATGCTAAATACAATCGGCGGCGGCAAAGCGTTCTTCCTTATGGTTCCTGTCCTGGCCGGATTTATTGCATCCAGTATTGCTGATCGGCCAGGATTTGCACCGGGTATGGTTGGCGGACTTATCGCCATTACGGTCACAGGTGCTGAAGGTGCCGGGAGCGGGTCAGGATTCCTAGGCGGGCTAATTGCCGGTTTCTTAGCTGGTTATATAACACTGCTAGTCAAAAAGGCATTTGCCGGCCTTCCGGATGCCCTGGAAGGATTGAAGCCAGTCCTATTTTATCCATTATTCAGTATCGCAATAACTGGACTCATTATGATGGTAATCAACCCGCCACTTACGAAAGTCTATACAGGACTTTCCGCATTTTTAGAAGGAATGGGCGGAACAAACCAAGTTCTTCTTGGACTTATTTTAGGTGCGATGATGGCGTTTGATATGGGTGGCCCTGTTAATAAAGCAGCCTATACATTTGGTATCGCAATGCTTGACGCGCACAATTACACATTTATCGCTACTGTTATGGCAGCAGGTATGGTGCCCCCGCTTGGCATGGCACTTGCAACCACATTATTCAAGAATCGTTTTACAAAAACGGAACGAGATGCTGGAAAAACAGCATACGCACTTGGTGCATGCTTTATCACAGAAGGTGTAATCCCGCTGGCGGCAGCTGACCCGGCACGTGTTATCCCGTCAACAATGGCAGGGGCTGCTGTGACTGGGGCACTAACAATGTTGTTCGACATAGCATTGCGAGCTCCACATGGCGGTATATTCGTTATTGGCCTTGTCGATGGCGGTATCGTAAAAATTCTTCTATATATTCTAGCGATCGTTGCCGGATCTATAGTCACTGCAATACTAGCAGGTATCTTGAAAAAGGATTTAACGAAAGCAGCATAAAGAAATTGAGCCTGTCAATTGGCAGGCTCATTTCTTTATTAAAAAGGCTTGGTGATCATTAATGCTATCACAATTAAAAAGATTGCATTTTCTATACGTTCATAGAAAAACAGTTTCCTCGCCAGCAGAAAGTATTCTTGTGGAATCTCATTACCAATGTGATTGTCCAACATATCCTTAATCGGCCGAAAACTTGGCGCCAAAAGAGCCGGGCCAAATGACAGGGCAATTAAAAACAGGAGTAAACTAGTAATATACCATCCCATTTGAAAAAGCATTGGATTGATAACTCCCATTAACAAACCGGTAATAAGCAATAACGTTCCACCAACCATAACAAAAATGTGCAGCCTGTGCCTGATTGCATATGCGTGGCGCAACTCGTTCATATTCGCAGCGTTTGTCACAATATAAATCATCACAAAACCGGGACCAAGCCCTACTATAGCTGAAATAATATGTATGAATACAAGAACCGTATATAATGTCATGGACTCCCCCCAAATAATCCAAATAATGTACTTTAATCATACACTATTTGGCTATCCGGGGTCAGTTCCGTGACCTGTGTTTTGCTCAAATGCAGCCCGAGGTTCAGGTTAGTGTCTCCTGAGTTCCGCCACATGTCTCCTAAGTTCGCTATTTCAACTGAGCCAGTCTCTCTTTAATGGCGCGAATCTCCTCTAGAATCATACGCTGTTCCGACTCATCCTCCACATCCTCCGTTACCATTAATTGTGTCAGTCGTAATTCGAGCTCTTGGATATCTGCCTCATTCACCGTTTTCTCTTTTGATGAGTCCTCGATAAACTCGTCATATGATCCTTGGTAATCAACCCATTGATCCATACCAAGTTGAATGATACGATTCGCAATTTTTTGTACAAAAAACCGGTCGTGGGAAACTACAAGTAACGCCCCTGGATAGCCCTGTAAAACTTCCTCAATTACCTCTTTTGTTGCCACATCCAGAAAGTTAGTAGGTTCATCAAGCACTAGTAAATTTGCCTTACTGTAATAAAGATTTAAAAACGCCACACGGCATTTCTCACCCATGCTTAAATTTTTAATTTGCTTGAACACATCTTCACGGGTAAATAAAAAACATCCCAAAATTGTTCGTGCTTCTGTTTGTGTCATGTCTGGCAGTTCCAGCATGCTATCAAGCAATGTTTTATTATCGTCCAGATTATCAAGCTCCTGTGCAAAATAGCCGATCCTAGTTTGCGGATTTAATCGAATTTCTCCAGCATCTGGCGTAAGGGTTCCTGTAATTAACTTTAATAAGGTTGATTTGCCTGTTCCATTAGCGCCGATAACGGCCAGCTTATCACCGCGATAGATGGTAGCTGTTTGATCGATAAACAATGGTTTTTCAAGCCCATAACCAAAAGACATCTTTTCAACATGCACCAGCCGTTTTGCTGAAAATGCACTACCCTCAAGTTTTAGATTCAATTCTTTGTTATCCATTGGTTTTCCAACTTGCTGGTCTTCCAGTCGCTCTAATTCTTTTTCTTTCGCCTTAAAACGGGAAACATTTTTCTTTGCCTTTGCCCGCGCGAAATCATCCGTTCCGGCAGCTTTATGTGCCTGCTGAAACCATTGTTGATAGTTGCGGATTGTTTGTTCGAGTGCAGCTCTTTTTTGTTTTTGCTTTTGATAAAGCGCTTCCTGGGTTCTTCGCTCTATCTCCTTTTGTTCACGGTATGCACTATATCCGCCAACGAATCGTTCGGATGAACCGGCTGTTAATTCATACATGGCATGGGCAGTTTTATCTAAAAAATACCTGTCGTGGGACACGTACAAAACAGCGCCGGTATAGGACTGCATCCAGGATTCCAGCCATTCGATTGTCGCCTGATCCAGGTGATTCGTTGGCTCATCCATTACAATGCACGCAGGCTTTTGCATAAGAATCCGCGCTAACTGTGCTCTGGTTTTTTCCCCGCCACTTAGTTGACTGAAATCCGTATGCCATGTTCGTTTCACCAGTTTTACTTCTTCCAAGCATTTCTCCGCATCCGGCTCCAAATTGTACCCATCCATTGCCAAAAACTGTTCGTAAACAGAATTATAGTCATCAAGTAATTCACTATTACTTTCACCAATTTGCATCTGTAAATGTTCAAGTTCTTTTTTTAGTTTAAATTCTTCTTTTGCACCTGATTGAACAAAGTCAATGGTAGTTAATGCTGCACTGGTGGAGGGCGCCTGCTCTAGCATCCCCCAATTATCCGGTGGAATAAATCGTTGCACATTACCTGCATCAAAAGAGTTTCTTCCCAACAGTCCATTTAACAATGTGGTTTTTCCAACACCATTTCGTCCGAATAATGCGAGATGTTCCCCTTCCCTTAATTCTATATCAATATTTTCAAAAAGGGTCTCCCCATTCCAATCTTTTTGCAATCCCCGTGCTTTAAATATAAACATATACATACCCCCGCCTAAAAAATCCATTAAAAAATCACAGGTAGCTGCCTGTGAATGGGTAAAATCGTGGTATGGATAGACGTACGTACAGAAAAAAGGCTATCCTAAAAAGTTCACACGTATCCCATTCGTTTCATACAGACAGAAACGCTCGTTTGATGTTATTCAAACATAAGTGGATAAACGTGTTATTACTTCATTTTAGGATATGTCCCCCTTTCGTTAATTTCTTTTATCATACGCAGATTACTTTAAAATGTCAAATTACTTTTCAGAAAATTATTCCTATCAAATCTATCAAATCGCTTATGAATTTATTATACCGATAAAGCAGTTACCCAATCTGGATAACTGCCTCCAATCTATTCATACGAAATCTTCATATCACCTTGCTTAATCCAGCCTTTTTTTCTAAAATACGCTGCTACTAGTAAACTGATGGTGGCTGGTGCGATAATATGAAGGACTAAGACTGCCCAGAAGATGTCCCAAGTGAAGCCCATCGTTTCAAAGGTCATGATTTGTCCAACCAGACCGCTTGTCCCCATTCCCGCTCCAAGTGCATTATTCTCCATCTCAAGCCACACGGTTGCAAAAGGGGCAACGACAATCCCTGCTATCGTTGGTGGAATAATAATAATTGGTTTGCGTAAAATGTTCGCGACCTGGAGCATGGATGTTCCAATTCCTTGGGCAAAAAAGCCTCCAAGACCGTTGTCACGGTAACTAATCACAGCAAAGCCTATCATTTGAGCTGCGCATCCAATAGTTGCTGCACCCGCCGCGAGTCCGTCAAGGGAAAGCATGATCGATATTGCCAGACTGGAAATTGGTGCAGTTAGCGCCCACCCCATCAAGACTGCGACAAGGATCCCCATAATAAACGGTTGCTGAGCTGTTGACCAATTGATCACTTCTCCAAACCAGACCATAAATGTATTAATTGGCGGGCCAATGAATGTGCCCGTCAGGAATCCCGCCAAAATCGTCACAAATGGTGTCACAATAATATCAACGCGGGTTTCTTTATATACCAATTTACCAAACTCCGTTGCAAATAAAGCAGCAACATAACTCCCAACCGGGCCGCCTAATTCCGCTCCGAATGCACCCCCAAAAAGTGCGGACAGTAACACTAATGGTGGTGCTTTTAATCCATAGGCAATGGCAACCCCGATGGCACCCCCCATAATCTTTGTATCCATCGCATATGATCCAATATCAATAAGGCCACTCTCAATATTCTGTGGAAGCCAGGGAGCTAATTGCTCACCGGTAGTTTTTATAATTAAGCCAATAATTAATGATGAGAAAAGTCCTAATGCCATATAGCTTAATGCAGTAATAACATATTCCTTCCAGGATAAGGATATCCCCTTACGTTTAAAAAACGCTTTCATTTTCATCCCCCTTTTTTGTGAAATAGTTCACAAGTTTGACCTATAAATAAATGACAATTCTATTATCACGTGATTCATTTCACATGGCAAGGCTTTTTTTTAAAGATTTAAGGTCTGTCTAGCTCAAGCGATCTGAAGCGGACGCATTTCTTATTTTTGTTGCTTTATTAAAGACTTTTCGTTACAATTTAATTGATAATAATTATCAATTAAATGCATACAATGAATGTAGCGACAGTTTCGAGGAGGACTATAATGGAACAAACAAAACAACTTACTGAACTGGCAAAGCTAATACGGTCAAGGCGTTCGGTTAAAAAAGGATACAATGATAGAACAGTAGAGAAACAAACGGTACTAGATTTACTAGAAAGTGCGGTATGGGCACCTACTCATGGATTACGGCAACCCTGGCGCTATATTTTTGTTGGGGCAGATCAAAAAGAAGCATTCGCAAAAAAAGTGGCTGCTACCTATCCTGAAGAAAAACAAGAAAACCGCGAAGCATATCTAAATGAACCGAGCGCATTTCTAGTCGTTGTCATGGATGTACCTGACAATCAGAAGCAATACGATGAAAACTTTGGCGCAACTGCTTCGATGATCCATAATTTCCAATTGCTAGCGTGGGAGCAACAGCTTGGAGTCGTTTGGAAAACCAATCCACATATTTATGACCCTGTGGTTAAAACAATTTTGGATGTGCACGAGGACGAAAAAATAGTTGGCTTTGTCCATATGGGATATTTCGATGAGGCCCCTATTGCAAAACCACGGAAATCAGTGGAAGATAAATTTACAACATTTGAAGGATAACCGGGTACATGGGGACAGGTTCCTTGTCCCTCTTCCCCGAGAAAACATTTCCAATTCAGATGATAGACCTGTTCCGTCTCCGCAACTATGCGGGACAAGGAACCTGTCCCCATGTACCGGCTCAAGACCCTATGTCCCGCTATTCTTCATCCCAAACGGCGCTTTTTAGCATGTTGTTTAGTTGGTGTCGTTCGATTGCTAATTCAATCAGCTGATTGATTAGTTCTGGATAGGTAATTCCGCTGATCTCCCACAATTTAGGATACATGCTTATGCGTGTAAAGCCAGGTAATGTGTTCACTTCATTCACATATATTTCGCCATTTTCTTTTAAGAAAAAGTCCACACGTGCCAACCCTTCACATTCCAATGTTTGAAATACATGAACGGCAGCGGCTTTAATCTTTTCAACTTCTTCGTCAGTTAGATCCGCTGGTATGGCTAATTTTGCACCGCTTTCATCGATATACTTAGATTCATACGAATAAAATTCCGTCTGTGGCAGAATTTCACCTGGAACAGATGCTTTTGGATTTTCATTGCCGAGCACGGCACACTCAATTTCCCGCCCAAAAATATTTTCTTCAATGATTATTTTGTGATCAAACTGAAACGCCTCTTGTATTGCTCCATCAAATTCATCCTTTGATGATACTTTGCTTACGCCAACAGAAGAACCCTGATTCGCTGGTTTAATAAACATGGGCACACCCAATTGCTGTTTCGCCTCATCAAAATTAATGGTATCTTTTTTCGCTCGTGTAAATGAAAGACCTTTCGCAACATTTATGCTGGCTTCTTTTAACAGACGCTTTGCAATGTCTTTATCCATGCAGACAGCAGATCCTAAAACACTTGTGCCAACAAATGGCAAATTTGCGATTCGCAGCATCCCTTGAATACTGCCATCTTCACCCAGCGTACCATGAACAATCGGAAAGATGACATCCAACTGATCCATACTCGTTTCTTTTGATGCATGAATAAGCTGATGATCCGTCTCACCTGGTATAATTGCCACATTTTCATTTGATTTATTTAACTGAATTAATTTGGGGTTCTCTTCATTTATTAAGTATGATGTTTGATCATTGATATGCCACTTACCTTGTTTATCAATTCCAATTAAGACAACTTCATATTTGGTTTTATCAATTGCATCCACAATGTTTTTCGCTGATTGTAAGGACACTTCATGTTCAGCGGACTTCCCGCCGAAAATAATCCCCACTTTAATTTTATTCATCAATAAAACGCCCTCTCTAAAAATAAGCTTATTACTAAAATACCACAAAACAAGCCCTCCGTAACAGAAGAAAAATTACTATATTTAAAAATAACCCTTGACATTCAATCGATTTTTCACTAATATTGATTTCAATAATTAAATCGTGCAAAGTGATGACAAAGAAGAGTAATCAATCTGTTTCCTCCAAAGAGAACTGGTGGTGCTGTGAACCAGTGTGGAACGTTTGATGAATGGCCTTTTGAGCTTCCAAACCGAACCATACCTGGTATGCAGTAGGCTTTGGCGAACGTCTTATCGATAACAAAGACAGCTATTAAGATTTATCTTGATAGTGTAAAGTGAGCTGGTTAAACAGCTAATAAAGGTGGTACCACGGGTCCCTCGTCCTTTTTACGGATGAGGGGCCTTTTTGTGTACCCTGAAAAAAACAAATATAATAAATCGATGAATAAGAAGAGTAGACATAAACTAAGCGTTACAGAGAGCCGGGCTATTGGTGTGATTCCGGTACGTGAATGTATGTTGAATGGCCTTATGAGATGTTTCTTGAAGAAAAGTAGGGAAACACGGAACTCCGCCGTTACACGGATAGGGTATCAGATTAAGATCTCGTACCTGAAAATGAGATGTAAGGAAAGTTATTTTTCCTTTCAAATGAGGTGGCACCGCGATTGCATTCGTCCTCTATAAGCACATATTTTTATGTGTTTATAGGGGACTTTTTTATACTTTAAAGAAAAAATTTAATTTAATCGGTATAAAGTATAAAAAGCTAAGGCATTCGCCTTTAGCTCTTGGCGAGAAGCCGTGATTTTCTAATTTACATTCGAAAGGGGAATTACAAAATTATGCTAACTGAGCAGCAAGCTACTGCACCATATAAATTTATCAAATTAAATGCCGATACGTTAACACCAATCGGAATTTATACCAATCTGACAGGCAAGAAGAAATTCTTATTGGAAAGCTCGTTCCCCCATGCTAAAAAAGGTAAGTTTTCATTTATTGGGGCAGATCCTTATCAGGAATTTATCGGATCAGAAAATAATACAACCATTTTGCATCATGAACATGGAACGAAGGAAGTTCAAACATCACCTGTCTTGTCAACTCTCAAGGAAAGACTTCCTAAACTGGATATAGATCTTCCCCTTCCCTTTGCAGGGGGAGCGATTGGATACATCGGATATGACGCCATTCGCAGTTATGAGCAAATCGGAGCTAAATTACAGGACGATTTAGAAATGCCCGATGTGCATCTTATGTTATATAAAAGCGTTATTGCTTTTGATCATCGTAATGAATCAGCTTACCTGATTGCAATGAATCCCGATCAAGAATCGGAAACTGTGCTTAACGAACGGCTGGAAAATTTAAAAGACGCGCTAACTACCACACCCAACACGGATACATCTCCCAATGAAAATATGACCTTCTATCCCGAGATGGATAAAGAACAATTTATGGAGAATGTAAAATTTGCAAAGAAACATATCCAGCAGGGGGATGCATTTCAAATTGTTTTATCACAGCGGATGGCAGCAACCATCCACGGGGATCCCCTTTCCTTTTACCGAAAGTTAAGAAAGGTAAATCCTTCCCCCTATATGTTTTATATCGACTTTGATGCCTATCAGGTTCTGGGGGCCTCGCCGGAAAGCCTGGTCCAAACAACTGGCCGGCATATTGTTACGAATCCAATTGCCGGAACCAGGCCGCGGGGAAAGACAGAACAGGAAGACGTGGAACTCACAAAAGACCTTCTTGCAGATGAAAAAGAAATTGCAGAACATCGAATGCTGGTTGACTTAAGCCGAAATGATATTGGCCGGGTATCCGAGGTTGACAGTATTACCATCCCAACCTATATGAAAGTGGAAAAGTACCAGCATGTCATGCACATCGTATCTGAAGTACATGGAAGGCTGAGTAAGAACTATTCAAGTATCGATGCCTTAATTGCCTGTTTACCTGCTGGAACTGTCTCAGGAGCGCCGAAAATTCGTGCCATGCAAATTATCAATGATTTAGAGGAAAGTAAACGTGGTGTTTATGCTGGCGGAATTGGCTATATAAACGTTAACCATGACGTAAATATGGCATTGGCCATCCGCTCCCTCGTCATTAAAGAAAAAAAAGCATATTTACAGGCCGGCGCTGGTGTTGTTTATGATTCTGATCCGGAAAACGAGTATAACGAAACACTGCATAAAGCAAAGTCATTAATGGAGGTGAACAACCATGATTCTTCTCATTGATAATTACGACTCTTTCACCTATAACATCTTTCATTACTTTTCAAGCGAAAATGTGGAGGTAAAGGTATATCGCAATGATCAACTAACAAGTCAAACCATTACTGAATTAAACCCGGAAGCAATTATTATCTCTCCTGGACCTGGGACACCGGAAACGGCAGGAAATTGCATTCAGATTGTGAAAGATTTCTATCAAAAGCTGCCGATTCTCGGGATATGCTTAGGCCATCAAATCATCGCTTCTGCACTTGGAAGCAACGTCGTGCAAGCAAATGTTATCAAGCATGGGAAAACGTCACGGATTACCCATAATGGAATAGGGTTATTTAGTTATCTAACACAACCTTTGGAAGTGATGCGTTACCACTCCCTAGTTGTTGACCCGAAAACATTATCAGAGGAATTAGAAATAGTAGCGACATCCATGGATGACAATGAAATTATGGGAATCAAGCATTTTTATCGTCCTGTATTTGGAATACAGTTTCACCCTGAATCCATTGGAACCTTAACAGGAAGAAAAATAATCCAGAACTTTTTAGGAGAAACAAGAAAGGCGCAAGCGTCCGCTTCTGGGCGCTGGAGCTAGACAATATTTTATACATTCATATCTTTAAGAAAGGAGCTTCCGTATGAAACAACAACTTGAAAAACTAATGAATCAAAAAGATTTATCCATAGAAGAAATGAAACAGGCAACCGAACACTGCTTTACTCAAGACATTACCGACACAGAAATTGCCTCATTGTTAACGGCATTACGGGCAAAAGGAGAGACAGCGGATGAAATAGCTGGAATTGTTGAGGTGATTCGCGCTGAGTCCCAGTCTATCCCAACTTCCCTCCCCCATGTGATGGATAATTGCGGAACTGGCGGTGATCAATCACACAGTTTTAATATCAGTACTACAGCAGCATTCGTCATAGCTGGGGCTGGAGTGACAATTGCAAAACACGGCAATCGCAGTATTTCCAGCAAAACGGGAAGTGCTGATGTTCTGGAACATTTAGGGGTATCCTTATCATTTCAGCCTGAAAAAACCGATGAAATTTTACGGGAAAACGGAATCGCTTTTCTTTACGCACCGCATGTGCACCCAAATTTAAAGCGATTTATGAAAGTACGTAAAGAATTAGGCCTTCCAACCATTCTTAATCTAATTGGACCGCTAACTAATCCTGTTGCATTGGACTCCCAGCTATTAGGCATTTATCGCCGTGACATGCTTGCAATGATGGCTGAGTCATTAAATAAACTTGGCCGCAGACGCGCATTGGTTGTTAATGGTGCTGGGTATATGGATGAAGCATCACTCGCTGGTGACAACCATTTGGTTCTGCTTGAAAATGGAAAAACATCACCCTTTACCATTCACCCTGAAGAGCTTGGATTGCCTGTTCACTCTAATGAACATATCCGTGGTGGTGATGCAAAGGATAACGCGGTGATTTTACAAAATGTATTACAAGGAAAGCAAGGGCCTTATCTTGATACAGTCTTATTGAATGCAGGACTTGGTCTTTTTGCAAATGGAACTGCTGCTACCATTAATGAAGGAGTAAAGTTTGCAAAAGAAAGCATTGCTTCAGGTGCTGCTCTGGATAAACTCAAACGATTAATGGAATACAGCAAACAAATTCCAACGGAGGTGTTATAGAATGTCTATTTTAGAAAAAATTATTGCGCAGAAAGAACTAGAAGTGAAGGAGTTAAAAAAACAAAATTTTGAACAAGGCAGTAACCATAAAAAGATCGGAACCATTTTTCCAAATCGTGATTCGATGCATATCATAGCTGAAATTAAGCGTTCTTCCCCGTCAAAAGGAGCCATTGATATGGCAGTTGACCCAATTACACAAGCTAAGCAATATGAAAAACACGGGGCAAGTGCTATTTCGGTATTAACCGATAACACGTTCTTTAATGGGTCGATGGATGATCTGCGGACGGTCCGAAGTGCGGTTGACCTGCCCCTGCTTTGCAAGGATTTTATGATTGATCCCATTCAGATTGATTTGGCCAAAAGTGCTGGGGCGAATATTATTTTGCTAATTGTCGCTGCATTGCCTGAAAGTAAACTTCACGAACTTTATCGTTATGCAAAACAACAGGGACTAGAGGTACTTGTGGAGGTTCACAATGAACTAGAAATGGAAATTGCAGTCAACTTGGGAGCAGACCTGATTGGCGTCAACAATCGTAATTTAAAAACATTTGAAGTGACGTTGGATGCGACAGAAAGACTTGCACCAATGGTTGAAAGCCTATCCTCTACTCTAATAAGTGAAAGTGGCATCAGGTCACGCGAGGATGTTAAGCGTGTCGCGCAAGCCGGAGCCAAAGTAATCCTTGTTGGAGAAACGTTAATGCGCTCTAATGATTTAGCCGAAACATTTTCTGATATAAGGGTGCCCCTTCCATCTAAAGGAGCAGATACGAATGCTCGTTAAAACTTGCGGAATCATGACCAATGAAGCAGCCAGTACCGCAGTACTGTCCGGCGCGGACCTGATTGGATTCGTCTTTGCTCCGAGCAAACGATACATGGCACCGGAACAAGCAGCTGAAATCGCCAAAACCCTGCCTTCCCCGATAAAAAAAGTCGGCGTTTTTGTAAATGAAACAGCTAAAACAATCACAGCTATCGCTGGAAAGGTAGGGTTGGACTATATCCAACTGCACGGAGATGAACCAGCAGCATTTGCTGAGCAATTGCCTTATCCCATTATTAAGGCGTTCCCAGCAACACAGGAAAGTTTAGCCGAACTTAAAGACTATCCCTGTGATTACTATTTAATTGACAGTCCGTTTGGTGGGAACCGCGGTGGCAATGGAACAGTGTTTGACTGGACAGTGTTAAAGGACCTGAACGTAGATACGAATAAGCTCATTCTAGCCGGAGGGCTGACACCTGAAAACGTTCAGGAAGCGATAAGTATGACTGCACCAGTTGGTGTCGATGTTTCCAGCGGCATTGAAACAAATGGCCGTAAAGACCTGAGTAAAATCCAAAAATTTATTAAACAAGCGAAAGGATGATTAATATGGCAGCATATACGATGCCCGATCAAACTGGACGGTACGGCAATTTTGGAGGAAGATTTGTTCCGGAATTATTAATGCCGGCACTGATTGAATTAGAGAAAGCATATGATGATGCAATAAAGGACGCTAGTTTTATAAAGGAATTAAACTATTATCTAAAAGACTATGTTGGACGGGAAACACCCCTTTATTACGCTGAGAATTTAACCAGGATGCTCGGTGGACCAAAGATATACCTGAAAAGGGAAGATTTGAACCATACTGGTGCACACAAAATAAATAATACGGTTGGGCAAGCACTGTTGACACTACGAATGGGTAAGAAAAAGGTAGTAGCAGAAACAGGCGCCGGTCAACACGGCGTGGCTACAGCTACCGTTTGTGCCCTTCTTGGATTAGAGTGTGTCGTTTTTATGGGCGAAGAAGACATCCGCAGACAGAAGCTGAATGTTTTTCGGATGGAGCTTTTAGGTGCCAAAGTTGAGAGTGTTTCACAGGGAAGCGGAACACTGAAGGATGCCGTCAATGAAGCGTTGCGTTACTGGGCAAGCCATGTCGAAGATACCCATTACATTTTGGGATCTGTTGTTGGACCACATCCCTTTCCGAAGATTGTTCGTGATTTCCAGTCAGTGATTGGTAATGAAACGAAGCAACAAATGCTTGATCAAACTAACAAACTACCAGATGCAGTGATTGCCTGTGTTGGCGGGGGAAGCAATGCGATGGGTATGTTCTATCCATTTATTCAAGATGAATCAGTTGCATTATACGGTGTAGAAGCCGGCGGTGCTGGGCTTGAAACGAATAAACACGCGGCTACACTTACTGCTGGCAAACTTGGCGTTTTACATGGAACGATGACACATCTGCTGCAGGATGAACATGGACAAATCCAAGAGGCATTCTCCATTTCCGCCGGGCTTGATTATCCCGGAGTGGGACCTGAGCACAGCCATATGCACGAGACATCCCGGGTAACATACACATCGATAACCGACCAAGAGGCATTAGAAGCTTTTCAAGTACTTTCAGAAAAAGAAGGTATCATCCCAGCTCTGGAAAGTGCGCATGCTGTGGCATATACGATGAAACACGCCAAAGAAATGAATAAGGATCAAACACTCGTTATTTGCTTATCCGGCCGTGGCGATAAAGATGTGGAACAAGTGAAAGCAGCATTGGAGGGAAATGACAATGAGTAAATCGCGTATTGATGAGGCTTTTCAAGAGAAGTTAGCTAAGGATCAGAAATTGTTTATTCCATACATTATGGCTGGTGATGGTGGGCTGGACAACCTCGACGAACGGATTGAATTCCTACAATCCTGTGGTGCCAGTGCCGTTGAATTAGGTATTCCTTTTTCAGATCCCGTCGCTGATGGTCCAACGATTCAAAATGCTGGATTACGCGCACTTAAAAATGGCACATCATTATCCAGCGTTCTTCAGACCCTGACCGGTAGAAAAACGGAAAGAACGATCCCCATTATTTTAATGACTTATTTTAACCCGGTTTATATTTATGGCATTGAGAGATTCACAAATGATTGTGCAGAGGCCGGGGTTGATGGCGTTATTATCCCCGATCTTCCACTTGAGGAGGAAAGGTTAATTGAAAGATTTCTTCAGGAAAAGTCTATTGCCTTTGTACGACTTGCCGCATTGACAAGTAATGAATCCCGGTTGGCCGAAATTGCCAAACGGACAGAAGGCTTTTTATACGCCGTATCTGTCACCGGTACGACTGGCGCAAAATCTTCTCATAGTGGGAATGTGAAAGGCTTTTTACAGGGATTGAAAAAGATTGCGAATGTACCTGTACTGGCAGGCTTCGGGGTGTCTAATGCAGACCAGGCAAAGGAGCTAGGCGGGAATTGTGACGGTGTTATCGTAGGAAGCAAGATTGTGGATTTATTTCATGAAGGGAAAAGAGATGAAATCAAGAGTTTGATAGAAAACAGCCTGTGATAGATGCCTTGTTTTAAACAAGCAGATGAAGTGGCCGATATATTTGAAAAATGGCAGTTATATTCGAAAAACGGCCGATATCACACATACGGACACCCTTCTAAAACAGCCGCACTACGATTAAAAAAGCACACGTCATGGGACTAAACCATGACGTGTGCTTTCTATCGTTATTTTTTCACAATCGGTATCCATATTTCACAACGATAGTCCTCAGCAGTTGTATCACCTTTTGTTGAATAGACTTCTAGCTCGGTGCCACCTGCATGTTCATATCCAGTAGATGGGAACCATTCGGAAAAAACTCGATCCCAAGTTTGCGGAATCGCATCGGGCATTGCGCCAACTGATTCGAACACAGCCCACGTAGCTGCGGGGATTTCTTTTTCCTCCCAATCTGCCGGGGTTTCCTGTCGGTTCTTCTCTGCGCAAATGTAATAGCTCAGTTTCTCCTGGGTAGCATCAAATTCCATACACGCACCTATTACACCCATGGATCCGCAATCTTTCTCCAGTTCATCCACAAATCCATTACGGTTCGATTCATCCCAGAACACAGGAATTTCACGATGATTTTGACCGTTTACGATCGAAGTCCGGATCCCTTTTCCTATTACTTGAAACGCATCTTTTTCCACAATCCTGTAATCCATTTCCACATCACCCTTTAATTGAATTTGAAAGAAAAGCTTGGGAAAAGCCTTTAATTGGTGACTGTCTTGCCTCACAGCCGAGGGGTTTATTCCATGGATTTTACGAAATGCCTTGGAAAATGATTCTGGCGTCTCATAGCCAAACCTCAGTGCAATATCAATTACCTTACTGTTGGAATGTGTCAAAGCCTGTGCTGCCAGTGTCAGACGTCTTCTCCGGATATAATCAGCCACTGTCACCCCGGTCAACATGCTGAACATTCGCTGATAGTGAAACTTTGACATACACGCAATGGTTGCCGCCTCTTCAATACTGAGATTACTTTCCAAATTTTTTTCAATAAAATCAATGCTGTCAGCCAACCGTTCAAGACCTTCCATTTAAGCTCCCCCTTCTCTTCCAACTTTAGCATTCAACTATTCTACTATCCTGTTCATCTGTGCTTTTTGCAGACAGTATTTATCACACAGGTAGTAATATACCGGTGTATGGTTTCACTTTATCTAAACCATTGTTGAATTTTCCCTTTCCCTTCTTTTACTTCCACCGCAGCATATGCTCCATTAACAAAGGTCACTTGTGGCGGGACATGGCCGCAATCGGTGTCATAAACAATTGGTATATTTAATTCCTGTCCCAATTCGTGATAGACATCTAGTACCTCATAACCTTCAACTGTGTCGTTTGCAGTACTGCGGCCAAACATGATTCCTGAGCAATTATCAAACCAGCCTGCCAGCTGCATTTGCACAAGTGTTCTTCGCAGTTCTGTTGTCTTTAAATCACAGTTTTCGAAATACCACAGGATTGGTTCATTGTTGATTGTCTTTTCCTGGAACTCCCGGATATTCCCAAAAGATGTGCCAATTAAATGCCGAATTACATCGATACATCCACCAAGCAGTCTTCCTTTTAGTGTTGTATTATCAACCGATAAAGATTTCCACTCGGTTGGCTCGGTTAAATGAAATACTTCTGATGAGGGATTTTCGTGATCCCACTGCTTTTGAAACTTTTGTGATGAGTGCTGGGTAATTGATCCCCCTTCATTGGTAGCTAAGACCTTCTCCCACATAGCAGTTGTTTCATCTGAAAATTCCCCGCGTAAATCCACAAAATTCGTTCCATGCGCTGTTGCCATGCCCGTTCTTAATGTCGTGGCCAATAACAGCACACTGGTGTCAGAATATCCCAAAATCCACTTATAAGAAAAACTAGCAAAGTCCAGCTTATCGATGATTTCAATAAGAAGTTCACCTCCCCATGGTGGTATGATTATCCCGATCGATTCGTCTTGCATCATGTCATTAAATTCTTTAGCTCGTACATCAGGGGCAGCTGACTTTGCCTTATCCTGCGTCCATATAGTTTCCCCGCACATCACAGGATAACCTCTTTTCTCATTACGGCTGACCGCCTGCTTAAACATGTCATGCAGTTCAGGTTCTACACCTGATGATGGTGCAGTAACACCGATTGTTGCACCTTTTTTTAAAGTCGGATATATAATCATGTTGAATCCCCTCCAGCTTCTATTACCTACATATTCGCTACTTTTTCAAAAAGTCCTTTTTAATCAAATTTAATCGGATAAGAAACGCGGATCTGCTCGTATAAGTTCCAAAGGCTGCATAGTGATAAGGTTAACGAAGACGGGTTTAAAAAGCTCGGGCGAGAATCAAGACAAGTCGGGAGACGCTATTCCTCTCCCAAGTTGAACTTGTTCCCTACCGAGTTACGCACTCTATGGCCTGAGTACAATCTGCCCTGACTGATTCTGGTCATCCTTTCCCGAAAAAAATACAGCCCGCTAAAGTTAGTGAGCTGTCCTTTTATTTCTTAACTGTAAATGTCGTTTTTGCCTTTAGTACCGGTTCTGTATATAACACGGCTGTTATTGTATAGGTACCCTGTTTCAATGTATCCGGTATAGCAAGTTCGTATTCAATTTCCTCTGCTTGCTTTAATGTAATCGGATGTTTCTGTTCATATTGTGGTTTGCTTTTTGAATTTTGATAAACCTTTTTCCCGTTTTCATTCAAAATCGTATATTCATATGAATTTTTTCCCGCTAAAATCAGTTCCTTAACCTGTTCTGTTTGATTTTTTACCTTGAAGGTTGCGTGTCCTCCTTCAACCTGCAGAGTGGCCTCAAGTTCACCTGCAACAATGCCGCCGCTTGGTACGGATGAATCACTGTTTTGCCCATCGCCCGCCTGTTCATCATTGGAATGCTCTTGCGTGCTTTTATCATCATCCTTGTTTTCTTGACTTTGCTGACCACACGCAGCCAAAGTTATAATAACAATCAAAACAAATGACCATTTAAATAAAGACATGGGCACATCTCCTTTTTATTGAATAAGCGAATATGTATATAGTGAAAATAATGCCGACGGTTTTGCCGGCATTATTTCATCTTATTACTTCTAGTTTACCCCTACATTATTCCAAGCATTCGCCACTGCATCATATTCGGAACCATAGCCATAATAGTCAGCTGCAGATTGAAGCAATGCTGCACGTGTATCGCTGAAATTGCTATAAGGTCCCATGTATACCGTTAATGCACGGTAGTAAATTTTCTCTGCCTTCGCAACACCGATACTGTTGATTGTCAGATAGCCAGCTTTATTCGGTATTCCACTGTTGGTGTGAACCCCGCCATTATCAGCACTTGTATAAACGTAATCATTCATATGGTCTGGTTGTCCATAAGCCGGTGGATTGGAAAGACTTCTAAGTGCGTCTCCGCTTCTTCTTGGTGTATAAACATCCTCACCAAGTAAATAGTCATCCCTTTCAACAAACACGGAAAATACATCGGACATAGACTCGTTTAATGCACCAGGCTGGTCCTGATATACAAGGCCGGCGGAATAGTCAGTAACCGCATGGGTTAACTCATGTGCCACAACATCGAGTGCTCCGGAAAGTGGTGCAAATGTCGAACCATCTCCATCTCCATATACCATTTGCTGTCCGTTCCAAAATGCATTGTTGTAATTGGATCCATAATGTACCGTTGACCTGATTGTAGATCCATTTCCATCAAAACTGTTTAATCCAAATGTATTGTAATAATAATCATATACTGTATCAGCATAAGCTTGTGCATCTACTGCAGCGCCCTGATAGCTTGCGGTAAAAGCGTTATCGCTGTCAGCGGAACGATAGCCTGGAAGAGATGTTCCGTTTTCTGCGGTGAACGTTTCAATAACACCGTTCATTGGGTTCGTAACATCGTATAAGAAATAAGTTCCATTTGATAAATACGTATTTAGTTCTTTGTAATCGCCAAGCACACCATACCCGTATCCTTTGGCAGAACCTGCATCCATCACTGCATTATATGAATCAATCACACTGCCATCTTTCGCATCAATGAAAATTTGCCAATTTCCTGGTTCAGGATAAATAAACTGAAGCTCAACATGATAAGCTAGTTTACTTGTATCTTCTTGTGTATAAACCACAAGTTCGGCATTTTCCACTGTATTTTTCACACCTGAATCTGTAAGTTTCGCTGCTTCTTTTAATGCTTTCTTATCTGCTTTCTTTGCCTTCGTATCTTTTTTAGTTAAATCAATGGATTTCCACGCCTTATTAATTGCGTCCTTTTTTGATAGATCAGATTTTAAATTACTATTCAAATCCTTTGCAGCATCTGGATGAACATTACCTGTTACTGAGGTAACAATTCCTTGTTTGTTTGTATGAACGGTAAACTTTGCACCGTAAACAGGTACCCCGTCAACAGATTGCGTAAACTCGTAATGTGTCATCCCGAGCTTATCTTTTGATTTATCGATGAAAGAAAGATCTGAATCCGGATTCAAGCCAAATATTTCTTTGTTGCTTACTAAGTATTGTTTTATATTGCCGACACCATTAATTGACTTTTTTGATAAGTTTCCAGATACAAATGTCGGTGCACTTTTATCATGATTCCAAACGACATCAAAGTTTGATTTAGTCATTGATTTCATATCCTGTAAAACCATGTCACCAGTCTCAGCGGCATTGGCCGTACCTGCAAACCCAGTAAAGGTCAAACTTAATGCCAAGGCAGTTCCAGTCATTGTTTTCTTTAAATTTTTCTTCAAAACACATCACCTTTTCCCTTTAATGTTTGATAGCGCTTTCATAAGCTTACTAGTTTCATACGGCCGTATAAGAATACTTTAACAGATACATTACTAGTTTCATAGATAGTTTCTCGATTTTTCAGAAAACGAATATATTGTACTATATTGTCGGTTTTTTTGATAATTGCAGGAACTTTGAACTAGGGATTTCCGCAAAATTTAGTACTATTTCACAAAAATCCCCCCTTCACATTACCCTTTACATTACCTTCATGACTCGGTTAAGATATAATAAGAAAACTGTATAGTAAACACGAACACTGGGGGAGCATTTCATTAGCTGAGAAGAACTTTATTAGTTCTGACCCTTTTCACCCGAAATGGATAATACTAGCGTGGGGAAGTGTAGTCAAACGTGTACTTTTATATAAACACAAACAGACTACATCCTCCAGCGGGGATGCAGTTTTTTTATACTTTAATAAAGCATTGGAAACCATGGCACTTGCCAAGCTAACATTTTTTTCTAATATCCGGGTGGTTTCGAAGCTGCCTGATTAGGAGGTGAAAAGTTTTGAACGAAACATGGGGTTTTATTGATACAGGATATAATAGTGCTCCGATAAATATGGCCTTAGATGAAGCATTACTAAATTGGCATAGTGCTGGAAAAATCCCGCCCACTTTACGATTTTACGGCTGGACCAAACCAAGTCTATCTGTTGGTCATTTTCAAAACGCAGAAAGGGCTGTTGACTTCGCTAATGTCCAAAAGCATGGTTGTGAATTTGTCCGGCGCCTGACTGGCGGCAGCGCTGTATTGCATGATGATGAATTAACATACAGCATTGTCGTTTCAGAGAAAAAGGACTATATCCCTACATCCATTCAGGCTGCTTACTATGAATTGTCGAAGGGTATTTTAGAGGGATATAAACAATTGGGCATTGAGGCGGATTATGCGACTCCGGAAAGAAAAAAGGAACGAACAGACGTCTGCTTTGAAAAACCCGCATTCTATGAAATGGTAGTCGACGGGAAAAAGATTTCCGGCAATGCACAGACACGTAAACAAGGGGTTCTGCTGCAGCATGGATCTATACCAATGAGCATGAATAAAGAAATGTTATTTGATTTATTTAAATTTCCAACAGAAGAAATCAGAAGGCGGAAACGTGATGCTTTTTCCCAAAAAGCAATTACCATAAATGAAATTACAAGTAAAAAACATACGTACGATGATTTAAAAAAGGCCTTTCAGAGAGGATTTCAAACCGAACTGAATATGAATTTTACACCACTGGCACTAACCGATAGTCAATGGGATGAGGTTCATGAATTAGCAACAACAAAGTATGCTGAGGAAGAATGGAACTTACATCATCAAAGGAGTGTGTGATCATTGGCAAAACAAGAAGAATACATACGGAAACCGGAGTGGCTTAAAACAAAAATTAATACAAATAAATCCTACACAGGGCTTAAGAAATTAATGCGCGAAAAGAACCTAAACACGGTATGCGAGGAAGCACGCTGTCCAAATATTCATGAGTGCTGGAGTGAAAGAAAAACCGCTACTTTCATGATTTTAGGTGACACATGTACGAGAGGCTGCCGCTTCTGCGCAGTAAAAACGGGACTGCCAAATGAATTAGACTGGGGCGAGCCTGCACGAGTAGCAGAGTCTGTGGCAATCATGGGCTTAAAGCATGCTGTTGTGACTGCGGTTGCCCGTGATGATCTGGAAGATGGCGGTGCATCTGTCTTTGCGGAAACTGTACGTGCCATCCGGCGCGCAAACCCTGGCTGTACGATTGAAATTCTGCCTTCTGATATGAAAGGTGATTACAAAAGCCTGCATACATTGATGGACAGTGAACCAGATATCTTCAATCATAATATTGAGACAGTGCGGCGATTAACGAAAAAGGTACGTGCACGCGCTATGTATGACCGTTCCTTGGAACTGTTAAAACGGGTGAAAGAAATTGCGCCAAAAACACCTACTAAATCAAGCATTATGGTCGGTTTAGGTGAAACTAAGGAAGAAATTGTCCAGGCAATGGACGATCTGCTAGCACACAACGTCGATATCATGACAATCGGACAATATTTACAGCCTACTAAAAAGCATCTGAAAGTGGAAAGATATTACCACCCAGATGAATTTGCAGAGCTTAAGGAAATTGCACTGAAGAAAGGCTTCCAGCACTGCGAATCGGGACCGCTTGTCAGGTCATCCTATCATGCGGATGAACAAGTTAGTCAAACATCTGCACAACGGAGAATCAAGTACATGAAAGAATATGAAGAGAACGAAAACAAACAAGTCGATTTTACATTTTAAGCAGTAAGAGGCTGGGACAAAAGTGATTTAATCAGAGAGAAATCCGAACTATGATCCATCATTCTATAATTAGAATTTGGAGTAGTTCGGATATTTTTTGGTTTTATAACTTTACTGCTAATTGTCCTAAACTCCGACGTACTAAAAATCATGTTCGGCACCCCAAAGGCCGTTGCAGAAAAACACTGCGCTTTCCGTGGGTGAGTGATGAGCCTGCTCGAGCTTACGCTCGAGGGCACTGAAAAAGGTATAGATAGTATACAAATATGTTTATCTATCATCGCATCTTGAATATACATCGCTTTCCGCGGGCGAGTGACGAGCCTCCTTGCCCCGGTTAGGAGGCTGAGCCGTGCCCTAAGGTGCACAGGCGGTCTGCAGTGGAAAACAACCCAGCGCATTTTTCGTAGGAAATCACCTTATTGTTATGTCACAATTTTTATCAACTTCGTATTAAGGGCTGGCCTGAAAAAGAAACGTTCTAAATTACCTAACCTGTAATCGTTCTCCAAGCCTTTTTTACATATGCTTATTGCGCTGTATAGCCTCCATCTAAGACAACTGCTTGTCCGGTTACACCTTTTGCTTTATCGCTTGCTAAAAATAACACATAATCGGCTATTTCCCTCGTTTCCAATAACCGTTTTTGTGGAACAAGCGGGTAGATAACTTCCTCTAGCACTTTTTCTAGCGGGACATTTCTCGTTTCAGCTAAATCCTTTAACTGCCCGCGTACAAGTGGAGTATCCACATAGCCAGGGCAAATCGCGTTAACCGTTACCCCATGGTCTGCACCCTCCAGGGCAGCAACCTTGGTTAGCCCAATAATGCCATGCTTTGCGCTATTATATGCCGCTTTACCGGCGAATCCTACCAAACCATTAATAGAGGCCATATTGATAATCCGGCCAAACCTTTGGTTTTTCATAGTTGGGAAAATATGTTTAATAGAAATAAACGGTGCCGTCAGCATAATTTTTGTCATCAGCTCAAATTTTTCAGTAGGAAAGTCTTCCAATGGCGCAACATGCTGAAGCCCGGCATTATTAATTAGCACATCAATCCTGCCATGTCTTTCCACTGTTTTATGTAATGAGTCCTGAATCGCCTTCTCAGAGGTTACATCACAAATAACACCCTCGATATTATACCCAGCGTTACTAAGTTTTTCTGCAACTTCAATAACCTTATTATTTACATCACTTAAAATAACGGTGTATTTTTCTTCTGCGAAAGCCTTGCCAATTTCAAGTCCGATTCCCTGAGCCGCACCTGTTATAAACATCACTTTATTCATGAGTCATTCTTCCTTTCTTTTCTAGCACTCACAAACCATCAGAACGTTTCCGTCCGGATCTTTAAAATTAAACCATTGATCATGCTCAATGCCTGTCACCATCTCTACTCCTTTATCATGCATAAACGCGTATGCCTTTTTGATATCTGTTGTATTAAGGTGGAATGGCGCCATTTTAAAAACCCGATCCTCCTGATAAATTTTACTGTCCAGTACTATTCCTGTTCCCTGCATTGGCAAAACATAAAGGTGGCCAAACAGAATTTCGTCAGTCACAGGAACCCCCAGAATAGCACAATACCAATCTCTTGCTTTTGCAATGTTGTGAACCGGAATAAACACTGTTCCAATTTGATTGATTATTGGATTCAACTCAACACCCCAATTTTCATTGTATTTAATTTATCATTTCGATACAGAAACTAAAAATCCTCTTTTTAATTCTTTTTGATCTGATACTTGTCTGTTGGCGCCTCTTTAATAAAAGTGCAAGGTTGATGAATAGAGAAAATTGTCAGATCATGCATCGCCCTTGTACACGCCGTGTAAAAAAGGTTCCTGTCATTCTGACCCACATATTGCCCAGCAGATGCATCCGGGATAATCACTGCGTCAAATTCAATTCCTTTTGCCCAGTAAACTGGAAGAATCAAGATCCCTTTATGGAAAGAATGCGTCTCTTCATCTATTTTAGTTACGGATAGCTTATTACGTAATATTTGATGAAGCTCATCACATTCTTGTAAATTTTTACAAATAACAGCCAATGTCTCGTGTCCTTTATGAAGCAGTCTTTTTGCCTCGGCAATTAACCGTTCATTTCTATCGTCAATAGTATCCACTTGAACCACTGTGGGTAGATCCCCCTCCCGATTAAAGGGTTGAATATATTCTCCCTCTGTTGCAAAGCACCTGGTAAATTCAACAATCTGCTTGGTGGACCGATAGCTTTTGGTCAGATCTATTTTCTCCACATTTTCACGCATTTGTTTTGGTAAAAACGTATGTTCACGTGTTCCATGTGTATAAATCCCCTGGTTCAGATCTCCTAATAAAGTCATATTTGTGTACGGAAATACTTCCTGCAGATACGCATATTGAAAAGCAGAATAGTCCTGTGCCTCATCGATAATTAGGTGGCGAATGGAACGATCAGTCGTGTCACCTATCAGCTTTCCCTGGAAATAGACAAATGGTGTTGCGTCCTCCCAGGATAGAAACCTTCTTGACAGCTTAGCAAATGTTTGGTGACTTATTTGCTCCCAGTTTACGGGTGTATTTACGTGTTCGTACTCCCCGAATAGTTTTCTATATGATGCAAGTACATGAACAAAACGATAGCTTTTTATTTGCCTTTTTATTGAGGAAAGTCTTTTCTTCACAACCTCCTGACGAAGATATTTCTCTTCCCCCTCTAATGACTCTTCATCATCATTCTGGTCCTGAACATGCCGATATGCTTTAAGGTAATCTTCTTTCTCCAGTAATTCTACCTCTTCTAAAACCCAATCTTTCTTTTGTTCATTTCGCTGAATATTATTTATTTCACCAAGTAACCATTTGGACACGAGTTCCATTCGGTTTGGTATCGCAATTGCCTGATCAAGGGAATAGAAATACGAACTAATTCTTTCCTTTGAAACAAGAACTTCCTTCCGAAACGTGATATTTTTAAAAAGTAGTCCTTCGCTACCCAGTCGCGATATATAGTCATCAATCATCGTTTTAAATTCCGTACTTGATTTATATTCGATACCAATCATTTTCGTCAAATAACCGCCATCATCTTCACCTGTTAAGACATATTCCATTTGCTCGAATGGTGATTCAATTGTAATACTTGAGGATGTTTTTGACTCTAGGTATTCCAAAAAGGTGGTTTGTTTCATATTTTCTTCACCAAGTTCAGGAAGCACATTGGCCACATAGCTTGAAAATAGCGGGTTTGGTGAAAACAGAACAATATTTTCACCGTTTAGTACTTCACGATTTCGGTACATCAAATAGGCAATGCGCTGCAGCGCTGCAGAGGTCTTTCCACTGCCAGCCACTCCCTGTACAATCAAATACTTACTTGCTTCGTTTCTGATTACTTGATTTTGTTCTTTTTGGATAGTCGCTACAATACTTTTCATAGTTGTGCTTGCATTATTTCCGAGAGCCTGCTGCAGCAGCTTATCACCTATTGTTACACCTGCATCAAACATTCCTTTAATAATCCCATTCCTAATAATGAACTGCCTTTTCAAGGTAATTTCACCTGAGATCACCCCATCTACTGTTTCATAGCTTGCTTTGCCAGGGGTGAAATCATAATAAATGCTAGAAATTGGTGCACGCCAATCATAAATTAAAAAGTCCTCATCCTTATAATCCATCAATGATCCAATTCCAATGTAAATATTTTCTTTTTCACTTTCCGTATTCTCTATAAAGTCAATTCGTCCGAAGTATGGCGAATCCTTTAATCTGTCCAGTGTTTTTAATTGATCATTAATTTTCCCATGTCCACGTTCTTTTTCCGATAATAACTCTGCCTGTTGTTTGATACTTGCCTGCGTTTCAATCACATCATCGGGTTCATCCAGGTTCACTGTTACATCTTCCCAAAAATTCCTTCTAAGCTTTACTACATTTTCTTTTAACACATGCGATCTCTGGGTTAAAATCCCTGCCTTCTTTTCAATTTCCTGCACTACATCGTCCACACGATTCTGCTCGACAGCACGATCCTTAGCTTCCTGATTCATCATACCAACCCCATTCATTGTGATCGTTATATAAATAGTTGACCTTTATAGATTTAAATGATATAATTAAAATACGGATATTTATATACATATACTTAAATAAGTCAACAATGTTTTTATCATACCACTTTAAGTCTCCTACATCAACCCATATTAGGAAGTCTTGGCTTGTCGCCAAGAACTAATGGCGAAAGCCTTAGAGTTTTTTATACTTTATACCGTTAAAGATTTATGCTTTCTTAAAGTATAAAAAAAGTAAGCCCTCTTTTTTCATAAATGGAGGGCTTACTTTTTTCTTTATCGATAAATTGACAGTTTGTGTAAACAAACTTACACTATACTAATGTGTGTGAACACAATCACTTGTATTACAGAAAGGAAAAAGCACACGATGAAAAATCAACCAAACACATATCGAATAGCTAAAGAATATATTCTGGTAATCGTTGGAGCTTCACTTGTGGCGCTATCCTATAACATGTTCCTACTTCCATCAAAACTTGCTGCAGGCGGAATCTCAGGAGTAAGTACAATCTTATTCGAACTATACGGATTAAGTCCCGCTTACACGCAGTTCTTGATTAATATCCCTGTATTTCTAATCGGATGGTTCATACTTGGTAAAGACTTTGGCGGGAAAACGTTACTCGGGACTTTTTGGGTGCCATTTATCATATGGATTACTGCAGATATTCCATACACCATAACCAATCCACTTTTAGGTGCGTTATATGGCGGGATTGTACTTGGAATCGGACTTGGCACTGTGTATAAGGGAAATGGTTCAACAGGTGGAACAGCAGCGATTGCTCAAATCGTTAAGAAATTTACCGGGCTTTCCAGCGGATATTCTCAGCTGATTGTTGACGGGGCTGTCGTTGTATCTTCCATAATCGTATTTAACCTGGAGCTTACCTTATTTGCATTAATGTGTATTTATATAACGAGTAAAGTGATCGATCGGGTTCAATTACAAACAGCATCAACCAAACTCATCCTCATCATTACAGAAAAAGAAGAAGCAATACAATCGCTAATCAACAGTGAAATTGATCGAAGTCTAACGAAGATTCGTACCGTTGGTGGCTATTCAAAAGAAAATAAAACAATGTTGCTTTGCGTTACTGAGCAGGCTGAAGCCGTACATTTAAAAAAGCTTCTTCAAAAAGAAGAACCAACCTCATTTGTGGTGTTTATCAATGCATCAGAAATACTTGGCCGCGGTTTTTCATTGGACAAGTATTACGGACAGAAATTATAAATAACTATGTAAGAAAAGCGGAAGCGACCGTTTAGAAGCAGACGCATAAGCAAGGGACCGTAGAACGCATGGGTTTGGCGTTCGTAGTGTCCATTGCTTATGACGGCAGCTTCTGGGCGCTGGAGCTAGACATATTTTATACATTCTAATCTCTTTAGAAAATCTTGGCTTGTCGCCAAGAACTAATGGCGAAAGCCTTAGACTTTTTTATACTTTATACCGATAAAGATTTCTTAAAGTGCAAACACAAAAAGAAAAACACTTGCAACACGTACCAAGTGTTTTTCTCTATTTCATTCCTGTTTTTCGCTGCATATGTGATAAATCTTTTTCGAGACTCCACACCCTTTTAGACAATGCCTCAATATTATCTAGTGGTTCACTAACCCTTTCCCTTGCAGTAAGCAATAATTCGTACATTTTAGCTTGTTCCTTTTTTACTTCTTGAAATTCTTTCCTTGTGCATTCAAGTTCTATTCTTACCACTTCCTGAAATTTGTCTTGCTCAGTCAACGTGGCCAGAATTTGATTTAGTATATCTTTGTTTTCCACCATATCAACTCTCTTAGGTACATTATACATGATGTTATAATTTATTACTATATTTTTTCGAACATACGATCTGTATTTTAATTAATTTTAATAACCAATTTAAATTCTTCACAGACCACCAGCATATTTTCATCAAACAATTTGTTTAAAGGCTTTAATTCATTAGAAAAAAATTCAACATGCACACGTCGCCAATAGTCATAAGACTTATCTCCTTCACCTTCCTTAGCAGCAAATTCAGCACTTACTTCATTAAATGGAAGGATTTGCACGTTAGTAGTTTCCGTAACCGCTTCTGCTTCACCATTCCAATCGGTAATAATATTTAATTCGCCTTTGAATGGTAATGGCTCCTGTTCCATTTCATACCACATATGGAGCGAGCATGTTGCTGTCTTTTCTCCGGATTTCACTAAATCGGCTAATTCCTTTGCCATCTCAACATCACTGCCAAAAGCCCAGGATGTATAGTTCTTATCTTTTCTTTCTGATTCAGGTAAAGTTTGCAAATAATTTTCCCACATGTTTTCAACTGATGTTTTTGCCATTGATATTCTCCTCCCTTTCATTCATAAATTTGTTTAATATACATAGATTTATTTACAGAGACAAAATTAAAAAAGTTGCTCCATCCCATCATAAAATATACGCTGTTTATACGATAAATCAAGATAAGATTATTTAGAAAAGAGGTTATTTAATTTGAGAATACTTATCATTGGCGCCAGTGGCACAATTGGAAAGGAAGTTACCAAGCAACTAGAACATGATCATGATATTATTCGTGCAGGCAGGAACGGTGTAGATATAACAGTTGATATTACGTCACCGGATAGTATTAAAAACATGTACGAAATTGTTGGTAAAGTGGACGCTGTTGTAAATGCATCCGGAGGGGCTGCATTCAGTCCGCTTACAGAGCTAACACCAGAGATAAACGAAAAAGGAATCATCAGTAAACTAAAAGGCCAGGTTAATTTAGTATTATTAGGATTAAATCATGTGAATAAAAATGGCAGCTTTACACTCACAACCGGCATCATGATGGATGACCCGATTCCACAGGGGGCATCTGCAGCAATGGCCAATGGTGGTGTCAAGGCATTCGTTAAGTCCGCCGCTATCGAAATGCCACGAGGAATCCGCATTAATAGCGTCAGTCCAAATGCCGTACAGGAATCATGGGAAAGGCTTCATAACTACTTCCCTGGTTTTGATGCTGTACCAGCCAAACGGGTTGCACTCGCCTTTAAGAAAAGTGTGTATGGGGCGCAAACTGGACAGAACTACGAGGTGTACTAGGAGAAAGAGACTTTGGGCAAAAGTGATATAGTCAGAGAGAAATCCGAACTATGATTCCAAATTCTTTAATTAGAATTTGGGGTAGTTCGGATATTTTTCTGACTGTTTTTGTAAACTATACTGCTAATTACCTATAAACTACGACGTAACTATAGGAGTATAAATCCATCGCTGCTTAAAAAACACTGCGCTATAATGGCCTCCTCGAGCTTACGCTGAGGGCACTGAAAAAGGTATAGTTAATACACAAATAGGTGGATCTATCATCGCATCTTGAATATACTGTGCGCACCTTAGGGCGAGTGGCGAGCCTCCTTGCCCCGGCAAGGGGTAGCCGACGTTGCCCGCAAAGGGCGATTTTAGTCGGGCCACATTAACTGCCGTCCTCCGGGGTCTCGCCGATCTCTCACTGCAGGGCAAGGAAAGCTCCCTTGAGAAACATCGCACGCAGAAAAAGCGGGTTTCTTTTTCAAGGAGTCTCCGTATATTCAAGATGCTAGGTAAAGGTGAAAAACTAAATTTTTAAAAATCCACCACTTTTTCAGTGCCCTTCTTATGCTTCTGGAGACCCATCTATGCCTATTATCTAAGCAGGGATCGACTACTACTCGCAGTTACATTTATTGAAGAATGAAGAATCGATGTTATGACTTTATAGGTGCACTCAAACCTAGCGAAGGAAAAATACGGAGACTCCTGTGGGAGCAGAAGCCTCGATGAGACCCCGGAGAGCGTAAGCTCGAGGAGGCTCATCAGCTGCCCACGGAAAGCGCAGTGTTTTTCCGTAGCGGTCGCTGGACCACCAAACATGATTATTAGAATACGTCGCATTTTATATCAACTGCGTATTAAGATCCTATGGTTGAAAGTAACGGTGAACCTCCCCCACCAAATCACAGATTTGGAAGGGGCTTCAATTGACTTAAATACAGCAATCATCACGCTTTAGTTAAAGCACCTTTGGTGCTAAGTGCCTGATGCAAGCTAATTAATGAAGCCAATGTCAGCCGTGTTCTAGCTACGATCGAAGGGACTTTTGCCTTCAAACGTAACCTTTTCTTCTCAGAAAAGGATTTTAAAATTTCTCGCACGAAATAACGTGCGCCAATATTATAAGACGCACTCAAATCTGCGTGATAGACCTTACCACTCTTAAATGTGGCGAGGTCTTTTTTATTATTTCGTTTCACTTCACCGGAACCGTCAAATGCAAGCGCAGAAGTATATTTTGCATTCACTCTGCGGATACGAATACCGCGGTAATGTGCCATTTCTTCAACCTTGGATTGAATACCTATTTTGGACCAGTAATGAAGCTTATGCCGTAAGCGCTTTGCACCATATAATCCCTTCGGGAGTTTCATCTTTCCGAGGTATTCAAATACAATGACGGATGCTTGATGAAGGTCAGCAAATTTGACGATTTTTACCGCAGTATTTACTTTGATGTGATTCTGTAATCCGTTAATCTTTCTCCAGTAATTTGGAGCTTCTATCTTACCAGATAATCGCTGCGCTTTTTTAAGTTTGTTAACAGTTATTCTCAAGCGGTCTTTTTCCAATGGCTGGTTAATAAAGCTACGGCCAATGACAGTTCCGTCTGAACGCATTGCTGAACAAACCGCGGAATTTGTTATTCCTAAGTCTACGGAAATAATCGTTTGATCTTTATGTTTCGTTTTATTTAATTTGATCTCTTTTTCATAAGAAAAGTTAATAAAATATTTTTTTCCAACTTTAATAAGTGTTGGATTATTTTCTTTCCAATCGGTGATGTTCCTGTTTTTTAAGTTTTTGTTGTTGAACTTAACTTTTACCCAAACCCAATCGTGATTCAGATATACTTTTATTTTCGCTTCATCAACATCCGTGCGAATAAACATATTATCCTTATAAAAAACAGGAAACTCGTTATAATCTACACCTAACTTAGGAGGTTTTTTATTAAACGCCTTGCCGTCGGCAATGGCTTTAGACTTTTCATTCTCCCAATTTTTATAATTAGAACGATAACTGTTCACAATCCCAAAGGACTTTGAGGTTGCAGCCCTTCGAAGATAGGAAGGAAACTTATAAAAACAAAGCGTAAAATTATATTTCGGAGAAGGGTTGTTCTTCGTTTGGTGCATAATTTTTTCAATAATACGTATAGCTTCCTTTGTACTCGAACCTTCAAGAATAGACCATTCTTTATTGACAACATCGACGGTAAATTTTAAAGCTTCTCGATAAATAATAAGCTTTGGTTCGAACGATTTTTCACTGTGCGATAAAATTTTATTTTTGATCGTTTTGACCTGCTTCATCGAACAACCCTCCTTCCGTTTATTCTAAATTATATGATATAATTATTATAACTCATATCAGTTGTAAAAAACAATAAGGAGAGACAAATGTGCATTATAATAAAAATAGACACGCTGCTTATAAGCTAACGTATCACTTAGTTGTTGTCACGAAATATAGACATCCAGTTATTTCAGAACCAATAAAAAAACGACTCGAAGAAGTCGCCCATAATCTATTTTCTAAATGGAATTGTGACATTATTGAATTTAATAGCGAGGAAGATCATCTACACATTTTATTTGATGCACCTCCGCAAATCAATCTGGCAAATTCCATTAATAGCTTTAAAACAGTTTCTTCTAGATATATCAGAAAAGAGTTTGCAGATTTCCTTAGCTCTTATTATTGGAAGCCCTACTTTTGGAACAGAAGTTATTTGATTCTAACAACTGGTGGTGCTCCATTGGAAGTGATAAAAAAATATATCCAAGATCAAAATATCAAGACCGCGAAGGCCAACCCCCACTAATTGCTGTGCAATTTAAAGGGGACTGCACCTTCGCTCTTTGTTCAAACTTCCCACCTTTACTATTTAACATACAACTGATGAAAGTACAATTCATATTCTCTGTTGGTTTGTGTAGGCTCTTTACTGATTATTTCTCCTTTAAAGACTGTCTTCCCAGACTTCAGATCAGCAACAACTATGTTTGATTTTGTATTTTGATCGGAAATAGGGCTTGCCGCGTATACCTTTCCATCTCTAATTGTGGTAATCGGGGGCATACCACCGTACTTATTATTTATTTGCATGCTTAAACTAATTTCATCTTCGATCCTTCGATTATTAAGACTGTATGGTGTTATGGTAATGCCTTTTTCATTAAATCTCATGAAATAAACCTTTGTTCCATTAAACATGTTGCTGTCTATGCCGTCAGTTTCAACCGCCTTCTTGATAGACTCAGGAAGTTTGATATGGTTTTTTTCTTTCCTGTCATAGTTGTATGATATATAATCACTAAGTATTTCCTCAACTTCCGGTCCTTCGGCAACTTGATCCTGATTAGCCGGTTTAAACTCTGTTACCACCTTTGCAAAAACGACATTTTCATGTTTCTCAAGGGGACTTGATTCGTTCATCATATAGATATCTGTCTGTGTATTTTCACTCTCTTCCTGTGACATGATTTTCTTATTTTCAACCAGCTTTTTGTTTGATATGTCAAAACGATATTCTCGCACCTCTACTTTTCTATTTCCGCTATCCCTTACATGATTTTGTGTCATGACTACTATCTGATCGTTCTTCTTTTGCACGTCTTCAATCATTACCCAGTCAAGATTGGATTCATTTGGTACCGAAAGATTAAGAGAGGTGGCCTTGTCATCCTGCTTATCCAGAACAGCTATCTTAAATCGGAAATCACTCGGTTTCAAATCATTTCTTTTGTACTCCACATCGGCATAAACTAAATATTGATTATCCTCAAAGTAAGCATTAATATCGCCATTCTTGCCTCTCATAAAACTACGGTATTCCTTTTCCAGTTCAGTAATTTTATTCTTTTGAAAGCCATTAAGCCGGTCAAAAAATGATACTTCACTATCATATCTTGTGCCAGTTGATGTAAGTTGTAATGGTTCGCCATGAAAACCGACTTGATAACTACCATCCAAAACAATGGACTGTACCTCTTTTTCATCCCCACTCTGTTTTTTTATCACAAATTCTGGTTTCTGCGGCGCCGATATTGCAGCATTCACGTAATACGCCCCTACACCAAATACGATAACAGCAATAACTAATGCAGCCTTCCAATATTTTCTCATGTATGTACCCCTCCTTACACTGTTACTTTTTTCTTTAATAAATAGCCACTCGTCCATATAGAACAGGCCAATATTATCGCGGCCATAACGACTTCAATTGCTAACAACTCAATCGGGTAGAAAAACTCATTTAACACAAATGACTGAAGTATCATCGGTATAATAAAAACAACTACTGCCACTAAACTATATAAAACCCCTATTAGTACCCCTTTCCATCGGTAGCTCCGTTCAAATAGGATCGCTGTGAACATAATGCTTACAATCACAAAACCTGCCCCATAATATAAGAAGAACTCTACAAAACTGTTAGGTATGATGACTAGTAATTCAGGCAAACTGCCAATAATGTCCTGAATGCCTAAATCCACTCGAAATTCATTTGGCACCATCCATTTAAAAATGGTTGTTTCAATAGGAAGCAAAATAAGTTGAAATGCCACAAATCCGAATGTCGTCAAAAGTATCGTTGTCGCCTTAGCAAAAAATACATTTAATCTTGCAGTTGGAAGCATTAATAATCGATAGATGAACGTGTTTTTGCCAAACCAGTCACGATACCAAATAAAGAAAATATAGAACGCTATCGCTGCAATACACAAGGCAATCGGTCCGAGAAACCATACACTGCCTACGATATCACTGAAACTCATTGGTCCGCGTCTGGACAAAAAAGCTGCTTTTGACATCATATCTTCATAGATTTTTTCGTTTGCTAGGTTTACATACATTTTGGACAATATAATAACTCCCGCAATCTGAACTAGAAGTATTATCCCAAGCAGCACTGTAAACAATTTAGCGAAACGGTTGATTTCAAAATTAACTAGTTTCAAGTAGCGACTCATACCTGATACACCGCCCTCATCACATCCACAACAGATTTTCCTTCACTTTCACGGGATTCCTCCGCGTTAAACTCCTTGATGACAATTCCTTCGTCCAGCAACACAACTTTATCAATGAGATGTTCAATATCATTAATTTCATGTGTGGTAATAATAACACCGCGGTCCTCAATCAAATGACTGGCAAATACATTGGCAATTTGTTCGCGGCTGAACATATCAATCCCGGAAAAGGGCTCATCCATTAATACGTAATCAACATCCATCGCTAAACCGAGTAATAAATTCACTTTGGCTGTGTTCCCTTTTGATAAGGAAGAGATTTTATCGTCCTCATTTAATTTAAAGAATCCGAGTAATTCAATTGCGCGCTTTTGATTCCAACATGTATAAAAGTCTTTCATAAACTCCATTGCTTCAGAAATCCTCATTTGCGGCAGCATGGTTATCGCATCCGGTATAAAGGTTATTTTCTCAAAAGAGTGTTTGTTAATGGACTCACCGTTTATTAAAATTTGCCCGCTGGTAATTGGGGTCAGCGCCATAATTGCATTTAAAATCGTTGTCTTCCCAACACCGTTTATCCCAATTAAGCAGGTTATTTCCCCTTTGTTAGCCGTAAAAGATACACCTTTCAATATTTCTTTTCGACCATACCTTTTTGTTAGTTCTTTTACTTCAATCATTCTTTAACCCCCTTACTTTTGTACGTTTTTTCCACTAATTTCAGCAATTCTTCAAGTGGAACATTAATTGGTTGCACTAACTCAACAAATGAATGTACAGCCTCATGTAACAATTCGTCCCTCACCTTCCCCAAGGTTTGTTCATTGTTGGTAATTTTACTGGGATGGTTCTTTTCCGTCCGGATCAATCCCTGCTCTTCCATCTCCTTGTATGCCCGTTGTGCAGTATTTGGATTGATCTTAATCCGATTTGCCAATTCGCGCCTTGATGGAATTTCCTCACCAGGCGCTAAGTCACCGACAGCAATTTGTTCCTTAAAATACCGAACAACCTGTAAATAAACTGGATCGCGATTATTAAAGTTCACATTCATCGAAACAACTCCTAAAGGTCTTCGTTGTAAATCATCTATTTAGTCATCGTATGTATTAAGTCGTTCATACACATTATGTATGTATTATATGTATAATACACTTTTTTGTCAATATGAGTGAAAGCCTTTTATAATCTTTGATATACTAGCATTACACCGCTACATGTTGATGGGAGCACCACGATAAAAATTGCAGTCCTATCCGAAAAAATAATTGAAAAATATAAACGTTGTTACTTCCTATTCATACTCAGTTCATAAAGGAAGTGTAGTATATAACTACATAGTTAATTAAAGGGAGAGATTGCCTTGAATAAATATAGTAAAGCTTTACTAAGAGTGTCAGCGGCCTTCGCGTTAGTAGGCGCATTTATTGGATCACATATGGCCGGGTCTGGTGCGTATGAATTCAAAACAGTACACGCACACATTTTGGTTGTTGGGTGGTTAACCTTATTTGCATGGTCCGTCTTTTATAAAGTCTATAAACCAGCCAATAAAGTTTTATCTTTACTTCATGTATGGTCGGCAATCATTGGTGCCATTGGACTTACATCCGGTATGTGGTTGTATTATGTAAAACCGTTTGACATTGGGGATACCCTTACAAACGTGTTTTTCATTGTCGGCGGATCAATCATGCTGTTAAGTTTTATCTTCTTCTTTATCCTGACATTTATGAAAACCGAGGAAGAGAAATAGTAAAGAAAAGTGTAAAAAAAGCCCGAAACCTTTCAAAAAGCTTCGGGCTTTTATTTATAAATCCTCTTGTAACGCATGTCCAGTGACAGACTGTAAGTCATTAAAGTACTCATGAATAATCACTTCATCTGAATGTGGTATTTTTTCACCCTTTACAATTTGCGCCCCATTTATACACCCGCTTGTCAACACGATAATATCCCCTTCATCCCCTAAAGATAATGCCTTTTTCACACCATCTTCTCTAGTCAAAGTTGGATGGATATTTTCGTCAAAACGGTTTGAAAAGCCACCATAAACTTTATCAACAATATCTCTTGGATCGTTATATCCAGGATGGTCAACTGTAACAACGACAGAATCTGCTTTGCCATCCACCGCGTTTGCCATCTTCGGCATCTTATTGAAATCCCGAATTCCAATACCTGCAATCATCACAATCAGACGTTTATACGATAGCTTGTGTACCTCCGACAACAAACTTCTAAGTGCTACTGGTGTGTGCGCATAATCAAGAATAATTTTCCTTCCAGCAGTACCTTCCTGGATAAGCTCAAACCTGCCTTCAGGGTTTTCAATATGGGATAGGGCTTGGACAATTTTTCCCGCCGTATAACCAGCATCAATTGCTACACAAACCGCCGCCAATAGATTTGCCACATTATAAGCACCGAACACAGGAGTTTGCACACGATGCGTTTCACCCATAACCTCTAAATCGATAAGTGATCCATTGTCGTTAACCATGATATTTGTTGCCTTCACATCTGCTTGTGACTCACTTAACAGGCTGTACGTAAGAATATCACCCTCACATGTTTCAAGGATATCAGCAGCCATCGCTGGATCATCAGCATTAACTACTGCAGTCTTCACCTGTTCAAATAACTTCAACTTTGCTTTTTTATAGTTTGCAAAGTTTTTATGGTATTCGATATGCTCTGGAGACAAATTTGTATGTACGCCTACGTCAAATAAAATACCTTCCACTCTTTTTTGTTCAATAGCAATGGAAGAGACCTCCATCGCAACTGCTTTATCACCCGCAGCATAAAGTTGGTCAAAAATCTCATGGATATCTGATGATTCTGGTGTCGTCGGCGTACTCGGTTGAAAATCCAGCTTTCCTTTAGAAGACCATACTCCAGTTGTACCAATTGAACCCGCGGGTAAACCCAAGTTATTCAATAATGATTTTACATAAGCTGCAACGGTTGTTTTTCCATTTGTGCCTGTAATTCCTATTGTATATAAATCTTTGTACCTGAAATCATGAAAGAGAAGAGACAGATTCGCAACAGCGATACGCACATGGGAAACATATAAAAATGTGCAATCAGGGTAATTCTCAGAAGTTCGCTTCAAAACTTCTTCATTATTGCCAAGTAAAACAGTTGCCCCCTGCTCAATTGCATTTTTTATATAAAGATGCCCATCCTCATTTTCACCTGCAATGCAAGCAAAAGCGGATCCATCGATAACTTTTCGCGAGTCGTATGTTATCGATGAAATTCTGTTTTCTTCCGTACCATATATTTTTAAAACACCTATCTCGTTATCATTTTTAAAGTCTATATTCATCGTTGCACCTCGCAAATTTTTCGAGTCATCGTTGGATACGGGTATTATTATAGGGTTTACCTTATTTTACCCTTCTGAAAAACATGCTATTCGAATTAAATTATCGACTTAACACTATTTAGCCTTGCCTCGATCCTCTTGTTTAACAGCCTTGAAAAACGAGGCGCCCATTAGCAGGATGACAATTGAGAAAGGTAATGCTGCAATGATCAGGACATTCTGCAGTCCTTGTGTCCCACCAAAGTAAACGACGATTGCAGCCATAGCGGATTGCGCTAATCCCCAAACAATTTTCACAGAATTTGATGGATTTATATGACCATCGGTACTTAGCATCCCAAGAACGAATGTTGCAGAGTCTGCTGAAGTTATGAAAAAGATAGCAACAACAAAAATGGTGATAATTGACATCAATGTACCTAATGGATATTCCTGTAATACCCCAAATGTTGAAGTTTCTAAAGAAAACTCGGAAATTGCTGCTATCCCATTCTGTTCAAGGTTAAGTGCGGATACACCAAAGACGGCAAAGAAAATAAAGCAAACCAAAGCCGGAACAATTAGAACCCCAAGCATAAATTCTTTTACAGTCCGCCCTTTTGAAATCCTTGCAATGAAGATTCCTACAAATGGCGCCCAGGAAATCCACCAAGCCCAATAGAAAATTGTCCAACTATTAATCCAAACACGATTATCGTGATCCAATGGCGCTAAATGGAAACTCATATCAAAAAAGTTCGAGATATATCCACCAAGTGTGCTGGTAAACATATTGAGAATATATAGTGTTGGACCAACGATAAATAGGATAAGCAACAGAATAAACGCCAGTCCCATATTAATATTACTTAAGTATTTAATACCACGGCCAATCCCCGACCAGGCTGAGCCAATAAATAACGCCGTTGCGACCGCCAGGATAATTAAAAGCACCGTAAAATTATTTGGAATATCAAACAAAAATGATAAACCACCATTTATTTGTGCAGAACCGAAGCCAAGCGTTGCCGCAACACCTACCACTGTTGCGACAACTGCCAGGGTATCAATCATTTTACCGATGATGCCCCGCATCGCCTTTTCACCAAATAACGGAACGAGTGTGGCGCTAATTAAACCAGGCGCGTCCCGATGGAATTTAAAATAGGCAAGGACAAGTGCAACTATTCCGTATACTGCCCATGCATGAATGCCCCAATGAAAAAATGAATATTGAAGCGCTTCTTTAACTGCCTCATCGGTTCCGGGTTCCGCCGATGGGGTACTTTTAAATGCATGTGAAATAGGCTCCGCTGTTGTCCAAAAAACTAAACCCATTCCCATTCCGGCACTAAATAACATGGCAAACCAGGAAACTAAACTAAACTCAGGCTTATCTCCATCTTTTCCCAGTTTGACACTGCCGAACTTAGAAAAGATTAGATAAATACAAAAAATCAGCATGATCATAATGATAATTAAATAATACCAACCAAAATGCACAGATATGAATTTTGTAATGGCAGCGGTAGCTTCCTGCAAATTATTTGGTGCAATCGATCCCCATATTACAACCGCCACACAGACAATAAGTCCATACCAAAAGACTAATGTTACACTCTTCACTCTTCCACCTCTAATATGTATGTATTTTTTTAAACTGATGTTTTTTATAAATAAAAATCTGTCTAGCTCCAGCGCACAGAAGCTGCCGTCATAAGCAATGGACACGACGAACGCTAAACCCATGCGTTCTACGGCCCCTTGCTTATGCGTCCGCTTCTAAACGGGGCGCTTGCGCCTTTCTTAGTATTTGTATTATGTCTCTGACATATTCCCTGTTTTATAATATATAAAACCATTTGCCATCGGTTTCTATCCGAGTTTTATGTATATTAGCGCGCCTAGTACTTGTCAATATACGGGCAGATACTAGGCCCTAATTTAAATTTTCAGCTTTTGGAAATAATCAATAATCCCTAAGGAACTTACTTGCATATCTAAATTTATTAAATAATAAACATCATGCTCATCAGATACATGTATAGATCCCAAATATTCTTTCACGCGAAACACCAACCTGTTCGCTAGCTCAGCATAGCCACCCTTAGAAGCGTATACTTTCTCCCCTTCTTCCACAAAAACATCCAGCCATTCGGATACCTGGTCCAAAGCCTTGTCAATTTTTGTAGTCATTCCAAAGTGCCCGAAATAAATTCGGTCTACATGTAATGCCCTTACTCGATTAATCGATGTTTGCATTGCTACAGGGTCAAAGTGATTTGGTGAGGTAGACGGCAGAAAGAAGTCAATTCCATCACGAACTAGCTGCTGATAACGGATTCCTACGGTGTCTCCGGTAAAGATTCCATTACTAACAGGATCGTAAATACTGAAATGGTGCTTCGCGTGACCAGGTGTATCAAAAAATTCCAGTGTACAATCAGATCCTATTTTTAGTTCCTCCCCTTCTCCTTTGACGATTAGTTTATCTTCCTCAATAGGAACGATTGGATCAAATAATTCCGTGAAGCTTTCTCCATATACGGCGCGAGCGCCTGCTGCAAGTTTTTTTGGTGCAGCTAAATGACGCGCACCCCTTGGGTGAACCACAACTTTAGCATTCGGACAATCTCTTACTAACAAGCCTGCCCCGCCAGCATGGTCTAAATGAACATGTGTAACGATAATATATTTTACTTCCTCCAATGCGAAACCCAGTGAATCCAAACCGGACTTAACATATTTAACTGATGGACTTGGCCCTGTTTCAATCAAAGTGAGCTCATCTTCTTCAATTACATATGTACCGGTGCGTTCCGGTTTTCCTAAGTCGAATCCATCAATTAGGTATATACGGTCATCTATTCGTATTGGTTTTTTCATTTCCATCCCTTCCCTCCTACCCTAAAATGCCAGTATAAACTATCAATAATTTAACATACTAAGAAATATTAGCCAATAAAGGAGGAATATTGATATGAAAACTATTTTGTACCTCGTATTAACAATAATGGTAGTAGTTGCTGTTTCATTAAATAACGATGGAGAAAATAACACTGCGCAACAAGGCAATGAGTTATCCAGTAACCATTCGTCCGTGGAGGTGATGAGCAGTGAAACACCTTCATTAATGAACGGACTTAATCAAGTTCTAGCTTCGTTAAACGAATTAAAGTCTGTAGTAATGAAAGCCACCGAAAACAAAAAGAAATTAAAGGGGATTGCTGAAAAGGTGGGAGAAAACTGGGACAAAATTGAAAAACAGGTGGAAGAAAAGTATCCCGATGACTACGAAAACATTGAGAAAAGTCTCTATCCATTGCTGGCTGAGGCAAAGAAAGAACAACCCAACCTGGCAAACATAGGACAATTACTAAAAGATAGCACCAAGAAGCTGGAAGCGTTCAAGAAAAAAGTGGCAAATAACCCATCCTAAGTATCTGTATAAGAAGTCGGTTTTAGCAAAAAATAACCCTGATTAACTTTAAGGAGGCTTTTTAACGTGCAATTTCAAAATCAACAGCAAAACCAAAACCTGACAGGTACATCTGAAATGCCAGCACAAATCAGTCATGGCGGAAATGAGTTATTTGATACTCATGAAGCATTATCAACATTAACTGGTGGATTGGAACAATATTTATTGTATGAACAGCACATCCAAAGTCCTGAGTTAAAAGCGATGGAACAACGTCACCATACATTTTTGACACAGCTTTATAACACAATTGTTGAGACATTGAAAACAGGTCAAGAGCCAACAGTCAAAACACAGACGTATAATATGGCTGAAAGCAATGATGTCATATATGGAATGCAACCGTCAGCACCAAAGTCTCCTAGTCAATCTGTTAGTCAAATAAATGACGAATGTGTTTCGGGATATATGCTTGGCGTAATGAAATCAACAGCGTCAACTTTTACGATGACAGCACTTGAAACTACTAACCCAGTTCTTAGACGTGTATTCTCCGACAGTGTTCCCAACATCATCGAAATGGCATATGAAGTATTTTTATTCCAGAATAAGAATCAATATTATCAGGTAGCACAATTACCTGCGCAGGATATGCAATTAATCATGAACAGCTTTGCACCAACCCAGGGAACCATGCCACACTAGCTAAGAAAAGCGGAAGGGCCCGTTTAGAAGCGGACGCATAAGCAAGGGACCGTAGAACGCATGGGCTTGGCGTTCGTCGTGTCCATTGCTTATGACGGCAGCTTCTGGGCGCTGGAGCTAGACAGATTCTTATAAAAAAGTAAAAAAGGGCTATCTATTCAAAATCATGAATAGATAGCCCTTGGTGTTTAATCCAGTAATCGATTAGTTGGATCTACATCCATTATCCGGGTCGGTTCACCGTTTTTCACGCCTTCACCATCACAAACACTGCATTTGTACTGCCAGCCTTCGTCATCGGAAAGCATGCCGGTTCCTTCGCAGGCAAGACACGTATTTTCTCTTTCCACCATCTTCATCAACCTCCATGTATATTGCTACCAATTAGTTTCTAACCGATTAATAAAAATATACATGTGAAACATCATTATAATACGCCACGCATGAAGACTTGAATTTTTTTAGAAAATGCGAATAGGATAAAACCAAGTAATACGGCAATACCACCAATGATACCAAAGTAAAAGATTTCCGTTGATGGATCATACAGTTTTACAATTTGGGCGTTAACTGCTTGTCCAGCTGCATTTGACATGAACCATAAGCTCATTGTTTGTGCGGAGAATGCTGCAGGTGCCAGCTTGGTTGTAGCAGATAACCCTACAGGAGATAAACAAAGCTCCCCAAGTACAACTAAGAAGAAACTTAGTACTAACCATAATGGACTTACAAGTGTTTCCGTACCATTTATTACAGCAGGGAAAATTAATATCATAAATGAAATTCCGCCAAGTATAATACCTAAGGAGAACTTTTTAGGTGTTGATGGTTGGCGATCTCCAAGTTTCATCCATAGGCTCGCGAATACCGGTGCGAGGATAATAATGAATAGCGGGTTCAGTGATTGGAACCATGATGCATAAATATCAAAACCAAGGAAACTTAGTTCTGTACGTTCCTTTGCATAAAGTGCTAAGATAATCGATCCTTGCTCCTGAATTGCCCAGAACACCATTGAAGCAATAAATAATGGAATGTAAGCAAGGATACGTGAACGTTCATCGGCATCCGTTTTGGGACTGCGATACATAACAATAAAGTATGCAGTTGGGATAGCTATACCAAGGAAGCTAATTAAATAGGTAAATGTTGTAATCGTCAGGATATTCGTTGGAATAGTAATCGCCAATAAAATTGCAATGATTACAGCACCAATTCCAAAACGTTTAATAACCTTTTTCTTTTCTGCATCTCCTAATGGATTAGCTACATAGGTACCAGCTAGTCCAAGGTATTTCTTACGGGTTACAACAAACACAACTAAACCAAGGAACATTCCTATTGCAGCTAAACTGAAGCCTAGATGGTAATTGTATTCTTGCCCAACAGTACCAACGATAAGTGGTGCAATAAGTGCGCCCATGTTGATTCCCATGTAAAAGATACTAAAGCCTGAATCACGTCGGTTATCTTTAGGGCTGTACATGTCCCCGACAACATTGGAAACGTTTGGTTTCAATAAACCTGTACCAAGAATGATAAACAGCATAGATAGAAATAACCCAGTTACTCCAATTGGCAATGCAAGGACAATATGACCCATCATAATGAGTATGCCGCCATAGAACACAGTTTGCTGACCGCCGAGCAGACGATCCGAAATCCAGCCGCCAATTACTCCGGTCATGTATACAAGCGCACCGTAGATGGCCATGATGGAAGTAGCAGTTTCCGTACTAATTCCGAGTCCGCCGTCGACAACCTCGGTGTACATGTAAAATAGTAAAATAGCGCGCATTCCATAGTAAGAAAAGCGCTCCCAAAATTCAGTGAAAAAAAGTGTGAACAAACCCTTTGGTTGTCCAAAAAATCCTCGTTGAGGGACACTTTGGACAATCTTTTGTCGGTCAAAGTTTTCCATATGTCTTTTAGCTCCTTTTTAATAGTAGAAAATTTAATTTCGCCTTTTAAACAGCGAAAGATGTATACATAATTTTCTGGATTTTTTTGCGTGTAAAAGTAAAAATTTTTCTGTCAATTTAATTATTTCTTTTACTCGCAAAAAAGGCAACAGCACAATGATATTCGGACTTTTTCCATTTGTCAATTGACGCAAATTTAGAAACTATCGCAATAAAATCACTTATTACTTTACCATTACATATGTGTAATATTTGTGAACGGGGTTGAATCAAAGGTGAAATTCCGTTAAACTAAAGTATCGATGTACATGATTATAAAATTGATTTAAAAAATGAAAATTTGAGGTGAAAACAATGAAGAAAAAACCTTTGTCAAAAATGGGGTTCTTTTTCGTTGCAGTACTTTTACTATGGATAAAATCTTATTTAATATATGTCTATGAATTTAACCTTGATATACAAAATAGTATACAAGAGTTCCTATTATTCATTAACCCAATAAGCTCGGCATTAATTTTCCTCGGTTTTGCTTTATTTGCAAAGGGGAAACGTGCAGGGATTTGGATCATTATCATAGACGCTTTAATGAGTTTTATGCTGTATGCAAATGTCGTTTACTATCGGTCAGCTACTGATTATATTACTCTACCAACGCTGACGCAGACTGACAACTTTGGTAGTTTAGGCGGCAGCATTGCCAATTTAGTAGCTTGGCATGACTTACTCTATGCATTGGATATTATTATACTGATTGCATTGTTTGTTTGGTCTAAAAATAATTGGTCTGTTGCTCGTATGCCAAAAAGAAAACCATTATTAATTCTTGCCGCTGGAGTTATGGCATTTACGATTAATCTGGGACTAGCTGAGGCTGATCGTCCAGAATTGTTGACAAGAACATTTGACCGTAACTATATTGTGAAGTATTTAGGTTCATACAACTTTGCTATATATGACGCGTATCAAACGCTGCGTTCTTCAACACAGCGTGTACTGGCAGATAGCAGTGATATTACAGAAGTAGAAAATTATACAAAAAACAAGTATGCAGAACCTAATAAGGAATTATTTGGAGTCGCAGAGGGTAAAAATGTTATCAAAATTCATCTTGAGTCATTCCAATCATTTCTAATTGATTATAAGCTGCATGGTGAGGAAGTAACACCGTTCTTAAATTCATTGGTGCACGATGAAAGCAAGAACTTTACGTATTTCGATAATTTCTTCCACCAAACTGCCCAAGGGAAAACGGCTGATGCTGAATTGATCATGGATACATCGTTATATCCATTGCCTCAAGGAGCAGCATTTGTTACAAAGGGGAATAATACGTATCAGGCCTTACCAGCAATATTAGGTCAAAGTAAAGAAGACTATACGTCAGCAGTATTCCATGGTGATAATAAAAGCTTCTGGAACCGCGACGAGATTTACAAAGAATTTGGAGTCGATAGGTTCTTTGACTCAAGTTATTACGACATGAATGAAGAAAATGTTATTAACTATGGTTTAAAGGATAAACCATTTTTCAAACAATCAATTCCAATGCTTGAATCATTAGAAGAGCCATTTTATGCTCATATGATGACATTAACGAACCATCATCCATATCTAATCAGTCCAGATGAAGCATCGATTGAACCGGCAAACACAGGGGATCCATCTGTTGACAGGTATTTCCAAACTGCAAGATATTTGGATGAATCGTTAAAGCAGTTCTTTGATGATTTAAAAGAAGCTGGATTATACAAGGATTCCGTTATTATGATTTACGGAGACCATTACGGCATTTCAGAAAATCATAACCAAGCAATGAAACAAATCACTGGCGAGAAAATTACTGACTTTAAGCACACACAATTACAACGTGTTCCATTTTTCATTAAAATTCCTGGAGTAGACGGTAAAGGTGTAGATCACGAATATTCTGGTCAGGTTGATGTTATGCCAACCCTATTGCATTTACTTGGTATTAATTCACAAGACTACATTCAATTTGGTACAGACATGTTTTCAAAAGGACACAAAGATTATGTAGTATTTCGTGATGGTGACTATATTACGCCAGAATATACGGTTGTTGGCGGTCAATTCTTCGATAATGATACAGGCGAAAAAATTGAGCCGACCGAGAAAATGAAAGAAAAGCAGAAAACCGTACGTCATGAACTGGAACTATCCGATGAAGTATTATACGGTGACCTTCTTCGGTTCTATACACCAAATGAAAACTGGGAAGATGTAGACACATCGCAATTCTCTTACGGGAAAAATTCGCACCAAGAAGAATAATTTTACAGATAAGAAGTAATCAACTGGATTAAATCCATTGATTACTTCTTTTTTACACTTTAAGAAAGTATAAATCTTTATCGGTATAAAGTATAAAAAAATCTAAGGCTTTCGCCATTAGTTCTTGGCGACAAGCCAAGATTTTCTAATTTCTAATAGGATTTAAAAAGACTGCACATACTAATGGAAACTATATCAAAAGAGGTGGATTGTAATGGGAAGAGATGAACACAATAAATCAAAAGGAAGAAATCGTTTAGCGCAAACCCCTAAAAGCGATATAAAGGATGGAAGAGACATTGAGTTCTCAGAGGAATTTGCTGATCACGAGGACAAGGAAGCGCAGGAAAGAAGCCAAGCAGCAGACAAACGCGCTAAAAAGAAATAAGGTAGGAGGTGTATGACTTTGCAACAGTACCTTTGCCCTAACTGCAAAACTAACCGTTCACGTTTTAATATCATTGAACAAGTGGCTAAACCAGTCAAACTGGATCCGCAAACAGGAGATGTACTAAATGATTATACAAATGACAATCCAGAGATATTCCACACCCAGTATAATGGGCCAAAGTACAAGATACAATGTGGATCCTGCGGCGTAATTGAGGATGAACATACTTTCATAAAGTATGCCGAGTATAATCGTAAATGAGATTGAAAACCGTCCCTGAAAAACTTATGTAGGGCTCTATGTGAGTTTGGTGGACTGACTAAGACCTAAGAGTAAAGGGAACACAAAACAGAGCGATGATGTAAACCTAATACCAGACAGATTGATAAAAAACTCGGGAGAAAACCAAGCCAGGTCAGGAGACAACAAGCTGAACTTGGGCCATAGCATCTTTGACTCAGGAGACAGAACCTTCAACTCGGGAGACAGCTATTTCTCTCCCGAGTTGGACATGCTCTCTCCCAAGTTCCACCATTTCTCGCCTGAGTTCAGCACTCCCTCGCCCGAGTTTAAACTGCCCAGGCTAGGCTGCTCGTCAAGTAAACTTTTATACTTTATACCGGTACAGATTATACTTTCTCAGAGTGTAAGAAACCGAAAAACAGTACCTCCCTTTTATATGTGGAGATACTGTTTTTTTTATTTTACCCAGGCATCTTTGGAATAGCCGCGCTGTTCCCAAAAGCCGATGTGTTCATTGTCAATCAGTTCTATCCGGTTTAGCCATTTTACAGATTTATAAGCATACATCTTCGGGACAATTAACCGCACAGGACCACCGTTCTGCTTGCTAATAAGCTTCCCATCTATCAGCATGGCAATCATAACATCATCAAGCATGGCCTGGTCAACTGTCAATGTGTCGGTATACACACCATCGGCAGAATAGAACTTCAGATATTTGGCCTCAGGTTTAATGGCGGCCGACTCTAAGAAGCGTTTTAACGGAATACCTTCCCATGTTACATCATATACATTCCACCCGGTAACACAGTGAAAGTCACTAACCTGGACATCACGTCCTAATTCCAGAAATTCTTTCCAGCGATACGTTTTCGGCCTCTCAACCAGGCCATCAATTGTAAAGCTCCAATTCTTATTTGTTAATGTAGGCATTTCTGTAACAGTGTAGTAGCGAAACTGTCCATTTCTTCCCCCACCTATAGGCGGTTTTGATTTTGGCTTGGGCTTTGGCAGAGGTGTAAACTCATTCGCGTGTACCTCAGATGAAAAAGTGCTGCCTGATGGAATATACGCGCTCAACCATTTCCCAATAAAGGGTAAGGAAATAATCATTATCGTTCCACCTGTTGCCTTTTTTAAAAAGGTCCGCCTCTTTAGAATCGGATTGCCATCTTCAACGGGTACTGGAACTTTAGGTGTTTGACCACTTTCAAAACGTTTAAAGATTTTGCTTCTTGTAACACTATGATAAATAACGTATGGCACACCGATCCAAGTAGCCATGTCATGAACAAACAACATGAACGAACTAAAAATAGGCGAAATTGACCTTTGAAAGGTTAAGAATAATCCGGAAATAAGTAATGACACTAAGATTGTAAGTACGAAGAACAAATTATTTCTATGTTTCAACCGCTTCCGAAGTCGTTTTAAATGCCTGGTTATTTTAGGCAAATAAAAAAAGAGCGGCAGAATACTGATAAACCCAATCCAGATATGAGCGTTCTTGATATCTACGCGCATCCCGGGAAAAGTGGAGCGAAAAGCAGTGGAGAATAGAATAAAACCAGTTATACTTAATAATAAAAACAATACAGCGTTGGAATGATGAATTCGAACTAATCTTTTTCCAAAATTAAGCTTACGTTTACAAAATAGTCTCCAGTTCATACTGCTCCCCTCCTATGTAATAAAACGTTTACAATGTCAGTATAGGCCTAACAGTTCGGTCAGTAAAATAGAAAGGTTGCGAAGATAATGAGGGAAATGAATCTAGGGAGTCTGGAACACATCCACCTCTCCGTAATATACGTTGCTAATTAACAGTATTTTGAGTTGCAATTTTTCGGCAGACCCTAGCATCATTTTGGTGAGGGCACGGAAAAAGTTGTGGATTTTAAAAATTTCACTTTTCACCTTAACTTAGCATCTTGAATATACGGAGACTCCTGCGGGAAGTGAGAGATCGACGAGACCCCGGAGGACGGCAGTCCGAGGAGGCTGGTCACCAATGGCATCAAGTTAAGTTTACAATTAATGGAAGTACTATTAAATTTTAAAGCAAAAAGAAAAAAATTCAATAAACAGGTAAAAAGACCCTTGCATTTTTAAAAAATACCCCAAAAATTCGTTTGAATACCATTTTTTGGTATATCCAAACGAGGCTGGTGATATAAATGGGGAAAAAGACTTTTTTAGAAGCAGTTGATGTAACCAAGAGTATGTTAAATGATGTTGTTTTTATGTGTGAATCGCGCATGAAACCTACTTATTTCACACGTGAAGGAAATAACAAATTAAGTTTTAAAAGTACCATTCTTTTTAGTTTGTTTTTTGTGAAAAAGAGTATCCAACTCGAACTGGATGCATTTTTTAAAGTGTTGAATCCAGCCAATGTAAGCATATCAAAGCAGGGGTATTCACAGGCAAGAAAGAAGATTTCGCCTTCGGCTTTTATCAAATTAGCAAACGCAGTTGTAGCGTGGTTTTATAAGGATAATTCTTTTAAGACCTTCAATGGTTATAGACTTTGTGCGATTGATGGTTCCGTTTTCGAACTCAATAATACAAAAAGTCTAAGAGGTCGCTTTGGGTATGTTCACAATCAAACCACTTCTTATGCTCGGGCAAGAGCATCATGTATTCACGACATCGAGAACGACATTATTTTAACTTCCAAAATTGCCCCATATAAGTCTAGCGAACGAGATATGGCAATGGATATGATAAACGAGCTGATGTATTAACTTTGTAGGTGTATTTTAACTTTTTTCCCTTGTCACCATGATTGATTATTTCATTCGCCTCATTTTTTAGCAGACTTACCATGTTTATTAAGTACAAGGATGCATAAAAATCTTGTTCAATCGCAAGTGGCGTATATCCTGTAAAATTTTCAATTTGTAGTTTGTTTTTTAATTCGTCATATTTGCTCTCAATTCCCCAACGTTTAAAATATAGATCTTTAAATTCTGTAATACCAAGTGTCTCCTCCAATACGTTTGTGACCAATACTTCTTCTATACCAGAATCCAATTGAAATCTTAGTACACGGGCAGTTAAAGTTTCGTCTTTCCATACAATCCCTATGTTTTGATCGGAATCTTTAGCCTGTGTGACCTCCAGCATCGTTCCTTTCTGACAACGCATCACGTACTTGATCCCGCATTCTTCTAAGAATGCAATGAATTTTCTAGATGGATAACCTCTATCAAACAAAATAAGGTCATTTTTTAATCCTATTACCAGCAAAAGATGTTTAGGAGTATGATGCAGGAGATCTTAAGAAATAAGACACCTATTCGGCCAGGAAGACGTTATCCGCGTAACATGGTGTTGAAATCGAATAAGTACTCCCATAGCCAAAAAAGGTGTCTATAAATTCTCTCTCTTTCAATATACATTATTGACAGGACATAGTAAATAAAAATGAGAGGCTTGAAAAAATAAAAGTTCAAGTCTCGGGCATCGTATTGACTTTTTTAGTCCGTAACTAAACTATTTAATGAATCAACGATAGCCATTAGACTTACAATCCATTTATTTGTAAATTATTGGTAGCTTAACTTGATGCCATTGGGCTCGTCACTCGCCCGCGGAAAGCGCAGTATATTCAAGATGCGCTGATAGATCCACCTATTTTGTATTATGTTTTAACTTTTTCAGTGGCCTCCATTTTGGGTTCTGGTTATTTTAAGATTCTATGAATATAGTAGCACAGGTATTATTAATTTCAATGATCTTTCATCCTCATTTGCTTTACACCCGGTAAGCGGTTTCATATAATGGTAATATGATTGAACTTTCAGGAGGGTTTATTATGGCGCGAACAGAAGAAGGTACATTGCTTTGGGAACCTAGCGAAAAGCGAAAACAAAATTCAAATATCTATGATTATATGAATTGGTTAAAAAAACATAAAGACTTACACTTTGATAATTATCATTCTCTCTGGAAATGGTCCGTTGATGAATTAGAACTCTTTTGGGCATCGTTATGGGATTATTTCCAAATACAATCCAAGGAAGATTATCAGACTGTTTTAACAAGCCATGAGATGCCTGGCGCAAACTGGTTTACGGGTTCGAAGATCAACTATACAGAACATATTTTTCAAAACCGTGATCGTCATAAACCAGCCATTATTCACACATCTGAATTAAGAGACCAAACAGAAATATCCTGGGATCAGTTATATCAGGATACGGCGGCATTACAATTAACGCTCAAATACCTGGGTGTAGAAAAAGGTGACCGAATTGTTGCCTATGTAGCAAATATCTATGAGTCCGTTGTAGCATTCCTGGCAACTGCAAGCCTTGGTGCAATCTGGTCAAGTGCATCACCTGACTTCGGTACACAAAGTGTCATTGATCGATTTAAACAAATAGAGCCTAAAGTAATGGTTACTGTCGATGGCTATCGTTATAGTGGTAAAGATTTCGACCGCACATCTGTAGTAGAAAATATACAATCCGAGTTACCTACGCTGGAAGCAACTATTGCGATTCCTTACCTTAATGAAAATGCAACGTTTGATGGACTGAAGAACGTTACTAGCTGGAAGCATGCTGTTACTTCTAAACGGGAATTGACACTTAACTTTGAGCGTGTCCCTTTTAATGACCCGCTATGGGTGCTCTTCTCCTCAGGAACAACGGGAAAACCAAAACCCATTGTTCAAAGTCAGGGTGGTATTTTAATGGAGCATCTGAAGGCATTGACCTTCCATGCTGATTTGGATGAGAGCGACCGGTTTTTTTGGTTTACCACAACAGGCTGGATGATGTGGAACTTTCTTGTTGGCGGATTACTGACTGGCAGTACGATTATTTTATATGATGGAAATCCTGGTTACCCTGACAAAAAAATGCTTTGGAAAATGGCCGAACAAACAAAAATGACCGTATTTGGGACAAGTGCAAGTTACATTACTGCTTGCATGAAGGATGGTCTTGTTCCAAAAGAAGAATTTAATTTACAGCATTTGAAAAATATTAGTTCGACTGGCTCACCATTACCACCAGAAGGCTTTCAGTGGTGCTACGATAATGTGAAAGACGACCTCTGGATTGCCTCATCCAGTGGCGGAACAGACGTATGCACGGCATTTATTCTGGGCGCTCCAATTTTACCGGTTTACGCCGGGGAGCTACAATGCCGGGGACTTGGCGCTAAAATTGAAAGCTTTACTGACGAGGGAAAGCCTGCAATAAACGTAGTTGGCGAGCTTGTTTTAACTGAGCCCTTTCCTTCTATGCCCATTTATTTTTGGAATGACAAAGATGGCAGCCGGCTTCATGACAGCTATTTTGATGTATTTCCAGGAATATGGCGTCATGGTGACTATTTAAAGGTTACGGACCGGGATACATGTGTGATTTATGGGCGATCGGATGCGACGATTAATCGCGGTGGAATCCGGATTGGCACAAGTGAAATATACCGGGCAGTTGATCAGGTTAGTGCAGTAGCCGACAGTTTGATTGTCGATATTCCAGATGGAGATGGAGATTCATCTGTTCCATTATTCGTTTTAATGAAAGAAAATACCGAACTAACTGATGACATAAAACAGGCCATCAAAAAACAAATTCGTACACAGTGCTCACCAAGGCACGTTCCGACTGCAATTTACAGTGTGCCAGATTTGCCAAAAACATTAAACGGCAAAAAACTGGAAATACCTGTAAAGAAAATATTAAAGGGTAAATCAGTAAAAAAAGTAGTCAATCAAGGATCATTAAGTAATCCGTCATCGTTGGATTATTTCGTGGAATTTGCAAAAAAGCACCAGAAGGCTTAAGTATGAACAGCCACAGTTAATTCACTGTGGCTTTTTCATATCTTCCAATGTTGTTAATGGTTTATTATTCCGCAATAATGCAATAAATACCTCTAGAGCTTTTGTCTGAAAAGGGGATTTGGTAACAATGGAAAATTGTCTGGTAAATGGAAGCCCTGTTACCTTCAGTGTGCATAAATCTCCATTTTTCAATTCCTTTTGGATAGCCCACTTCGACATCAGACTAATACCTAAGCCCGCTTCAACTGATTCCTTAATCGGTTGAGTGCTGCCAAAGCTCATCAATTTTGCTGGCCGAATTCCTAATTGACCGAACATCTTTTCTGTGGCCTCCCTCGTTCCTGACCCTTTTTCGCGTACAATCCATGTTTGTTCTGCCAATGCGTCTATATTGATAAAGCCTTGCTCATTACTTAAAACGCTTATTGGGGCTGCCACCACAACCATTTGATCATCCGCAAACGCTTCGACCATTAATTTCTGATCTTTAGAATGACCTTCAACTATACCTACATCCAATTGATGTGTATCAACCAATGAAGCAATCTCAGTTGTATTGCCAATGGTCACGGTTGGCTGTATATCTGGATAAGTCTCTTGTAAGTTAGCAATAATATGCGGGAGTACATATTCACCAAACGTGTAACTTGCTCCTATGGAGATTGGCCCGCTCGCCACGTTTGTTACATCATCAACGAGTGTCTGCATTTTTGTATATAATCCTAAAATTTCTTTTGCATGGTGGTACACGATTTCCCCAACCTTGTTCAATCGAACATATTTATTGCTGCGTTCTAGTAATCTCGTCCCAATATTACTTTCAAGTGTGCGAATATACTGGCTTACAGCTGGCTGAGTCATATGTAATTCTTCAGCCGCCCGTGAAAAGTTCTGCTTCTCAACTACCGTTACAAATACCTGTAGATGTTGGTCCATCCTTTTTATCACCCCTGATATAAATTATTACCATTATATCATTTTGCTTATTATAACTATCATAATGATTTATTTTTCTTATCAACAGAAATCTACTATCCTAAATATGGGAGGTGTCACCATGGTTTCACAAAAAACAGATAAAACTAGACCGCCGTTCGAAAAATGGCTTGGCGGAATTGCATTTACTTTTTTAATTGCATTTTTAGGTTATTTATTAGCAATGGTACCAGGATTCGATCGCATTGGACAATTAGCATGCGCCATCATTATTGCGGTGGTTTATCGGCAAATAGCAGGATACCCTGAAGCTATCCGATCAGGGATTGGCTTTTCATCGAAAAGATTACTTCGGACCGCCATCATTTTATACGGGCTAAAGCTAAACATTGATACCGTTATCCAGGATGGCCTGGGATTGCTCGCCCGGGATGCTTTGATGATTGTTTTTGCCATCTTTGTAACTGTCTGGCTTGCAAAAGCGTTAAAAGCTGACAAATCAATTTCGTTATTACTAGGTGTAGGGACAGGGATTTGTGGTGCTGCAGCAATTGCGGCCGTTGCACCAATTGTAAAAGCGAAAGATGAGGATACCGCTATTGGAGTTGGTATTATTGCACTTATGGGAACGGTTTTTGCAATTGGCTACACGATTATCGGGCCGCTTTTACCGTTTTCTCCGATTGAGTATGGTATTTGGACAGGATCCAGCATTCACGAGGTTGCCCAAGTAGCACTTGCAGCTGCACCAGCAGGAGACGATCCTTTAGCAATTGCGCTACTTGCAAAGTTGGGTCGCGTATTTCTACTTATTCCGGTTTGCTTTATCTTTATCTATATCATGAAACGTAAAACTAAAAGCTCTGAGCAACCGGACGCAAAAATTGAATTTCCATATTTCCTGCTTGGTTTTATCCTGCTAAGTGTTTTAGGAAGCTACGTATTTGGTCATTCCATTCCTGTATCTGACGATGTTATGAAAGTCGTTTTCTCGATTACAGATTGGTTATTAACTGCTGCCATGGTAGGGCTTGGACTTAATGTAAGCCTGCGCGATTTGCGAACTAGAGCATTGCGGCCATTAGTGGCAATGACAATTGCTTCTTTATGTCTCTCCGTGTTAGCTTATTTTACTATCTAATTTCAGTTCCGGTTGGTGGGCTCTATGTCCTCATCAACCGGAAATTTTCTATCCTAATTCTTTTTTGCTGTGTATATCTACTCTCTTTAGCGCCTGCCCTGCAAGCCAGTCCGCTTCTTTATTATCCTTACGATTGATAACCTCGTAGTCAGGCTTTATCCCAAGCTCCGCTAACCGATGTTCAATGCGATCAAGCCACTTATTTAGATTTTCTTCGTAGCATGGCCATTCACCTAATAGCTGTTTAATAATACCCTGTGCATCACCTTTGAATGTACATGGGAGATGATGGACACCCATTTCCTGCAGTTGCAGCACAGCATAATGCAACGCTGCATATTCCGCTTCATTATTTGTCTCCATCGAATCAATAAATCGATTTGTTCTTAAACGATAACTCATCTGATTTTCTTTGTAATAAATAACAACACCTAACCCAGCGGTTCTTGTGGTTCGGTCAAATCCACCATCAAAGTATACAACTGGGTCATGAGGTGCCTGTTCAATTGTTGATTTTAATTTACCGAATTCCTTCACGGTCCATTCGTTACTCATCTCATCAATAACAACTAACGTTTTAACACGACCCGTTTTTTCGATATCTTTTATTAAATGCTCCATGGTATCTTGTGTTGTCCAGTCCGATTCAAGCACCAGCTCATCAGTTTTCTTACCTTTATATAACCATTTTAATTTCACCTTCATAAATGATTCCAACCTTTCTGCACCTTTAATCTGGCTTATGTCGCCTGGAAATATACTTCAACTGGGTTGCGGGAAATCACTCTCCTTAGCATGATCAGTTCTCATAAAGGAATTGCTGCAATTCCTTCGCCAATGCACCTAAGGCATTCTTTTTTATCCGGTATTTCGAATCACTAATTTCTACCAGTTTTGCTGACCTTAGAATTTTTAAATGATGATGAATAGTTGATTTACCCATACCCAATTTACTTGTTATATCTTGTAAGGTGCAGTCACCCTCTGATAAATACTTAACAATCTTTAATCTCACTTCATCACCAAGTGCTTTATGCTTAAGGATCAAAAAGTTATCTGGTTGATAGGCATCACCAGGGTGGATACTTTCATTCGCAACAGGATAATAAAAGACTTTTACACCTGCGATATCTGCTTCGATATTCCATGGACGATACACGTAATGTGGAATAAGGAGCACATGGTAGACACTTGGTTCAGGATTATAAACACTCCCACCTGTCGCCCATTCAACCAATTCTTCTGAAGTCATTTTTTCCTTCATAACTTTTTTTGCCTGATAATCCCTTTCTAGAACAGCATGTATTTTATCTGCTTCAGGTTCAATGGCAGCCTGATACCATCCTTCCATGACAGTACATAGATGCTTTTTTAATTTATCCGAACCAACCTTACATATAAATTCGATATATGCAGGGAAAAACGGGTTATCTTTAGTGGCGTTCTTTAATTCAATTATTGCGGAAGGATCACCGTGTGCGGCTCGTTCCCTCTGTTCTTGATAGTCCATACCTATAAATGGGATGCAATACGTTATTAATTCCTTTGGTGAAAGATTGTTTATGAATGCTTTAAACTCTGTTAAACAAGTGAATTCCCTCCTGTGTAAAAGTTGAAGCAAAGCCTTCCAGGTATTGTTCTCTTCTACATAGTTAAGTTCTTCCACCATTTTCTCGGACAAGGATTGCTTAATTCCATTCCAGTACTCATCTGGCTTCTCCAGGGTATCAATTAACCTTTCATTTGTAACGGCTGCGATTCCTAGTGCACATTCCCATAGTAAAGAATGCTCTAATTTAATTTGATAGGTTTCCCTTTTTCTGCTTGTCATGTTTACTATTTCCATCTCATCACCTCGTATCTATTATTACACTCATTCTATATCTTTTGAATTATTTATTCAATAATAATGGAACAAATAATTTAAAAAATATCGAACAACACAACCAAAACATACTCAAAAAATGGGACCCAGCACACATGCTGAATCCCATCAGATAATCAATTTTAGTTTTCTAAACTAACCTTCAATACACGGCTTGGCATTTCTGCCATCACAAATGTCTTTGATGTCACATCATTTTCCACAACTAAGGTAACTTCTTTTTCTTTCAAAATATCAACCTGCCTTTTATTCAGTAACAATCTGCGCGGCTTTTTGTCATTTTGAATATTAATGATCACGCGCACGCCTGATTCAAGAGCTTCTAAGTCTTTTGTATGAACCGTAGCAGTACCATTATTTTGCTTTGGTGTAACAATAACCTCTGATTGCTCTTCCTCATCCGATTCATCAGAAGCAATTGTAATTCGCCCCTCTGGTCCGTATTCAATTGGATTTGCTTCTGAACTATTTAAACCTTCCACAAAGTCGACTGTAGCATCCAAATCAGACGGTCCCATTTCAGGATTTGTGCCAAGCTCGCTGATTGGTGCATATTTGGAGCCTGTTGAGGTGCCCATAAAATTGTTTACTGTTAATGTATAGGTTTTATCCATATCAACTGGGGTCCCGTCAGGCATTGTCACATCGACAACCTCGGAAGTTTCTGGATCCCAGGTATAATGGAATCCGCTTATACTGTAATCTGGTCCATATTTTGGTGATAATTGAGCTTGAATGATCGGGTAAAGGTCTGCACCTTTTATTTCAAATTTCATTAATGTATTGCCAAATGGCTGGATGTTGTACAAATCACCCCATGTAACGTCGCCTGCAAGTAAATCAGCACGTATTCCTCCACCATTCATCATGGCAAAATCACTGTCCATCGCTGCCTTCATTCCATCTGCAATTAAATTACCTAGACCGTGATCGCCATTATTGGAATAGTCACCAGTTAAATCAGTTGCATTGTAACCCAACACTTCATTCATAATCGGCGCAATTTGTTCAGAATACTTTTCTAAGATAGCGGTCACAGCCGGATCAGGTGTCACCTGACTCTGATTAACATACACAACTTCCGCTTCTTTTTTCACGATGTCACCTGTTGCACGATCAATTTCTACGTCGACATCTGCAAAAGCTTTTCCATATTCATAAGCCTGTACGATTAATTTATTGTCAACAACCCCGTCAACTACCTTGTGATTGTGTGCTGCAAAAATAACATCTACTTCATCATTTACTTCATTCGCTAAATCAGCTGCCTGTCCAGTTGCGCTTGCTCCCGACTGTTCAGCTGGAATATGTGCTAACAGGACAATTGATTCAACATCTTGTGCTTGCAGCTCACCAACGGCCTCATTAACAGCTTCTGTAGAATCAGTGAATGCTATATCCTGAATACCAGCAGGCATTACCATACCAGCTGCTTCTTGCGTTATCACACCAACGAAGCCAATCTTTTCTCCGTCCACCTCTTTTACATAATATGGAGGCAAAAAAGTTTCATTGGTATCTTTATACACACAGTTTGCACACAGTACTGGAAAATTCATCCCGTCATAGTTTTCCGTTCCAAGACCATCAGGATGCTCTCCTCCATTTACCATACGCAATAATTCGTCTGTGCCTTCGTCAAACTCATGATTACCGACTGTCCCAACGTCAAAGCCAATTTCCTCCATAATCTCAACGGTTGGTTCATCCTGCAAAAGACCGGAAACTGGTGAGCTTCCACCAATCATATCGCCCGCATGGACTATTAAAGTGTTTGGGTTTGTTTGTTCACGGACCTCAATTGCTCCCGCAACATAATCCATTTTTCCATATGTTTCAAATGTTCCATCACCGTTCGGGTCTAACTCATATTGCTGGTCTATTTTTCCGTGTAAATCATTCATGCTTAATAATTGTACCTTAAGGTTATCCAGATTTTCTTCTCCGTCGTCAATATACGTGTAACCATAATCCCGCGCTGCTTGCTCATCCCAGAAAAACACTCGGTTTTCTACCGGAACATCAGCATAGTCATCCGGCAAAACATACTTCATCGTGTCCGAATTCCCCACATATTTGGAAAAACCTTTTTGATCATCATTCGCCCGGAAGACAAATGGTAATTCTAATAACGGATTTTCGTCGTCCCAGATACCAAGTCCAGCGCTCTTTGCTTCCTTAACTGCATTTTGATAGGCTGGATAAACCTCCTCGTCGAATGGCGCAATAAAATAGGTTACGGCATATCCTTGACGCACCATTTCCACGTTAATATTGACACCGTCTTCCTTACGAATTATTTCCGCCAGTAATCTGCCATATTGATCAGTTGGCTCTTCACCAATTTTAACCCACACTTTATCACCAGGTTGAAGCAATTCATTCATATATGCCTTTGCCTCTTCACCTAATGCTTTCTGATTTTGATTAATTTCATCCCGGGTCGGGTCATCATTATGTGCTGTATAGGTTTCCGGAGTATCGATATTTAGGAAACGCACCTTAGTACCTCCAAGTACAGGTGATTCCAAATGAATCGTATCGCCATCTGTTACATGATCAACAGTAGATTCATATACTCCTGCAGCAGAAGGTGGTTCAGGCTGCTCCTTTGCTAATTTAATATCAGCCTGTTCTGTAGGAATAAGCTGATAAGCATCATACTGACTAACGATTGCGGTGATATCATACCACTTGTCTGACTCAATTTTTGTAAGATCAAGAGAACCTTCCATCACTCTCAATGTCGTGCCATTAAAGTCTGCATCAACTACTGATATATTATAACCGCCACCGGCAGGAGATGTAGGAATATTATTAATAAACCCTGTAAGGTGAACCAGCTCCCCTTCATACGCTTCCGCTACTGCCTGATCCTGTAGATCTGCCAGGCTAATTTCCTGCGCTGCGGGTAAGGGCTGCCCTTGCTCCAACACCTCAATCGAACTTGGAACGACCTCTTTTAAACCATTGTAAGTGTCTAACTCACCAGTTACTTTTATCTTATCCCCTTTTGCCACATCTGGGATGGACCCCTTTTCAAATGCAAACACATTGATGCCGCCAGTTTCGTCTTGTATGTAGGTAGTAAATTGGGCACCATTACTTATTGCAGTACTATCAACTGTTACGATCCCTTCCACGATAACAGCAGTTCCGTCATTTAAATCCCGTGCTCCATCAATGGTATACTTTTCTGCATCCGGGTCTGGTTCATCCGGTGGATCTTCCTGGTCCACCCCATCCATTGTATGTGAACCAAGATACGCAAATGTATCTGCTCCATATTCTGTCCACTCTGTGTCGTCATATGCTTCATTTGGTTTGGTTATGGATGGCTTTCTTACTTGTGTAACATCTTTGGCAAAGTCACTGTCTGTTCCGACTTCACCAAACACATCAAGTGTTGCATTGCCTTTTTTTAAAACAACCACATCATCACCATTAAAATTAACGACAGATGAATCTTGTAAGTCTGCTTCAGCCAGTATGGCGGGATCGGCGTTTTTATGCGCTATGACAAATACCTCACCATGCTGCAATGTTCCTGAAAGCGTTACGGATTGACTAGCCTCAGCGGCGCCATTACTGTATAACTCTACCTGATAGTTTGATAGATCTATCTCCGTACCCGTTCCATTATAAATTTCAATTGCTTTATTATATGAACTTCCTTCCACGTACTCAGAAATAAACAGATCCTCTGCTGCTATTTCGTTACTTTCAGCCGATACAGGAGATGCTAAAATTGCAGTATAATTCATAAAAACAAGTGTAAAAATAAGAAATAGATTAAACATCTTCTTAACAGTCGAATTCTTCATCAGTACCCTCCAATTAAATAATATTTGTACCATATCCCGCTAAAATACGAGCACGGCACACTATTAATATGGCATATTTAATAGAAGGATACAATTTAATTTTTGTGAATTTATAGTTAATTATTACTAGATTGGAGTATATTTTAAAAAAACAGTTAATAAGTCCTAAGCGAGTAATATCTGAAGTTGTATGAGGTAGTGATTAGTTAATGATGGCGATATATATGGTTTTGGTTTCGATGGCCTATCATTTCATAAAGCGCCTTATGTCTATCCAATTTAACAAACTTATAGCCATTTCCTGTTTCCACCATAAAGTTATCCAGTTTTCTATCTAAGCTTTCAATTTTTGATTCAAATTCGTTCATCCTTGATTTGAAGTTGTTCAGTTTTCCTTCAAATGATTCAAGTTTCTTTTCAAATCCGTCCTGCTCTTTCCTTAAACCTTCTAAGGATCTTAATATAGCATCTAATTTTGCTTCCACCTCGTAAATACCCCCTTAATTTACAATTATAAACCATGAAATTTCAAAATACTAGTTACAAAATTCAATTAATTGGGTTTTCCTTCCATCAGGTTCTCTTTATTAAGATATGATGTTTTTTATAAAAGAGTACAATATGTTCACCAAAAAGTGGGGCTCAAGCGTTCATTATGCTTGGGTCTTTTCTTTTGCAAGTAAACAAATAGATATACCTTTAGAAATTTCTATCTCCTGATAAGGGATGAAACCAAATTGTTTATACAACCTTATTGCTGGAACATTTTTTGAACCGGTGCTAACGGTATAGCGATCTATGATGCTGTATTTATATTTATTCATTATATATTTTAACAAACTATTGGCAGTGCCCATTCGGAAACAATCAGGGTGGACAACAAGTCTGCAAATATCCAGTTCATTACCTGAGACCTGATAAGAAATGAATCCGGCTAGTTTCCCGCTGCGATTATAACCAATAAATGTTTCCTTACTGGCCATAATCGATTCCACTGTATCGTTTAATTGCGGTATTCCATCAAACCCGATCAGCTCAGCTTCTATTTTATAAGCAAGTAGTTGTATGTTTAAAATATCCTGTGCCACAAGTTGATTACAAGCGTTTAACTTTTCACACATAACTACTCTCCCCCCCTTTTTTGCATAAGTCTACCATATAATAACGTTTATTGAACCTTTAGTCAGGGAAAAGCAAAAACAATTACAACCTGAATGTTAGGAGTATTTGGTATGAAAATAAACATAAAAGCATTTGTATTCGACGTCTATGGAACACTGTTTGATGTTCATTCTGTGGTGGCAAAGTGTAACCAGCTTTTCCCCGGTAAAGGTGACCAAATTAGTCGCACTTGGCGTAAAAAGCAGCTTGAATACGCTAATTTGCGGGAAATTATGGGAAATTATGAAACGTTTTTCTCGATCACTAAGGATGCGCTCCGCTATGCAGTTACAAATCATGATGAGGAACTGAATGCTACTTCTGAAGATACATTATTAAAAGCATACTTTCAACTTACGGTTTATGATGAAATCGAGGGTGTACTGCAAAAACTAAAAAACAAACAACTGGCGGTCTTTTCAAATGGATCGCTTGACATGCTTGATCCATTAATTGAGCAATCAAATCTGCAAAATAGGTTCCATCATGTTATTAGTGTTGATGAGGTAAAAACCTTTAAACCCTCCCCCCGTTCCTATGATTATGCTGCAAAAAAATTAGGTGTTAAGCCAGAAGAAGTTTTATTTATGTCTTCGAATGGCTGGGATATTTGCGGTGCTAAGAATTATGGGTTTCACACCGCATGGATCAACCGCCAACATTTGCCGATGGAGGGGCTGAATCTGTATCCTGACAAGGTATACAGCAATTTAACAGGCATTTTGGAATGGAATAATTAACTTTGTTTACTTGAACGAAAAAAAGGTGGCGGTGTTACTAAACACTGCCACCTTTTAAATAGTTTTAACTTAAGCTACTTTTTATTGTCTGCATATACGGCCATTGCATCGCGCATAAATTCGGCTAACCCCGCACCATATTTATCGATATTTTTGGTGAAACGTTCATCATCCACATACATTTGACCAAGTCCCTTGAAGACATCAAGGGAATAATCCCCCATTTTATTTAAATAAACAAACCATTCTTCTATAGCTGCCTGTGCCTCTGCCGATTCAGGTGATTGATTACGCAGCTTTGCCAGCTTATTATAAATCGCATCAAATTCTTTACCAAGCAATTTTTGTTCATCCTTTGACATATTATTGATTCTGGCATTCGACTCATCGATTGCTTTGTCACCCCACCGTTCACGAGCCTCTTGTTCATAAGGGTTATTGCTGAAATCAAAACCGGCAAACTTTTCTTTTTCACTCATAACTAGTTCTCTTTTCGAATCTTGAATAGTTTTATCAATCATCGTGATCATGGCATCCATTCTCTTTCGCTTTTCTAGAAGCATATTTCGCTGCACCTCTAGTGCTTCGTTCCGATTAAAGCCGGGACTTTCCATGATTTCCTTGATTTTTTTCAAAGGGAAGCCAAGTTCTTTAAAAAAAAATATTTGTTGTAAGGTGGATAGATTACGTTGTGAATATAATCGATAACCCGATTCAGTTGTATCCTCAGGAGTTAATAAACCTATTTCATCATAATGATGCAGTGTGCGCACACTAATTCCAACTAAATCAGCAACCTCTTTGACTTTCAAAGTAGTAACCTCCCTTCAATAATTACTATATAGTATCACGTAACGTTAGAGTCAACAGTAATAAAAAAAGTTCAACATGGGTTTGACGGTCGCAGTGTCCATTGCTTATGACGGCAGCTTCTGGGCTGTGTGGCTAGGAAAATTTTTGTTTATACTATCTGATCTTTAAATAAAATATGATTCCCACTCTAGACGAACCACCATATAGTATATGGAGGACGTACACAGAGGAGGGAGATTAAAGTGAATAACAAACGGTCAAATAATAAAGAAAGACAGTTCAACATTTCTGATTTTCTAACTGATTTTTTTGGAGGGCAGCAGGGTTTTCCTCCAGGCAGTGGTGGACAGCCTGGCCCCCCATTCCCTGGAGGCGGGCCATCACCTGGAGGGGGCCAGCCGGTTGGCGCACCAACTTCCCCGCCCCCTTCCTTCACACCCACTCAACCGCAATTTCAAACTTTTGCTGTTGACCCTGGTGCAATCCAGGGGTGTCTTTACCGTTTTACGTATATATGGTTGTATCGGGAATCCTTTTGGTTTTTTCCAGTATTTGTTGGTAGACGCTCCATCTCAGGATTTAGGTGGACCGGTTATCGATGGGTATACTACGGGGTTGATTTAAACAGAGTTCAATCCTTTCAGTGTTATTAAGTAAAGCATAGAGCGTCCGATAGCGACGTATGAACTGTGCCCACGCAGGTGACGGAAGTCGAATAATCGCTGGACGGTGGGGCTAGACAGACTTTTGTTTCTTATCTATAAAATGAGGGAGATGTATATGAATCATCTAACTTTACTGTATTTAGCATGTATTTTGGCAGGGTTTGCGTTGGCTAATATTCCAACATCATCATTTATTACCGCAGGATTGGCTAGCTTTTTCCAAATAATTGGTTCCATAGCCATTATTGTATTTGGCCTGGTCCTGTTATATTTAGGAGTCAGAGCCCTGCTAGGGAAATAGGTAAAAGGAAAGCACAGCCCTGTATGCTGTGCTTTCTTTTTACCTATTGGTTTTTAATTTCATCAACAATGGTTTCCACTTCATTCCGTGAGATTTTTTCCCGGCCGCTTTTTAATGCTTTAAGTGTACGTTTTGCTAACGCCAAAGGAATTCTGCAGAATAGAAGGATGTTTCGCGTTTTGATGTCTTTTATATATTCGTCCGCCAAATTTAAGTTCTGTCGGCTATACACAAATAAATCGTCACGGCTCCAGTCATTCGGAATAAAACTTACGCCACGCTCCTGGTCCTCTTCCTGATTGCGCAGGATATTGACAGTTTGAAGGCCCCTTCCGTACGCAATAGCCAGGTTCCGGTCAGTCTTTGTTCCATCATACCATTCCCATATATCAGAAAGCATAACACCGACTAAACCAGCCACGTAATATGTATAATCATCCAAATCTTCCTTACTTTCTATGCGCCAGTCCTGTTCGACCCATTTGGCCATTCCTGCTGCCATTTCACTTGTTGAATCAGTTATTTTTTTCGTGATTCCATCTGGGCAGAAAGTAATCCAGTCACCAAGTCGTAACGATACTTCGGGAAGCTTATCTTTATACGGAGTAACCAGATCTTGATATGCATGATTGTCAAATTCATTTTTTAAAAGATCACTAGTCGATTGCAGTAAATACTGTTTCGTTTTTGCGTCGAGCGATTCATGGTCTTCTATTTCATCAATTGCCCGCATACACAAATACGCAGAAGCAACTGTCTCTTTTAATGTTGGCTTTAAAAGAGTAATTGGCACGTAAAATGTTCTGCTTGTAAGCTTTAATATGTGCATCGCATCTTTTTGCAATTTTGTTCCATTTCTCAACTTGTTATCCTCCTTCGTAAACTACGAGGTACAGTTAAGTATAACAAATTATGCAATAAATTTACACAAATTATATTTTTGCTGATAAAGCGAGACCAAGTTTCAGCACGCCGCCGAAACTTGGTAAAATTTTTAATATTATTCTTTCGGTTGCGGTTTTATATGTTTTCTATCCCATACAATCCCTTGCTCCAATGCCATCTCTTTGGCTATCCTCGGTGCTAACCACAATGGGGGCAGTAACAGTATCGATACTGGAACCGCTGTGATAACAATCGAATTTTGAATGGAGGCAATGCTGTTCTCACCTATTGTAAGAATCACTACCGTCGTTAGTCCAAAGATAACCGCCCAGAAAACCCGAAGCCATCGCTGTGGATGGTCATTGCCGCTCAATGTTGCCGCGACTGTGTAAGACATAGTATCCGCTGTCGTTGCAACAAATGCGACTGATACTAGAAGAAATGCTACCGCCATAATCACTCCAAATGGAAGCTGATCAGTAATTGCCATCACTGCAGCGGGCATTCCCGCCTCGCTTAAAGCAGTTGAAACAGAGCCTGGATTCTTTGTTTCGAAAAATACACCTGTTCCACCTACAATCGAGAACCAGAAATTACTAACTAAAGGTGCTACGATCGATACAGCAATAATCAAATCTTTAATAGTTCGCCCGCGGGAAATTCGGGATATAAAAATAATCAGCATTGGAGCATAGCCAATAAACCATCCCCAGAAGAAGACGAGCCATGACCCAAGCCATTCCTTATCTCCCCGATATAAACTCATCGTAAAAAAGTGCTGTAAACGGAAACCCGTGCCGCTCACAAATGCATCAATAATAAACAAGGTGGGGCCTACGACAAGCAGAATAACCCCTAAGACAATCGTCATGCCAATATTGATGCGACTTAGCATCAAAATACCTTTGTCCACTCCTGTTGCAGCGGATACTGCAGCAATTCCCACTAAGACGATGACTACAATAATACTGACTGTTACAGTATTTGGAACATCAAACAGATAATTAAGACCATACGATATTTGTAATCCAATGAATCCTAATGGCCCAAGTGTTCCAGCAACAGTAGCGATAATAGAGACAATATCAGCCACGGAACCAAGAATACTCTTTTTATATATTTTCTCACCAAAAATGGGATACAGGATTGCTCTGGGACGCAAAGGATACCCTTTACCATAATGAACATACATGACAACAATCGTAGCAAGGGTTCCCAAAATTGCCCATGCCAAGAATCCCCAGTGCATAAATGATTGAGCGAAGGCTGCCGGGATATTACCTGATCCACCACCGAATAATGGCGGAGTATCCATGTAATGGTACAATGGTCCAGCTGCTGCCCAGAATATACCGCCACTTGCAAGTAATGTACAAAGTATCATAGCGACCCATTTATAATAACTATATTTGGGTTCTGCCTGGTTACCAAGCCGGACCTTTCCGTATTTCGAAAAGGCCAAAAACAAGCCAATGATAAAGTTCCCAAGTAATAACAGCTGCCAATATGCACCAAATAAATCAGCGGATATACCAAATAACTTTGTAATCGCATCATCAACCATCGTACTATTGAAGAACGATAGTACAATAAATAATATTAAAACACCTCCACTTACAAGAAATACTGTAAAGTCCAATTTAACCTTTTTGTTGTCTAGCACGTTTTTCCTCCTAATTGGTTAGGAACAAGTGTCTAAACTATCGCTTTAAGTTTTGTATAGTTATCATAAACTCTGACTAAAAAAGCTTGTCAGCTTGCCCGTTTGATTCACATAAGTTTTTATTATAGTGATGATCATCTATATCGTCAACTTTGATCAGAATGAAAAGTTGTGATTATTTATTAATTGTTATTGGTATGTACCGAATAAAAAAAACTATCCACTCTATTCAATTTAAAGGAGTTGGATAGCTTTTTTATCATGAATTATTTAATGATGTTTTCTGAAACAATATGTTTAGATAATGCTTGTTGCATTGTACTGTAAGTCTTTACTTCCGAAAAGTTAATTCCTAATGTTACCATGGTTTGCGCAACCTCCGGACGAATGCCGGCAAGAACAGCCTTTACCCCGACCAACTCCAATGATTGTATAATCTTAAAGATATAATGTGCTACCATCGTGTCCACAACAGCAACACCTGAGAGATCAATAAATAAATGGGATAATTCCTGTTTGGCGGATTCACGCATCGCTGTATCTAATAAAACATCAGCACGAATTGTATCAATACCACCAATTATTGGTAAAACGGCAAATCCATCAAGGATTGGTACTACAGGGGCTGATAGGGTTAGAAACTTTTCCTGTGCTTCACCCAAAATTTCTTTGTACGATTTAACATAGGCCGTACTGTAAGCATATACGGCTTGGTCCAATAACGGGTCGAATTGTCGGGTTATTTCAAAAACAGCCTCGATTGACAAGTTATTTGTTTTTACGATTTCTTCTACCTTCCGCCACATTATCTGTCGCACACTTGAGATGCTTTTTAGTGATTCGTCTAAATCAACACCATATGCAATCGCTTGTTCTCCGGTCATCCGGCCCCAATTTGTAATTCGATTTAGCACACTTTCATTATCATGTGAAAATGAATCAGCAATAATTTGAACAATGTCCGCACGAATCTCAAGTGCCTGTTCTGAATCATTATCCTGATTATCGGCAAGTTCACGGGCAATATCATACTTCTGTTCATTAAGTTTAGTTCCAACCAACTTTATTTCATTTACAAGCGATTCCCTATTCACCGACATCTCGACGCCACCTTAATGTTTATCTTAATACCAATATTATACTATGACTTGATAACGCCTGTCACTACTGCCAATGGCTGTTAGGTTACAAAAAGTTGATTTTGATTTATACTATAGATTAGATATAGTTTACTATTATCGGAAGGCGGAATTTACATGACAGATCAAAACCATAATAGCGAATTACCTCCAAAAACATGTTCTATTGAAAAGCTTGTTACGGTTCCGCAAGATGTTGAAAAGGTTATAAATGGCCAAAAGACAGCCACTCGCCGAAACGGCAGGTATGCCGATGTTGGAGAAATTATGGAACTCGAAAACCATCAGTTTGTTGTGGAAAAAGTATATGTCCAAACACTTGGGGAAATAACCGATAAAGATGCAAATAAAGAAGGATATCCAAATCTGGAAGCATATAAAAACTCCATTCTTTCTAAACACCCCGGGATGCCGTGGGCAAAAGATATGGAAGTGTGGGTACACGAATTCGGCCCAGTGAAATAATATGATGAAACAAACAAAAAACGGGCAAAGACTTTTAGCAGTCTCACCCGTTTTTTCACATTATCTTTTTTAAGCCTTCTCTAATACTGTCAGCTGTTATTTTTGAATGAGAAGTATGCCAGACTACCTCTTTATTTGATACCAGAAAAATTTGTGGTGATTCATGTTTTACATTTGCCATTGTTTCTATCTGATTTGACACATTCCTGTCCTCAATAACCTTTACCAAAAAACAATCAACATCCGCCTCGGAGCTTTCTATAAAAGTCTGGTATTGGCTAATCGCTCCTGCACTAATTGGACATGTTGTACTATGCTTGAACAGGATGATTGGCTTTTTTGATGAGCCTTGCCACATTTGTTCCAATTCCTCTGTTGTTTGTAGTTCTTTTAATTCAGCCATAATTGTTTCCTCCCTCGTAGAAAAATATTTAAAACTCTTCAACACTTGGGGTGTGTACTTTTTACCATGTAGAACTCTGAGCATTGTTATCAATTGGAAACAGTTGTCTATACCCCAACAACCTCACTCCGCCGCTCCATCTGTACAACGTCCCGCCATACACCATTCATCATACCAATGCGTTCTTGGGTTCCCAATACACGGAATCCATACTTTTTATGTAATGCGATGCTAGCTTTATTTTCTGGAAAAATTCCGGATTTTAATGTCCAAAATCCATTAAGTTCGCTTTCTTCAATGATAGCGTGTAAAAGTTTACTGCCTACACCCCCTCCAGCACGATTGATTCGTAAATAAATGCTTACCTCAGCAACACCAGTATAAGCCTCACGCGAAGAGGTTGGGCTTAACGCAGCCCAACCTATCACCTGATCGTCAACCCGAGCAACTAATCGGCATGATGTAATATGTTCATGATCCCACTTTGCCCACGTAGGTGTCTCCTTTTCAAATGTGGCATTTCCCGTATCTATTCCTTCTTGAAAAATTGCCAGTACTTGTTCTGAGTCTTTGTTTTGCATGCTGTCTATTCTCCTAACAAAATTGGTATTCCAACTGCTCCTGCTATAATTACTAGAATTATAATCCATGATATCGGGTGTGCCCAGTTATTTGTCCAACCAACACCAAACCGTTTTTCCAAAAAAATCGAGGGGTCATTTTTATTAAAATAAAACATACCAAGTTTCCAGTAACGATCGTCATCACGGTCAATTACTTGGCCATTCATACTACTGCTAATTTTCACCCGGCTGCCGCCCTGACCGGTCGTAATCGAGAGAATGATAGCTCCAACGGTTACACCAATTCCAAGTACAAGTGGTGCGGTGACTAGCAGCTGTTGGTTAATTTTAAATATAAAAGAAAGCTGTGTTAACAAAAACATGAGCGTCAAGGCAATTCCAGTAATTATAATATATCCAGACCAACGTCGTCTAAAAATAACATTTCTTCGCATAGACTCTTCCGGGCTTCCTGCGTTTACTTGCTGCTTTGCTTTTCCAATCATCGTATTAATAAAAATAAACAGCAAAGTTAAATATACCTGCATAATAGGCATAACCATTAACGCCCGATATGATTTTTCCGACCAGTTTGTGATATTCCCTTCGAAGTCATACTGCATAGGAATTCTTTCTGGTATTCGATCATAGAATCGAAACGTAATAAACATGGAAGCGAAAGCAATAATAAAGGAAATGATAAACCAGAGATTGGAATAAGTCAGTTTTTGGTCACGAAACTTTGTATCTACAACTACTAGTTGCGATTTTTTCTCTGACCAATTTTCCTTCTTTTTTAATGCCTTCATTTCACGGTGAAACTTTAGGTAGATGAAAAAGCTGCCTATCATAAACAATCCAACTATAATAGAAAAAAGTATGCTCATTGTTTCCTCGTCTTCAAAATATGAACCCGTGACCAGAAATACAATTGCCACAAGTGCACTCACTATTCCAGTTAAAACAACGTATCGATTTCGCATTGACTTCAATTTCGGGCTATGGTAAATTTCTTCCGGTATCGATACGCCAAAGCTTTCTGTTTTCCTCGTCCAATACGGAATAAACATGAGTGAAATAAACACTGGAATCATGATCACTAACAGTAAAATAACCATCGTCACATTCATTACTTTCCACCTTCTCCCTTTTGGAATTCATTGAATAACCCGCTGCAAAGCTCTAAAAATTCTTTTTCACTTACATCCCGACAAACAGATTCTGCTATTAAAGGATGCAAAAGGTGCTTAAGCTGACCAATATATATTTCATCGGCTTCTGGTATTCCATCAGGATTAACAACGACACCTTTTTGTCGATGGATTAAAATAAATCCTTCCTGCTTGAGATGCTGGTACGCTTTATTAACGGTGTGTAAATTAATTCCAATATCTGCTGCCAGTGACCGGACAGATGGCAGCCCCTCCCCTGGTACAATCTCCTGTTTGGCTATTCCAGCTATTATTTGATTTTTTAACTGCGTATAAATTGGCTCTTCTGCTTCTAGATCGAGGTTTATATACACATTAAATCACCTTCTTTGTTATTATATGTCTATCTGTTATATTTAGTGTATAACAGTTATCACAAAAAAGCAAGTGCCTAAAGTTTTAATGATTTGATTTAATTCATAGTTATCTGATAAGATTACTATAATTTAATATACTTTCTTAAAAGATCAGAAAGCATAAATAAAAATATGTCTAGCTCCAGCGCCCAGAAGCTACCGTCATAAGCAATGGACACTACGAACGCTAAATCCGTGCGTTCTACGGCCCCTTGCTTATGCGTCCGCTTCTAAACGGGGCGCTTGCGCTTTCCTTATTAAGAGTGGTGGAGGGAATGGCCCTATGAAGCCCGGCAACCCTTTGAAGAAATTCAGGGAAGGTGCCAATTCCAGCAGAACAATGTTCTGACAGATAAGACGAAGCCGTTTCCTAAACTTCTTCTTAATCGAAGAAGTTTTTTTACTATAGTCATACTGGGGGGGGAGTGCAATGAAGTACGGTTTTTGGTTACCTATTTTTGGTGGATGGCTGCGAAATGTTGACGACGAAAACATGCCTCCAACCTATGAATACGCAAAACAAGTAGTTCAGTCAGCTGAAAAATGGGGATATGATACCACGTTAATAGCTGAATTATATTTGAACGATATAAAAGGAATTGAGCATGACTCCATTGAGGCATGGTCAACTGCTGCGGCATTGGCAGCGGTTACAGATAAGATTGAGATCATGGCTGCGGTGCGACCAGTTTTCCACAACCCTGCAGTAACGGCAAAAATGGCAGCAAATATTGACCATATTTCAAATGGCAGGTTCACATTAAATGTTGTGTCCGGATGGTGGGAAGAAGAGGCGCGTCAATACGATGGCGACTTCACAGAACACGATGAACGGTACCAACGCACAGAGGAATTCTTGGATGTATTAAAAGGAATGTGGGCAGAGAAAGTTTTCAATTACAAAGGTAAGTTTTACGAAGTTACCAATGCTCACTTAGAGCCAAAGCCAGTCCAGCGTCCGAATCCCATTTTATATGCAGGCGGGGAAAGCCAGCGCGGTAAACAGGTGATCGTGGATTCCTGTGATGCTTATGTTATGCACGGTGGAACTGTAGAGGAAATCCAGACTAAAGTGGAAGATATGCGCAAACTCCGTGCAGAATCCGGCAAAGAGCCATTACAATCTTTTGGATTGGCTGCTTACATTATTTGCCGCGACACAGAAGAAGAAGCATTTGAGGAATGGAAGCGAATTACAGATGTAAAAGAAACAACCGGCTACGCAGGATATCAGGATTTTGTTGGCAAATCTGAACTAGCAGCAAGTGAAGCTAAATGATTATTCCGTATCCAACAGAGGATTGCGCCCGAACTTAATAGGTACACCAGAACAAATAGCTGATCGCATCCTTGAATATGAAAATGTTGGTGTAAATTTATTACTTCTCCAGTTTTCGCCTCAATTGGAGGAAATGGGAAATTTCTCAAAAAAAGTAATGCCACTGGTAGAAGAAAGACGAAAAGCGAAGTATTAGTATAGGAGGTCTGTTTTATGACGGAAAAGATATACATTATTCATGAAAACGATGAATGGACAGATCATTTAACCCGCCGGCTGGATCAATTGGAGCTCCCCTATGAAAGATGGCATCTGGATGAAGGTATGGTTAATTTATCAGCTGTTCCACCAGAAGGAGTTTTTTACAGCCGAATGAGTGCATCCTCTCATACACGGGACCACCGATTTGCACCAGAATTAACAGAAGCGGTATTGGCATGGCTTGAGCGCCATGACAGAAAAGTAGTTAACGCAAGCCGCGCACTCCGACTTGAGGTAAGCAAAGTAAACCAGTATATGGCACTGGATAATGCCGGTATTCGCACACCAAAAACTATCGCTGCTATTGGCCGGCAGCAAATCATTCAGGCAGCGTGGGACATTGGCGTAAGTTCCTTTATTACGAAACATAATCGTGCTGGAAAGGGACTTGGGGTACAGCTGTTTCATTCGATAGAAGCATTGCAGGAATATCTCGACGGCCCATCCTTTGATTCTTCCATTGATGGAATCACGTTAATTCAGGAATATATTCAAGCACCGGAACCTTATATAACGCGGTGCGAGTTTGTTGGAGGAAAGTTTGTTTATGCCGTTCGTGTTGATACATCGGAAGGTTTTGAACTCTGCCCAGCCGATACCTGCAAGGTTGATGATTTATTCTGCCCTGTTGGCGATGAGACACCTGAAAAACCAAAGTTTCAAATAATCAATGACTTCCAGGATCCAATTATCGAAAAATATGAGACATTCCTAAGAAATAATGATATTCAAGTAGCAGGAATTGAATTTATTTACGATCAAAACGGTGAAATTTTCACCTATGATATCAATACCAATACAAACTATAATTCTGATGCCGAAGCACAAGCGGATAAATATGGCATGCTGGAATTAGCAAAGTATCTGGGTAATCAATTGAATGTTGTAAATAGTTAATTCGTGGCCCCCTTCTTATCGGTTGTGGGGCTTTTTTCTATTCAAATTGCTATCCTGTGATAAAATTAAACTATACGATTTTTGAACCCCCTTAAGAAAGGTTGATAGATAAATGGTTAATTCAAATACTGTGAAACTAACATCATTATCGTCCAAAGGAGGCTGCGGATGTAAAATTGGCCCCGCTGATTTAGATCAAGTTCTTCGTAAACTGCCATCAGCCAATCCAAATCCGAACGTACTGGTAGGACTTGACACGAGTGATGATGCTGGTGTCTATAAATTAAGCGATGACATCGCAATGGTACAAACCGTAGACTTTTTCACCCCCATTGTCGATGATCCCTACGCGTTTGGTCAAATTGCAGCAACAAATGCCATCAGTGATGTTTACGCGATGGGGGGTAAACCAGTAACTGCACTGAACATTGTAGCATTCCCTATTTCCACTCTGAACAAAAGTATACTTAGTGATATTCTGCGCGGTGCAGGGGATAAACTGAAGGAGGCCGGCATTGCACTAGTCGGCGGTCACTCGATTGATGACCAGGAGCCAAAGTTTGGCCTGGCTGTTACGGGAGTTGTTCACCCGGATAAAGTTCGTACAAATACTGGCGCAAAACCTGGCGATAAACTTATTTTAACTAAACCAATCGGTGTTGGTATTCTAACGACATCTATTAAAAATGGCTTATTGCACAACGATGAAATCGAGCGCGTGACAAACGTGATGACAACATTAAATAAAACTGCATCAGAAGCAATGAGTGAATATGATGTACACGCCTGCACCGATGTTACAGGATTTGGGTTATTAGGCCACGCATCTGAGATGGCTAAAGGCAGTGACGTGGGCTTGTCAATTTATTACGACCAAGTTCCGGTTTTACCACGAGTAAAGGAACTTGCTGAAGCGGGATCCGTCCCCGGTGGAACAAAAAATAATTTTGAGCATCTGGTCGATTCTATAACATTTCCAGAGACAATGGATCAGTACGATCAATGGATTCTGTGTGATGCTGTAACTTCAGGCGGTCTATTAATCTCCCTTTCGGATCAAGACGCAAACCCACTGCTTCAAGACCTGCGGAACAAAGGTGTAGAAGCTCAGATTATAGGTGAGGTAACAGATGGCAATACTGGAAATATTATTGTACACAAAGATTAGTAAAAGGAGAAATTAAGATGGTTCAGGATATTTCATTAAATAAATTATTCGAAATGCAAAGTAAAGAAAACCACACGATGATCGATGTCCGTTCTCCAAAGGAATTTGAAGAGGCAACCATTCCTGGAAGCATTAATATTCCGGTTTTTGATAATGATGAACGTGCTGAAGTGGGAACCATCTATAAACAAAAGGGACCTGATGCCGCAAAGGAACGGGGACTGGAAATATTCTCGGCAAAGCTTCCCGACTTTATCAAAACGTTTAGCAGTATAAAAACCTCCAAAACAGTCTTTTGCTGGCGAGGAGGTATGCGCAGCAAAACTGCCGCTACAGTCCTGGATTTAATGGGTAATCATGCCTTTCGATTAAGTGGCGGTATCCGGTCTTACCGGCAATGGGTTGTTCAATCATTGAACAATTTTACGATCACATCAAAAGCCTACGTAATAAACGGTTATACTGGATCTGGAAAGACTATTCTCTTAGAAAAATTGCAGGAAAGCGGCTACCCTGTTCTTGATTTAGAGGGAATGGCAAGTCATCGCGGTTCGATTTTCGGTCAAATTGGTCTGAAACCCAGCAACCAGAAAAAGTTTGAATCACTGTTACTTGATAGGTTATTACACTATCAAAATTCACCCTTTATTTTCATGGAAGGTGAAAGCAAACGGATTGGTAAAGTAACCATCCCTGATTTCTTATACAATCATAAGGAAGAAGGGACGCAGATTTTCATCAATCTCCCTACAGATGAACGCGTGAAAAATATTTTGGATGATTACCAGCCTTGGAACTATCCTGAAAAATTTATGGAGGCCTTTCTCCTGATTAAAAAGCGGATCCATACTCCTATTGCCAAAGCAATTCATGAGCATTTAGCGAACGAGGAGTTTAGCTCTGCCGTTCAGTTGTTGCTTGAATATTATTATGATCCACGCTATGAGCATGCTGCCAAGGCGTATTCAGATGATAAAAAAATCATGATATATGCACAAACAATTGATGAAGCATTCAACCAGATTCAACACTTGCTAAAAGAAAAAGAATATAACGTGAGGTGAACCTTGTGAAGATTTATGTAGATGCTGACGCCTGTCCTGTAAAAGACACTATCATTTCAATAGCTGCTGACGCTGCAATTCCAGTAACGCTTGTCAAAAGCTTCGCCCATTTTTCTCATGGAGACGAGGCACCAGGCGTTGAAACGGTCTACGTTGACACTGGTGCCGATTCTGCCGATTTTCGAATCATGCAATTAGCGGGGCAAGGCGACATTATTATCACACAGGACTATGGATTAGCATCTCTTGCATTAGGTAAAGGCTGCATCATTCTACATCATAAAGGTTTTGAATATACTCAGGAAAATATTGATCAACTGCTTCACACCCGCTATACAAGTGCTATGGCAAGGAAAAGCGGCAAGCGTACAAAAGGTCCTAAAGCTTTCACAGAAGAAGATCAGCAGAAGTTTCGGGATCTCCTTCTGAGGAAGATTAGATAGCTTAGAAGACTACCCCAGCTGCTTCTGCAAAAAGTATAGAGCATATCCTTTTGGATGGTCATCAAGCTTACCAAAGATTTCATAATCATTCTTTTGGTAGAAACCTGGTGCCTGAAAACTAAATGAATCCAAATATATCAATCTGCACTTTTGTTCCCTTGCATAGTCTTCCAATCGCTCAAGCAAGAGGGATCCATACCCATCTTTTCGATAACGTTTATCTACCCATAAAAATTCAATATGTATGTGATGCCAAAACATATTTGCTGTGATACCGCCAATGATTTCTCCGTTATCATCCTTCAGCATAAAAGCAATATCTTCATTTGCTGTTTTAATTTCATCCGGTAATTCTTCCATATTGTACTCAACTACTTTTTTCTTGATGAAATTAAAATCCTGTTGGTCAAATTGATCTGTAATATTCATTCTGTGCTACCCTCCTAAGTTTAGTTAGTTTATTAGTCTATCATACTACCACTAGTTCACTTGGGCTACTTTTTAGTGGTTGTCGATACCAAAAACTGTGGCAAGACCATATCGAATTTACCGATTAATCTGATATACTATGGAAGGTTAGCAATTTGTATGGTATTGGGGGAAATCACAATGTATCAACAAATCAAACATTTATCGATTGAAAAGCAAATTGAATATGTAACACGTCAGTTAATTGCTATCGAAAGTATTAATGGAACAGCAGGAGAAGTCGAACTAGCTAACACTGTCCAAAGATGGCTGCAGACTTTTCCATACTTTGAAAAAGATCCTGCAAATGTTTGGGAGCAATACATTCCAAATGATTCAATTGGCAGGAAAAATATTTTTGCTTTTTTACGTAGTCCATCAGGTTCAAGCAAAACAATTATTTATCATGCACATATGGACACAGTAGGGGTGGACGACTTCGGAAATATGAAAATGCATTCTTTGAACTCAGATGCACTAGAATCCTATTTTAAAAAGTATCCATTTAATCAAGAAGTACAAAAAGATGCGCTTTCTGGTGATTACTTATTTGGCCGTGGTTCTGTCGATATGCAAAGCGGTTTAGCCGTTCACATTGCCAATCTACTCTACTTTTCTGAACATCTTGATGAACTGCCAGGCAACATTTTATTTATGACCAATTCGGATGAAGAAAGTCAGCATAAGGGCGTTACAACGTCCATATCCGAAATCAATCGGTTAAAAAAGGAAGAAGGTCTTGATTATGTCGCAGCAATCAATACTGATTTCATCACACCAATGTACAAGGGCGATCCACACAGATACATATATACAGGATCTGCAGGTAAACTGTTGCCAAGCTTTTATATCTATGGAAGAGAAACGCATGTTGGCGATACCTTATCTGGAATCGACCCAACGCTTATATCATCAGAAATAAATAGACGTATCAATAACAATCTAGACTTAACTGAAAATATTGATGGGGAACTTATTTTACCGCCGTCGTGCTTATATCAAAAAGACACGAAGACTTCATATAATGTACAAACTCCAAAAAGCAGCTATTTATATTTCAACTACTTTATTTATGAGTCTACTGGAAAAGAAGTAATGGACCGGTTGGAGGAAATTACGAATGAAGCTTGTTTACAACTTGCTGAAACAGCTGCACAGCAGTACGGCGAATTTGCGGAGCGGAGTAATTTACCGGCAGCAGTAAATAATCAAAGGTGGAATATTGAAGTCACTACCCTTGCAGATTTTATTTTAAAACTAGAAGCTATGGGCCTTGACCCGAGATCTAAATCGAAACAGGTAGTTACAGAATATCGTCATTTAGATGAAAGAATGCTTTGTTTTAAAATAGCAGAGGAGTTGCAGCAGCTAGATCCTGATAAAAAGCCAAGGGTTATCATTTTCTTTGCTCCCCCGTATTTGCCTCACAACTTTCTAAATGAGAATAAAGAAAAGGATAAAAAATTACTACAGATGATTCACGAAACAATTGATCATGCCAGCAAAGAATCAAATGAGGTATTTTCTATCAATAAATTTTTCCCATATTTAGCTGATGGAAGCTTCCTTTCGCTACATGAAACAGATGAGGAAATCTCGGCGCTCGTTGATAATTTTCCAGAAATCGAAACACTTTATCCGATCCCATTCAATGACATTCGAAAGCTGGATGTTCCTTCCATTAATATGGGGGTTTACGGCAAAGATGGCCATAAGTGGACAGAGCGCGTTTATAAACCATATTCATTTGGGGTTCTTCCAACATTGATAAGAGATACCACCGTTCGATTGTTAACGGCATTTCATGATTCGCAAATCAAATAAGATAGGGAAAGGGCGTAAACCCAAATATGAATTTACGCCCTTTCCACGTTACTTCTTCTCTACAACCAACACTTTTAGATAATTTCCCTGCGGGTAGCTTCGGTTAACTTTAAAATCAGCCGGCAATGAAAATTCCTCCAGGATTTTATATGATGTATTGGTTTCCTTAAAGGCTTTGTCTAGGAAGCCTTTAAATTTCCGCATACCAAACGATGCATTATTCGTTGAAGCCACAATAATCCCATTTTTTTCAGTAATGGCAATGGTATCCTTAATTAATGCCGGATAATCCTTGGCTGTACTGAACGTGTGCTTTTTGGATCTTGCAAAGCTTGGAGGATCAAGAATAACCAAATCGAACTTCAATTCTTTCCGCTTCGCATATTTAAAATACGCAAAGACATCCATTACCTTGATATCCTGCTGCTCAAAATCAATGCCATTCACACTAAACTGCTCAATTGTCTTACTTTTACTTCGTTTCGCAAGATCCACATTTGTGGTCTGTACTGCTCCGCCAAGCGCTGCAGCGACGGAAAATGCTCCTGTATATGAAAAAGTGTTTAATACATTTTTGTCTTTGGCATACTTATCCCGAATCGCTTTTCTGACCTGCCGTTGATCAAGAAAGACACCTACCATTGCACCATCATTTAAATAAACCGCATAGTTCATCCCATTCTCTTTTACAATAATCGGAAATTCACCACGAGTTCCCTTTACAAAATCATCGTCGTCAATGTATTGTCCCTTTGTATCAAACCGTTTCTTTTCATAAATTGCTTTATAATTACAAAGCTCATCAAGGGCGTCGATAACCTGCGCTTTGAATGTATAGATGCCTGCGCTATACCAATTGATCAAGTAATCTCCGTCAAAATAGTCAATGGTCAATCCGCCAATTCCATCTCCTTCTCCGTTAAATACGCGGAATGCGGTTGTTTCGGTATTGTGATAAAAGGATTCTCTGGCGTTCACCGCTGCTTCGATCCTTGATTTAAAAAATTGAAAATCAATTGCCTCGTTTTTGTTATACGTAAGGATCCAACCGAGTCCCTTATTCTGCTTCCCATAATACCCCTTGGCAATAAATTGACGGGCTTGGTCGTAAAGGTGAACAATACTTCCTTCTTCCTTCAGTACATTTGCATTCGCAATGGTGTCCCTACTGATTAATGGATAACCCTTTTTATATTCAATCGTATAATTCTGTTTTACGTTTAATTCAATTACATTGCTCATATTTTCATCCTAACAGCTTTTTCTTTTATTATCGCATGCTGATGGAAAAAGGAAAAGGAGCGTACTTGACTACCTCTACCGATCCCCTTTTTCATAATAGCTGCACACTACTTGTCCAACTGCTTTTGCTGAAACCAGAAGTGCGCCTTCATCAATGTCAAACTTCGGATGATGATTGAAATAGACTTCATCCCCGCCTTTTGGTTTACAACCGATGAAAAAGAAGGTGCTTGGAATCTTTTCCGCATAGTAGGCAAAGTCCTCTGAACCTGAGAATTTCGGAAACTCAATAACTTGTTTAATGTCTGGATCATGCATATTTTCAAGACTCGTTTTAACATTTTCCGTTAGTTCCGGGTCATTATAAAGTGGAGGATAATCAGCGGTGTACGTTAATTCACATTCCACACCAAATTCCGCCTCGATACCAGCAACGAGTCGATGAATCTCTTTGTCAATCACCTGCTGCGTCTGGTCATTCATATATCGGACATCCCCTTCCAGCTCAATCCGGTCTTTGATCACATTAAAGGTTCCTTTCCCATCAAATGAGCCTATAGTGACTACCCCAACCTCAAAAGGGTCTAAACGGCGGCTAACAACGGTCTGAACCGCTGTAACAAAATAGGATCCGGCGACAATAGCATCATTAGCCATATGTGGAGAAGATCCGTGTCCACCCACACCTTGAATCGATAGCTTAAAATACGTTCTGCCTGCCATCGCATGACCAGCCCGGTATCCAACGTCCCCAACCGGATTTGTCGGGAAAATATGAATCCCAAAAACGTTATCCACGTCATCAAGTGCACCAGATTCCACTATGCTTTTTGCTCCACCAGGGGGCGTTTCCTCAGCATGTTGATGAATGATTTTGATTGTACCAGGAATAGAATCTTTGAGCTGAATAAGGCAATCAGCAAGCACCAATAGGTAAGCTGTATGTGCATCATGCCCACATGCATGCATGACACCATCATTTTTTGATTTAAATGCAACATCTGTCTCCTCAGTGATAGGCAGCGCATCGAAATCAGCACGGAGTCCAATCGTCTTACCAGGTTTACCGCCTTTTATCGTCACAATGATTCCATACCCATTCCCAACGTTCCGCTCTATTTCTACATCTTTGCCCAGATAAAAATTAGCGATATACTGTGCGGTATTTTCTTCCTTAAACGATAGTTCAGGATTTTCATGTAAATAACGGCGGATTTCAATCATTTCATCTTTCCGGTCTTCCAGCATTTTCATTAATTGCTCTCGCATGTTCACACTCACCTTCCCATTATCTATTTTCTATATCTAGTATACACCCTGTGTTTGATGAATATTGTTTTGACGTTTCGCTATCCTTTAACGAATATAAAAATACGCCTGAGGTCCTACACACAATTATTGCTCTGGGTGCTTATTCCATTTTCAGGTATTCGTTATGATGGAATACACAAACATGGAAAGGGGATTTGGTTTAATGGAACATAAGGTATATCTACTTCTAACAGATACAGGTACACTTTTTACAAAAGTGATTAAATATTACACCAAAAAGCCGTACAATCATGCTTCTATTTCTTTTGATCCAAATTTAGTAAATGTATATAGCTTTGGAAGAAAAAACGCCAAAAATCCATTTGTTGGCGGATTTGTTAAGGAAAACATCCAAACAGGTTTATTTAAACAAGCAAGATGCGCTATTTACGGCTGTAATGTAACCGCTGCACAGGTTCGAAAAATAAATTGCTATATTAAAAAAATAGAGGCGCAAAAGCACCTCTATCGATACAATCTGTTAGGATTATTTGCTGTCATCTTAAACAAACCGCTGGAAAGGGAAAACACCTATTTCTGTTCGCAATTCGTCGCAACTGCCTTGGCAGAATCTGAAATCATTGACTTCACAAAGCCATTGTCACTTATTACTCCACATGATCTGCAAAAGACAGCAAACTTCCAATTGGTCTATTCCGGGAGCCTTAAAGATTTCGTTGAAACGAAAACCATAGATTCGGCTATCATATAGATTTCCTACAGTTTTTTAACAATAAAGTTATCCCGAAGAACGGCCCAGTTTTCCGGGAACGGATTACCTAACACCCAATAACTTATGCCTCTTAGATTATAGTCTTTAACAGTATCATATTTAGCCTGCATGCTCCTGGCATCTTCAAACCAGACTTCATGCCGCTGGCCGCTTTCATCTGTATAACGGAAGAATGGCGCCTGATAGGTGGTATTGTACTGGATAGAGACGTTATATTTGGCGGCCAGTTGGACTGCTGCTTTTGGACTAATGGTTTGGGCAATGGTTCCTTCCTGCCATGGAATTTCCCAATTACGTCCATACAAAGGCACGCCCATCAGAATTTTGTTACGGGGAATAACGGTGACGGCAAAGTCCAATACTTCACGCACTTCATTAATTGGTGCAATTGCCCAAGGTCTACCGCCTGCCCAGCCCCACTCATAGGTCATAAGAATGACAAAATCGACAATTTCACCATGGGCAGCATAATCATGTGCCTCATAAAGCAATCCGGATTGTTCTGCACTGATTTTTGGCGCCAAGGCAGTCGAAACGGTTAATCCCTCTGGGTGCAAACGAGCGACAAGCCGTCGTAAGAAAGCATTATAATTTTCCCGGTCCTCAGGATAAACATATTCAAAATCAATATTTAATCCTGTATAGCCCTTTTCCCGGATTTTTTCCAAAATATTTGTTATTAGGGTTTCCTGCAGATCAGGGTTTCTAAGTATGGTAGCTGCCAGATCCGAGTTAAATTCACTTTCTGTAAAATTTGTGAGTACAAGAAGTGGTGCAACATTGGTCTCTTGTGCTGCTTCCAACAGTTGTTCTTCCTGCATTTCGGTAATTGTACCGTCCGCACGAACACTATACATAAACGGGGAAAGGTACGTAAAATTGCTGCCTAACGCTAATACTTCCCTTCTTGCTTGTTCATTTGTTTGTGTAACATAAGCATTAACCTCTATTACAGGTTTATTTACATTTGGAATTCTCAAGCGTTGCCCAGGATAGATATAAGATGAATTTGTAATATTATTCGCTTCGATAATTTGATTGACAGGCACACCATATTGTTGAGCGATTCCCCACAAAAACTCCCCGACCTGGACCACGTGAACTGAATATGGCATCTCGAGCAATTGCCCAACAAAAATCAGGGAGGAATTCGTAATATTATTCGCGCGAGCAAGCTCATTAACCGATACACCATACATTTGCGCAATTTCCCATAAAGTGTCACCTGGTCTAACAACATACTCCTGGTTTGGATTTGGGATTACGAGTGACTGCCCGACAACTAGTGTATCTGGACTATCAAGCTGGTTGAGCAATATTATCTGATTTATATCACTCCCATAATTCTGTGCTATTCTCCACAGCGTTTCCCCACGCTGCACTACATGTATTTCCATTTATACTCTCCTCCAATTATTCTATCTATCTGCCATGGTATTCAAGGAGGGCTTGTTTTGTTATAAGTGTGTGGGGAAATCCTTTGACTCAGATAATAAGTCAGCATATAATGTTTGTAAGGAAAAGTAAGGAATGGAGGTTTAGCTATGTCATTAAGTGCCAAACTAACCAGCAAAGGACAAATTACAATACCGATTGAAATTAGACGTGCTCTTGGAGTGGAAACAGGTGATCAAATCTCCTTTACGATTAATGAACACGGAATAGTGATGGACAAATTAAATCGGCCATTAACGATTCAAGAGAGATTCGCGGACTATGATCTTAAGAAATTAAATAAATGCTTGAAGGAATCTATGAAGGAATTTGATTCTGGTGACGATGTAGGGGGGGAAGATATATGACGACGTATAAGGCCAGACAAGGAGATATTATTCAACTTGACTTTAATCCGCAAAAGGGTTTTGAGCAAAAGGGAAAAAGACCAGCAATTGTAGTAAGCAATAACTTTTTTAATAAACTTAGCAGTCTGGCCATCGTTTGTCCAATTTCTAATGTCTCCTCAAACTTCCCGCTAAATGTGAACCTCAATAACCAAACTAGAACAACAGGATCCATTCTTTGCCAACATGTCAAATCACTCGACCTTACTGCAAGGAATGCAGAATTTACGGAGCCACTGCCAAAGAAATTATTGCAAGAGGTACTTAATATTATTCATAGTGAGTTTTAAGAACGCTTGTCACCACTCTAGTCAGGCTTTATTTTCAATTTACGAGATACCTTCCAATAGGAAAGCATCTCGTAAAATAACCTACTTAATAACCAACTTTCACATAATCGCTAACCGGCCATTTTTCACTGGTGAATGCCATTTCCCAGAATAATAGTTCCAATTGACAGCTTTTACGGAATGCAGCCTTCATTTTTTCCCGCTCAGCAGGGCTAGCCTCATCAGCTAATCGATCTAATACCTTACGCATCTCCATGGTTGTATTAGCAACCTGTTCATCAGCATAGAATGAAATCCATGGATAAAATGGATGGTCTTCTGCTGGCTGATAGGATGTCATCAATTCCTGCCCAATTTCAAGATATGTCCATGGGCATGGCAAGAGAGCCGCAATAACTTCGCCAAGCCCTCCCATATGTGCATGGTACATCATATGTTTAACATAATGATCAGCGGTTGGTGGCAGTGGATACCCTTGCAGTTCCTCATATCCGACACCAATCTGTTCACAAAAGTTATTGTGTGGATGAATTTCGCTGTTCAAGACAAAGTCTATTTGATTATTAAAAAAGGCGATATCTTCGCGGGTGGTGGCCTTTGAGATGGCCATTCCATAAATGTACATAAATGCATTCAAGTATTCATAATCGGCCTTGATATAATGGGCTAATGCCTCATTTGGGACACTGCCCTTTCCAATTCCCTGTACAAAAGAATGATTAAAAATAGCTTCATACACATCTTGGTTTTCCTCACGTAACGTTTTAGTAAATGTCATTAAAATTGCCTCCCTGGTATTGTTGGAAGCTACTAGAAGAGTATTAAAGTAGATAAATAGAGGATTTCGCCCTCACTACTTCCCTTCGCTGGCATTACCCAGATCAGGTTCAAAGGGATCAAGGTTCACACCTTGTCTCAGCATCCTGCACCCCTAGCAGTTCCTATTTTAGATTTTTTGTAATGGACTTGTCTGTTTTACTCGAATAACGACTAGATAACCAATAATCGCTCCTGAAATACTGCTCACTAAAAATGATGGCAGAAAAGCAAACGCCCCAAGCGAGCTGCCCATTAACAAGTTCGCATATGGCACCGAAAACAAGGAACCAATAATTCCTGTTCCGACTACCTCTCCTGCAACAGCAAGTATTTTCCGTTTGAAAACCTTATACAATACCCCTGCCAAAAATGCACCTATCATACCGCCCGGAAAAGCGAGTAACGTCCCAAGCCCTAGCATGTTTCGAATCAATCCTGTCATGAATGCAATAATAACTGCTGGTCCTGGCCCCAGTGTAATTGCAGCCATCACATTGACTGCATGCTGAACAGGGTACGCTTTCGCGATTCCTGCCGGGAACCACAATAATTGTGATCCCATTACAGCGATTGCAATAAATACTGCCATTGCCGTCAAAAGTCTTGTGCGATACAATGTTCTCCCTCCTTTGAAATCGGTCTGTCATCACCCCCTTATTTCAAACTCGTTTAACTTTGTACAAGCATCCAATTCGCTCGCTGCTACCTGACTATCCTCCGCCTGACTAATTGCCGATACCACGGATATACCGCTTGCACCTGCATGCATAATTCCCTTTGCATTCTGTTTGTTAATGCCGCTAATAGCCACAATTGGAATGGATGTAACTAGCCTAATTTCCTGCAAGCGCTGAAGACCGATCGGTTCACGCGCATCGGCTTTCGTTGTTGTTTGATAAATTGGGCCAACACCAAGGTAATCCGCCCCCTGCGATTCAGCTACAAGAGCCTCCTCTACAGTTGAAACAGAAACCCCGATTGCCATATGCGCCGGAAGTATTCCCCGCACTGCTGGCAAGGATCCATCCTCCTGACCAATGTGAACACCACTTGCATGAAGTTTCATAGCTAGTTCAAGATCATCATTTACAATAAAGGGAACTTTGTTTTTCAGACAAATATTTCTGAGTTCAATGCCAAGCTTACGTTTTTCATCTCCTGTTTTAGCCAATGGCCCCTTCTCTCTGTATTGAAAAGTGGTAACACCTCCATCAATAGCCTGCTGCAACACATGTCCCGGCTCCTGCTTAGTATTCGTGCTTCCCATGATAAAATATAACTTAAGATCTTTTTCATCGATCATAGTGATTATTCTCCTTTTAAAGTAAGTTCACGAATAATTGCTTTTGATTTTACCTTTTCGTCTGTTAAGGCATAGATTTCATCAAGAAATGCCGCAAGAAAACTTCCGGGACTAGAGGCAGTTCCATATGCTAGTTCAGCTGCGACGCCATAGCTGCAAACTGCCTTGACTGATGCATTATAAAAATCTGTTCCGACACTCACGAATGCCCCGACGACTGCTGTTAATAAACACCCGGCTCCGGTAATAGATGACAACATGGGGACACTATTCTTGCATTGGGTAAAGCTTTCCCCATCAGTAATGGTATCTGTTTCCCCTGTCGCAATTACAATGGCACCATACTTTTTGGCAACATTTATGGCTACATGTGGACTAATCTCACCAACTAGCGAATCAGCACCTTTTATCTCGACCGCCATTTCCCCAAGTACGGCAATCTCACCGGTATTACCACGGATGACAGCCACATCAATTTTGTCCAGAATTTGTTGTACAACACTCGCGCGAAAAGCTGTTGCCCCAATTGCTACAGGATCTAAAATAACTGGAACGTTCTTTTGGTTTGCGGCTTTTCCGGCTAGTATCATCGCCTCCAGTTGATCTTGTGTGCACGTTCCTATGTTTAATACCAATGCATCCGCATGGGCAGCCATCTCTGCAGCCTCTTCAGGCGCATTTGCCATTGCAGGTGACGCCCCAAGTGCCAATAACCCATTGGCTGAAAAATTGGCAACAACAATATTCGTAATGTTGTGAATCAACGGCTTTTGTTTCTTTATTTCTGCAAGATAATTCATTTCAAAACCCTCCCATTCACTTCCGGTATTCCTTGCAGGCGATGCCCCCAATGGTTTGTTGGACCATTTCCCTTACCAATTTGCAGGCTGTAACGAATAGCATCTGTAATAAACTTCTTAGCTGTATGAACCGAGTCATAGATGGAATATCCCTTCGCCAATTCAGCGGTAATCACGGCGGAATACGTACATCCAGTTCCATGGGTGTGTTTAGTAGCAATTCGAGCAGTTGGAAACCTGTGGATAGCTGATCCATCGTACAGAACATCAATCGCATCCCCTTCAACATGATGTCCGCCCTTCACAACGGCCGCATTAGCCCCAAGTTCATGTACAATACGTCTCGCAGCATCTTCCGCATCAGCCAATGAATGAATAGATTCTGAGAGCAAGACCTCTGCTTCAGGAATATTTGGCGTAACAACCGTTGCAAGGGGGATCAATTGATCAATCATCGTTTGCTTTGCGTCTGCATTCATTAGATGGTCACCACTTTTTGCAATCATTACGGGATCAATCACGTAACGGATAGAATACCTCTTTATTGTCTCGGCTATCACTTCCATCATCCCTGCGGAAGCGACCATCCCAGTTTTGATAACATCTGGTGAAATGTCTGTCAGCACGCTTTCCATTTGTTGTTCAATAAACTGTGTGGGCAAATGCTCCACACCCTGAACGCCTAAAGTATTTTGCGCGATAACTGATGTCACTACGCTCATCCCGTAAACTTCCCGTTCCTGAAATGCCTTTAAATCAGCCTGGATCCCAGCACCTCCAGTTGGATCGGTACCAGCAATGGTCAGTACAGATGGAATAGAATGTTTCATAGAGGAACCCCTTTCACTTGGAATTGAAGTCCACTAGGGGCAGTGGGGAACTTGTGCAGGTAGTTTTTATACTTTATACCGACGATAAAGATGTCTTAAAGTGCAAAAAAACCACACCAGAAATTGGAGTGGTTTGTATGTACAACAGTGTTTATGTTAAAACAACCGACCTCCACTTTCCTACGCTAGTATGAACTAGATCAGGTTCAAAGGGATAAAGGAATTCCTTATCTCAGCCAAATGGCACCCCTAGTGGACTTTCTATTAAGTTATAATGTTACTAAAACACAGATTTCCTATTCTGTCAATTTGTTATCCTGTGCAAATCATAATAATATGATTGTCAGGATCCTTCACCGTAAAAAAAGCAAAATCATCAAACTCTACAATATCCGAATCAATTTGAAATCCTGTGTTTTCTACAAATTCATAGGAAGTATTTATATCAGCTGTATGGAAATTAAATAATGGATACGGGGATGGAATGATTGTTTTTACCTCGCCCTTTAGCCCAGCGTCCACCGTTAACCCTGTATGGTCGTTAATTTTCAAATTGTAAACCGGATCGGACACCTCAGTCCCCGTATAACCTTGCCCCAGCAGTTTCGTATACCATTCTACCGATTTCGCCAAATCAGTAACATGGACAAATATCGTATTAATCTGATTTTTAATTGGACTATCCATTTTGATTCCTCCCAGTTCTTTGACCATTTTATAATTTGTTAACCGAGTGCCTGCGATTAGTTTTAATTGTTTCTGGTGAACAAAGTAACCTTTGGAAAGGAAAAAAGGTTTTGCTGTAATACTTGCCTCAGTGGTTATACAATTGAAGTTTTGTCGTTTCGCATCCGCTTCTAATTGGGTAACAAGCATTGATCCAATACCTTCCGCTTGATGGTTTTTATGAACGTACAACAAGTCGACCAAACCCTCATCCGTCATATTGCCAAACCCCACAATTTTATCATTGATTAACGCAATATATGTGAGGCTGGTGTCAAGACGGTTCACCCATTCATCAACAGTGTGCCTGTTATTCGCCCATTCCTCGACCTGCTCTTTGGAATAATCTTTTGTATTTACAGTAAGAATCGTTTCCCTGAATAATGTGATGACCTCATTAATCCTATTGCTTTCAAACCTTTTTAATTCCAAGACTATCCTACCCTTTTTGTGGCAATGCCATAAATTTTTAATTGGGCCCGGTATGGTTAGCATCGGTCCGGACCTTTGAGATATCTATCGGCCGTTCTCAAGATCTCCTCTACCTGAGCCTAGGTTATTTTTATGAATGTGTACGGCATATCAATTGTACACGCCTTGAAAGCTGTACGGAATGGAGGATTCCAGTAAAACCCGCAGTCCATTTTCGTGGTATGGCAGTAATTCGGACGCGCTGTCCAGGTCAATCCACTTTACCTCCGAGATGCCAACTTGATCATCTGTATCCTGTATAGCAAGTTCCCCGCCAACGACAGTAGCCATAAAGGTAATAAACAAAGCATGGTGATCATCCTTCTCCATAAAAGCTTCGTTGACAGAAACAATTTCACCAACTTCAACCGTTAATCCCGTTTCTTCTTTTGCCTCCCGTACAGCTGCTGCGGCCAATGTTTCACCTTCTTCAACGCCTCCACCGGGCAGAGACCAGTTATTGTTTTTGTTGTTTTTGACCACTAATACCTTGCTTTTGATCTCGTCATAAATTAATGAATACGCGACATCCACTCGTTTCATCAGCAATTCTCCCTTATTTATTTTCTATCCAAAACCGCCGTTTCACATTATCATTCTCTTCGGTAAAACTTGTATCCTCAACCCCGCCATTATTCAGAATAACTTTTGCTGAACCTATATTTTCTTCGTCACAAGTGACTAGAACACGATCCATATTCAATTCCTTACATTTCTTTAAAGCTTCCGCTAAAATACGGGTTGCGTAACCCTTTTTCCGTTCAGTCGGACGGACGCCGTATCCAATGTGGCCACCAACATTCAGTAAAAACTCATTTAAATCATGGCGGATATCAACCATTGCTAAAATACGATTTTCCTCGTTGACCAAAAAATAATTAGAGCTTGGCAGCCAATGACCATTTCCTTTTTCCCGAGTTGCTAGAGCTGTTAAATAATCTTGATACCCATTATGTTCAGCTAAACTAAAGCTGCTTGGCACCATTCTGGATGGTCCCCATTCCGCTACATAGTCCTGATGTTCCTTCTCCCATTCAAGCGTTGGTCTTACCAACCTCATTTTTATCGTCTCCCTTATTCAACCGGCTTGATTATTCTTGCAGGATTGCCCGCTACCACAACATTATCCGGTATATCTTTTGTAACAATCGATCCCGATGCAACAACAACATTATCCCCTATCGTTACACCTGGATTTATAACGGATCTCCCGCCAATCCATACATTGTCGCCAATTGTAACGGGCTTTCCATATTCGATGCCACTTACTCTTTCCACGGGGTCAATTGGATGTGTAGCCGTGTATATATGTACACCAGGTGCAATGGCACAGTTCTTTCCAATCTTCACTTTGCATGCATCCAGAATGACACAATCAAAGTTGGCATAAAAGTTTTCACCAACATGGATGTTATAGCCGTAATCACAACGAAAGTTTGGTTCAATAAATATACTGTCTTCACACGAACCCAAAAGTTCCTTTAAAATTTCCGTTCGTTTTATATCCTCTGTTTCCAGCGATTGATTAAACTGTCGGGTTAACTTTCGCGCCTGGTTACGCCCCTCTATTAGTTCCGGTACAAATGGGTCATACATATCCCCGGCTACCATTTTTTGCTTTTCAGTTTTCATGATAAATATCTCCTTTGCACCTTTTGATACTTCAACTATCTATTTTCCTAGACCATTATATCGATAATAGTCTTGAACTTCATACGAGCGAAACCCACAGTCCTCATATAATTTTAAGGCATGCCTATTTTCAGCCGCAACCTCCAAAAGAATTATTCCGTCTGACTCTTGTTCAGCGAGGACCATTTGGATTAAGGCGTTCTTGCCATATCCTTTTCCTTGGAACTTCGGAAATACTGCAAAACCATAGATATAGCTTTCATTTTCATCTCGCATTAAGCCTATCTTGCCAATTGATTCACGATTCACCTCGATAATATAGAAAGTTTTCCTTTCATTCCCGTTATTGGTGCTATTAAACTCCCGTGCTCCTGCTTCATCAAACCCAAAGCACGCTACATCCAGTTGGATCCTGGTTTCCGTATCAACTGATGTTGCCCGCCTCAATTGAACGCGTTCTTTGGGTAAGTCTAGTTTAGTTGATTCCCATTTCATTTGATATTCCGAAAAGGAGTAGTCAGGTGCTTTGGTGTCTAACCACTTTTTTGCTGATTCAGATTTAGCCGGAGCATTTATTAATATTTTCGTAGCATTAGCCGGAATGACGGCGACTGCCTTATCAAATAACTCGGTAAAAACCCCTCGCCCCCGAAAACTAGGATGTACCATTCCACAGATTTCATATTCATTCCCAAATCCATAGATTGCTAAGAACCCTACCAGCACCTCATTTTCATAATGAAAATAGTCCAACTGTTTGTTTTCACTTCTTGCTTTCAACATCTCCCAATTTAGTTTAAGTTGAATCCCTTCTTCTTTTTCACATATATCCTGCAGTGTTTTAACAGCTGTTAATTGTTGTTTATCCAAATTATTTATGTCTCCTTAGATATCTTTTTCTAACTATATTAACTTCTACATAGATCCTGCCTATTCCTTTAATTCACTGGAAATAGTTTTGGACAAATCAGGGCAATGGATAAACTATTTTTTCTTTGTTAAAATCGTTTTTATAGTAAGAATTTAAGGAGAATGTGTAATGAAAATTGTTTCAATTGAACCGACTCCAAGTCCACATTCCATGAAAATAAACGTGGATGAACATTTACCAGATGGACAAACACGGAATTATAAGCTTAACGATGATTTAAGTAGTGCTCCAGACTATATCAAGGAGTTATTTGCAATAAAAGGTGTTAAAGGTCTCTATCATGTAATTGACTTTATCGCACTAGAACGTAATCCTAGGGATGCTTGGGAGGAAATTCTTCCAAAAGTGCGCCAAGTGTTAGGCTCTTCCGAAGATTCTCCCGAAAAGGAAACTACCGGATCACCGACACCTGATAAGCATTTTGGTGAAATTAAGGTGTTCATTCAGATGTTTCGTGGTATCCCTGTTCAGGTAAAACTACAGGATGGTGACGATGAACAACGATTCGGACTTCCTGAGCGGTTTATGGAAGCAACTATGAAAGCATCAGAGACATCCGACAATATGTTAATGGAACGAAAGTGGGCGGAACAAAGCCCGCGTTATGGGGAGGCAAAGGATATCGGCCAAGATGTTGTCGAAGAGTTATCAGCAAGCTATGACCAGGAAAGATTAAATGAACTGGTCAAAAGGGCTCTTTCCGATGATAAAACAGAAGCAAATCAATCAACGGTCACACGAAAAAAGGTGACACTTGATATGCTGGATAATCCCAGTTGGAAAGAACGTTACGCTGCATTAGACCGAATGGATCTCAGCGTAGACGATCTACTTGTTTTAGATAAGGCACTAGATGATGAAAAAGCATCGATTCGCAGGCTTGCTACTGCATATCTTGGAATGATTGAACAACCAGAAGTGCTGCCTCTTCTCTATAAAGCCTTAAAAGATAAAGCAGTAAACGTACGCCGAACAGCCGGGGATTGTTTGTCAGACCTTGGCTTTACAGATGCAATCCCAGATATGACTGCTACACTATCTGATAAAAGCCGAATTGTCCGGTGGCGTGCGGCCATGTTTTTATACGAAATAGGTGACAAAACAGCTATTCCGGCATTGAAACAAGCGATGGATGACCCTGAATTTGAAGTACGCATGCAGGTGAAAATGGCACTTGCCCGTATTGAAGGCGGGGAAAAAGCCCAAGGGTCGATCTGGCATCAAATGACACAAGCAACCAAACAGAAATAACTAAGGGAGGCAAGCAACATGACAAATCAAACTATAATTGGAAATACGGACCTACTTGTAAATCCAATTGGACTTGGCACGAATGCGGTTGGCGGACATAATATTTATCCCAATCTGGATGAAGAAGCAGGAAAGGAATTAATCCGTACCGCCATCAATAATGGGATGAATTTTGTTGATACTGCTTTCGCCTATGGGCCAGGACGCTCTGAAGAATTGGTTGGCGAAGTAATCAACGAAACCGGAAAACGCAGTGAAGTTGTTCTTGCGACAAAAGGAGCACATAAATATGATGGGGATAATGTTGTCTTTGATAACTCACCAGCCTTTTTAAAGCAGGCAGTTGGGGATAGTCTGAAACGCTTAAAAACCGATTACATTGATTTATTTTATATTCATTTCCCGGATAAAAACACACCAAAAGATAAAGCAGTTGGTGCCTTAAAGGAATTAAAGGAAGAAGGGAAAATTAGAGCAATTGGTGTCTCCAATTTTTCACTTGAACAGTTGAAAGAAGCTAACAAAAATGGATATGTGGATGTTTATCAAGGCGAATATAACTTGTTAAAACGTGAAGCAGAAAAAGAACTATTCCCATATTTGGAAGAACATAATATCTCATTTGTTCCATACTTCCCTTTCGCATCGGGTATTCTGGCTGGAAAATATGATAAAAATACGAGGTTTAATGATTTTCGATCCAAAATGCCTCATTTACAAGGTAGAGAATTTGAACAAAACCTGGAAAAGGTAGATAAGATACGCACTATTGCTGAATCGAAGCAGACTGAGGTTGCCCATGTTGTATTAGCATGGTATTTGACACGAGGACCAATTGACGTGGTAATACCAGGTGCAAAACGTGCTGAACAGGTACTGAATAATGTCAAAGCATTGGACGTTAACCTGACGGATGATGAGATAAAGGAAATTGACAGGGTTTTTCGCTAGATTAGAAAAGGCGCCTATCAGAATAGGCGCCTTTTCTTCGTTTGCGGCGAAAAACCATGTGTTCACATTCACATGTATTGCTCCGTTTTTCGTCTTATGCAAATCAGCTCATCGCAAGCATTAATTATACCATATAAATCAGCTTCGAGGAATTTTATTTATAGATACAGGGACGATCTCAATTGGTGCATCTTTATAAGCGGCCACTAGTCCACATTCAATTATTTTTTGTTTAGATACAACCTTTTGTTTTATTTCGATCCAGGTAGGCTGTTCAAAAGGAAAGTCCGATAACATGACAGTTTGTTTATTCTGCCAATGAATGGCTGAATAATCACCGCCTAGGAAAGAAAATGTAGTAGGAATTGGTATCCCGCTTTTATAAAATTGATGTTCATCAACCTTTGCTGTACCTGGCTCATTTAAGCAGACATACAATGACAAGTTATCACAGAAATTTAACAAATCATAATGAAACTGAAACGATTCCGGATCAAATTCTTTTACCTTTTCCTTCAATTTCCTTTGGCGATTTTCCTCATGTTGGACAAATGCTTGTGACTCCTCATTTGAATCATTCGCCGCAAAGCGAGCATAATGATGGCTACACAAAATCCCTGCATAATTATCCATTTGCTCCACTTCATCAATTCCATTTTTATAAAAAATGAGCTTTGGCTTAGTTGGAAAGTACATAAAAGTATAGGGCAGCGAATTCTGGTCATTCATGAATGGCGTACAATCTACTGGTATCCAGCCTCTATCATGTTCATTAATAGCCAATTCAACTGAATTTCTTTTCTTACTTGAGTTGAAAAAAGAATTTTTCCAGTTAGCTGCAAAAACACCTGCAATTCGTGCATGATTATCCTGTGTAATCATCACAATATCATCCTGTCGTTCCCGTATTATCATATAATTCTTCCTTTCCGAACTGAGAAAAGCTCAGGGTGCCCCGTTTAGAAGAGAACGCATAAGCAAGGGCCGTAGAACGCATGGGTTTCGCGTTCGTAGTGTCCATTGCTTATGACGGCAGCTTCTGGGTGCTGGAGCTAGACAGATTTTGGTTTATACTTTCTGATCTTTTTAGAAAATCTTGGCTTGACGCCAAGAACTAATGGCGAAAGCCTTAGATTTTTTTATACTTTATACCGATAAAGATTTATACTTTCCTAAAGTGTAAAAAATACCTCTTTAGATTAGAATATCCAAAGAGGTATTTCCATGCAACTTATACAAATGCCGTTATCGGCCCGCAACCAATCCGTTTCCCCGAGTCGCCAGACGGCTGTGACCGGTAATCGTCGGGATTTTGATGAATCATGATTGACTTTCCTATTACATCCTCAACAGCAAATTTATTTGTAAAAAAGGACGTCTTAGCGTATCCATCATTTGAAAACAAAACCGGGAAATCGCCGGCATGATTACCGTGTGGTTGATTTGTTGGATTCCAATGTCCCCCCGCCTGCTGAAAGGGTTCTGGTTCATCACCACTTCCGCAATCTGCATGTTGATGAATATGAAAACCATGGGGACCGATAGGCGCTTGGTCACCATGCGCAGGTTCATAGTCAGGCAGTCCTGCCACTTCCACTGTTACATTCGTGCCATTTGGAACATCAGTAAAAACGACATATCCGTGTAAATTTGGTGCAAGCTCACTACCTTGAATCTCAGCATACGCCCTTGAAATCACTTGTCTGTATGGGTAATACATCTGATAGTATGGTGCATATTGTCTATCGTACGAATACATATGTGTAACCTCCTGAATTCTCATGTGTTACACATCATATGCCCATACATCATTTTTGTGATGGCACCTAGCTTTCCGTAACCCGTGGCTTAGCAGGATCACAACTCGGTGTTTCTAATCCCCTGGACTGTGCCAGCTTAATCAGATAATAGCATTCTTCTCTTGCCATATGATCTGCCATAAGCGCCGAAAATGTATCAAGAACGGAACCCTGGAGTTCCATTTCCTCCAATTCTCTAAGAAATTCTTTGAAAATCTTCATTTCTAACTCTGCCTGATAATTGAAACGTTCCAGAGCTGGGAATTCCTGGACATATGTTCTCAAAAATCCGGCCATTTCAATTGCCTTCAAATAGAAATGGTTAAACGTTTTTGTGAATTTGTGCGTTTTTTCCTTTAACATTTGCTCTGTACTGTCAAGCGTATCATTAATAGCCCCGGCATGACCCGCAGCATCTAGCAACCATAAGAGATGATGGTGTACCTCATGTGATATAGGAGGAACCTTCCCATCACATAAATATTCTAGGATTCGGATATACTCATCTACCTCATTCACCATGTGATTTAAAAAACTTGGTGTTAAATGAATTGTAATCTGGCCGATTAAATGCTCCTTAATCAGCTCCAGTTTAAACTTACGGATTTCATTAGCTTGCTGGTACGCATATTGGTTAAAATGCAATAATGCGTCACCGGATAAAGATGTCCGCGCCCGTTCCAGCAATTGATCAAAAACATTCTTCAATTTCTCAGCAGTATGAATATATTCCTTTTCATCAGGTGCTAAAGCTGAATAAATAAACCGTGCATGGTCACCTAAAATCTGCAACCAAAAACGATTTTCATATAGGCTAACTTCTTGATAGTCTGACATGTTGTCACCCCTCTACAAAATTCCCCTGTTATTCTATGACGGAAAAGTTGTAAATATGTTTAGGTTGGGTTAGAGTGGCAAAGCCTATAATCCAATCCGTTTAATTGCCTTCTCTTATGTTATGTAGGAAAATTGTAGAGGAAAGGGATGAATCCTCAATGATTTCGTTAAATATACTTGACTATTCTCCAATAGATGAAGGGGTTAATTCACGCGGGGCATTGTTGCAAACAACTGAACTAGCTAAACTTGCGGAAGATTTAGGTTATAAAAGATTTTGGGTCGCTGAGCACCATCAAGTGTTTTCGGTTGCAGGCAGCACTCCTGAAATGCTTATGATGCATTTAGCATCTTCCACAGACACCATTCGGATAGGTTCGGGCGGAGTTATGTTGCCACACTACAGTTCATTTAAAGTGGCTGAAAATTTTCGCATGCTGGAAGCCCTGCATCCAAACCGTATAGATTTAGGCATCGGAAGGTCACCAAGTTACCGCATAGTAAACAAGGCCCTAAATGAAGAAAAAGGAAAACGCCCTTCTTACGAGCAGCAGGTAACAGATTTGCAAAAATACTTTACAGATGACACGGGAGAAGACCATCGTTACAGTAGTTTGATTGCAACTCCAGTCATAAAAACAACGCCCGAAATGTGGGTATTGGGCACTGGTAGCGGTAGTGCACAAATTGCAGCGGACAATGGTACCGCTTATGCATACGCCCACTTTGCCAAGCCGTCTGACACTGGAGTCGAAATAATCGCTAATTACCGAAAGC